>BTRG01000067.1:0-11364 GCA_036986275.1 Gammaproteobacteria bacterium | reverse complement strand
GACTTTTCTTCCGCAGCCGCCGGAACCTCCGCGGACTTTTCTTCCGCAGCCACCTCTTCAGACATCTCTTCTGGCTGGGCTGTTTTCTTTGCTGTCTTCTTTGCTGTTTTCTTAGCAGCCTTTTTGCTGCTTTTCCTGGCAGTGACCTTTACCTTGGAATCCGTCTCTTCATCGACCTCAATGTAATCATCGGCATCACCCTCAATATTTGTCTTACGCAACTTGACGCCATCCGATATCGCCTCGGCAGCTGCCGAGGCATAGAGGCGAATCGCACGTATAGCATCGTCATTGCCCGGGATTACATAATCGACTCCATCGGGTTGGCAATTGGTATCCACCACGGCAACAACAGGGATATTAAGTTTGTTTGCTTCGGCAACAGCAATATCTTCATAACCGACGTCGATGACAAATAATACGTCCGGCAGGCCGGCCATGTTCTTGATGCCCATAAGACTGCGGTTCAGTTTATCGCGCTCACGCGTCAGGCTTAGCACTTCTTTCTTGCGCAGACGCTCAGTGCTGCCGTCTTCCAGCATGGTCTCCAGGGCCTTCAAACGGGCTATGGATTTCTTCACTGTCTTGTAGTTGGTGAGCATGCCGCCCAACCAGCGGTGGTTCACAAAAGGCATGCCGCATCGTTCGGCCTCCTCCCTGACGGCCTGGGAAGCCTGGCGCTTAGTGCCGACGAATAACACATTGCCGCCATTCTGGGCCATTTTGCCGAGAAAATTCATGGCGTCCGTGAACAGAGGTACGGTCTTCTCGAGGTTAATGATATGAATCTTGTTGCGCTCACCAAAGATAAAAGGGCGCATCTTGGGGTGCCAAAAACGAGTCTGGTGGCCGAAATGCACACCGGCCTCCAGCATCTGGCGCATGCTGACGTTACTCATTCAGTTTCTCCTTCGGGTTACGCCGCCGTAGGCCCCATACATAAACCCCCCGCCCAATGAGCGAGGGGCACCCGAATGCATGTGTCAGCCCACGTGTGGGTTAAAGTGGGCGAGTTTATACCACAGGCCCCGGTTTTCGACAATATTTTCAAAGGCTTCGGACCCTATCCCTCACCATATCCCCAGCGGTGTCATGCCTAAGCACCCGACCACTGTGGTCTAAAATGGTGTAAAGTCGCGCACTCCAAAGATGACTGTTTCTAATGAGGTTTTTTTGAGTCGCCATGGCTATCATCATAAAAACAGCCGAAGAAATCGAAAAAATGCGGGTTGCCGGTTGCCTGGCGGGGGAGGTGTTGAACATGGTACGTGGGCATGTTCGGCCCGGCATCACCACAGGTGAACTGGACCGGATCTGTCATGACTATATCGTCAATGAGCAGCAGGCCGTCCCGGCCCCCCTTCATTATAAGGGATTTCCCAAATCCATTTGCACCTCGGTGAATCACCAGGTCTGCCATGGCATCCCGGGTGACAAGAAGCTGAAAAAAGGCGACATTGTCAATATTGACATTACGGTCATCAAGGACGGCTACCACGGCGATAGCAGCAAGATGTTCCATGTCGGCGAACCCTCCCTGCAGGCGAAGCGCCTCAGTGAAATCAGCCGTGAATGTATGCTCAAAGGCATAGACCAGGTCAGGCCAGGCGCCCATCTCGGCGATATCGGCCACGCTATACAACAGCACGCCGAAAGCAACCACTTTTCAGTCGTGCGCGAATACTGTGGCCATGGCATAGGCCGGCACTTCCACGAGGAACCCCAGGTGCTGCACTATGGAGATGCAGGCGCCGGCGTGGAACTCAAACCCGGCATGGTCTTCACGGTAGAGCCCATGATCAACGCCGGCAAGAAAGAAGTGCGCCTGCTACCCGATCAATGGACGGTAGTGACACGGGATCACAGCCTTTCCGCACAATGGGAGCATACGATATTGGTCACCAAGGAAGGCCATGAAGTCCTGACCCAGCTGGAAGGAGACGACATCTAAAACTTAACTTGCAGGATTTATCTTGTAAAGATGATCGAGATTTATATGGATTCATTCCACTGATGCCCACTTCTCTGCAAAAAACCAGGCTCTTTGATCGCAAACAATTCAGATATCAACTGGAAACCGGCAAGCAGCCGCTTTTAGTCTTCAAGGATGCGCTGGAGCATGGTCGCGCCCATCTACGCAGTTATCACTTCAATGGCGGCAAACCACAGCCTGCGGTGTTACTGCATGCCTGGCTGGTAGACCAACTCCTCATACAGGCCTGGAGCACTCACAAAACACTCTTGCCGAAAAACGTTACCGCTGCGTTGGTAGCGGTAGGAGGCTATGGGCGTGGCGAGCTCCACCCCGCCTCCGATATCGATTTGATGATTTTACTGGACCATAACGATACCCATGCCTGCAAGGAATTCGTAGAAACCTTACTCCGCTTTTGTTGGGACATAGGCCTAGAGGTAGGGCACAGTGTGCGCACAGTAGAAGAATGTATTGCTGAATCCAACAAGGATATTACCGTCACCACCAATCTCATGGAGGCGCGCCACCTAACAGGTGACGACCATCTCTTTGCAGAGATGCGCGAGAAAACCTCGCCCCCCTGCAGCTGGCCCAGTAAGGCTTTTTTTAAGGCCAAAAAGCAAGAGCAACAGGACCGTCACGCCCGCTTCCATGGTACCGCCTTTAATCTTGAGCCCAATATAAAAGAAGGGCCCGGGGGACTACGCGATATACAGATGATCTTCTGGGTGGCCACCAGACATTTTAATATTTCGCGGCCGAAGGATCTTGTTACTCACAAGCTCCTGAGCGAGGCCGAGGAACAAACACTGATAAAGGGACGTAACTTTCTTTGGCACTTAAGAAATGGACTGCATTATCATGCCAACCGTCGTGAAGACAGACTGCTGTTCGATTACCAGCGTATCCTGGCTACCGAAATGGGATTCAAGAACCGCAAGGGAGAGCTTGCCGTAGAACAACTCATGAAGCGCTATTACCGAACCGTCAAAGAGTTGTCACTAATCAATGAAATTGTACTGCAACATTTTGAAGAAATTCTGTTGCAAGAAGAAAAACCGGTCACAGAAAAGTTGAATCGCCGTTTCCAGGCACGTGGCAATACCATAGATGTCTGCGATGAAAATACATTCAAGCATGCGCCCTATGCCATGCTAGAGCTGTTCCTGTTGATGCAACAAAACCCGCAGCTGACCGGGGTCAGTGTGCGTACGATACGCCAACTGCGCGCCAATCTACATCGTATCGACGCAAACTACCGCAAAGACATCACTAACCGTAGCCTGTTTCTTGAAATATTAAGACAACCCCAGGGACTCACGCACGAGTTTCGCCGTATGAATGCCTACGGCGTACTGGCAGCCTATATCCCGGCCTTTGGGAAAATCATTGGACAAATGCAACATGATTTATTTCATGCCTACACCGTGGATGAGCACACACTCTTTGTTGTACGTAACCTGAGACGTTTTACCGTGCCGGAATTCCACAAGGAGTTCCCGCTCGCCAGCTCCATCATCACACGCCTGGTCAAACCGGAAAGACTGTATCTTGCCGGCCTCTTCCATGATATTGCCAAAGGGCGTGGTGGTGATCATACCGTGTTGGGAGAGCGTGATGCAGCCGCATTCTGCAAACTCCATGATTTAAGTGATTACGACACACACCTGGTCTGCTGGCTGGTACGCCAGCATCTCATCATGTCATGGACCGCGCAGCGTCAGGATATCTCTGATCCGCATGTCATTATGGATTTTGCCAACAAGGTAGGCGACCAGGAACGGCTGGATAATTTATATCTACTCACGGTTGCTGACATGCGCGGCACCAGTCCCGAGGTCTGGAATGAATGGAAGGGCCACTTGCTGGCACAACTGTATGCCGCTACATCGCGCATGCTGCTACTAGGCAGCGCTTCGATTGGAGATGTATCGAAACGCGTCAAAGAATACAAATCCAGCGCACTGGCATTACTAAAACCGGATAAGGCCGGCAACAGACGCGTTGATCACTTCTGGGCGAACCTCGAAAACCAATATTTTTTTCAATATGATGCGGACAATCTTGCCTGGCACGCAAGGGCCGTTATTTCTGCTTATGCCACAGACTTTCCTGTGGTAGCGACTCGTTTTAATCCATACATCAGTGGCACCGAGTTTTTTTTCTATACCCCTGATGCCGAAGGCCTTTTTGTACAACTAACAAGCGCCTTCGATACCTTACGCCTTTCCATTGTTGATGCACGACTGACCACAAGCACTCATGGTTTCAGCCTGTCGACCTTTGTTGTCATGGACCAGAACAACAAGTCCATACGCGACAAGAGAGCCTTACAAGTATTACAAGAACAACTGCATGATAAATTGCTTAACCCCAGGGCACAAACCGCACAGCCTTCTTTATTGCTATCACGTCAACTGAAACATTTTCCTATAGAGACACGCGTCTGTTTCAGCGAGTCGGTAAACGGGCGCTCAACAGTGATGGAGGTCTCCGCCCACGACAGACCGGGATTATTGTACAACATCGCCCAGGCCCTGGCCGAGAGCAAGGTTATTTTGCTCTCCACCAAAATATCGACCTACGGTGAACGCGCGGAGGATATATTTTTTATTACCGACAGAGATCATGCGCCACTGGATAACAAGGCGGAACAGGACAGGCTGGCCAAACTCATTATAGATCGCTTGGCCCAGGAACAGACCAGCGACCCGCATCCGGTAAGTGCCGTACAATTCTAGAATGCTTGTTTGCAGTTCCTAGAACGTAATCACACCGATCACATTTAGAAAAACAATGACCACGGCTACCGGTGACACATATCGCACCAATAAGCGCCAGGCCCGGTATCCCGATCCATCATCCAGCTTTAATTCGTCACGCGATGCCTCGCGCGACATAACCCATGCCGCAAACAAGGCAATGAATAGCCCGCCCAATGGCAACATGATGTTGGCGGTCAAATAGTCCAGCAAATCAAAGAAGGTCTTTCCAAAGACTCTCGCATCGGACCATATGCTAAATGATAGCAAGGTTCCCAGTCCCATCAGCCAAGTCACAGCCCCTGCCCACACCGCGGCATACACTCGATTCATTCCATGGTTTTCAACCAGCCAGGCGACAGCTGGTTCAATCAGCGATATCGCTGATGTCCAGGCAGCAAACACCAACAAAATAAAAAACAGCGTACCGAAGAATGTACCCCCCCACATTTGACCAAAGGCGATAGGCAATGTTTGAAAAATCAGGCCCGGCCCCGCAGCCGGTTCCAGGCCGTTGGCAAAGACAATAGGGAAAATGATCATGCCGGCCATCAAGGCAACCAGGGTATCGGCTCCGGCAATGGCGAAGGACGCCTTGGCTATGGATGTATGCGCTGGAAGATAGGAGCCATAGATCATAATCGCACCCATACCCAGGCTAAGTGTAAAAAAGGCATGGCCCATGGCCGTCAGGATACTCCCGGGAGTAATACGACTAAAATCAGGCGAAAACAAGAACTGCAAACCTTGGGCAAAGGCGCCATTACTCATGGCGTAACCCAGCAATACCAGTAACAATATCAATAATGCCGGCATCAGAATGCGTACGGCTTTTTCCAGACCACCACGCACACCTCTTGCGACAACCACCATAGTCATCACCATGAACAGTGTATGCCAGGCCAGGAGTTTCTCCGGATCCGAAGTAAGGTCAGTAAAAATATTTCCAACGGCTACCGCATCCGCTCCGACAAAGGCGCCACTGGCGGAACGGGCGACATAGGCCAGGGCCCATCCGGCGATAACACTGTAATAGGAAAGAATCAAGAAACCTGCCAGCACACCAGCCCAACCCAGATACTGCCAATGTCCAGATTTGCCCTCTTCCTGCGCCAGCGCACGCATGGTATTGATAGGGCTCTGGCGACCACGGCGACCCAGCATGACTTCCGCCATCATGATGGGGATACCTATGACAATCACACATAACAAATATACCAGCACAAAGGCACCGCCACCATTCTCACCGGTAATGTAGGGAAACTTCCAGATATTTCCCAGACCTACTGCTGAACCCGTGGCCGCCAGAATAAAGGCCATGCGTGACGACCACTCGCCATGAATTGATGTACGCCGGCTTGTCATAAAACTCCTGTTAACTGTTGTTCTTTTTAGAAAAATCTATTCAGGAAATATTGCTCAAGGTATTAATAATTTCTTACCTACATATAGTGTATTGCTATGCAGGTTATTGGCAAAGCGCAGCGCATCCACATGGACGTTATAGCGTTGTGCAATAGCAGATAAAGTATCCCCTTTGCGCACTACATACTGACGTTTGTCTTGCGGCGGTTTCGCATTTTTCTGAGGCCGCCGTGCCTGCGTTGTCGGAACCCCCTGCGGCTGAAAATCCTTCTTTGCCAGAAAACGCTTGATACCATTTAAAATGCCACGTGCGATTTTGCGCTGAAAGGCCTTGCTACGCAGTTTGCGTTCTTCCTTTGCATTGGAAATAAACGCCGTCTCAACAAGAATAGAAGGAATGGACGGCGATTTTAAAACGGCAAAACCCGCCTGCCCTACCGACGCCTTATGCACCGGGCCCACGCGCTTCAACTCTCGCAATACGTCATGTCCCAGATCCAGACTGTAATCGATGATCTTGGTCTGTTGTAAATCCAGCAACACAGTTTTCAGGAGTTTGTCCTGACCGCTATGGTCATCAAGAACACCGCCGGATAAGTCCGCGGCATTCTCACTGCTGGCCAGGTATTTTGAAATACGATCACTGGCGCCGCGCTCGGTCAGCGCATAGACGGAAGAACCGCGAGCACGTCGATGGGGTACGGCATCGGCATGTATCGACACAAAAATATCGGCACGCTGGGCGCGGGCAATGCGCGGGCGCTCGCCCAGACCCACATAATAATCACCCTTGCGTATCATCAACGGTTTCATACCCGGCGCGCGTCGCACCAGTCTGGCCAGTTCCTTGGCGATGGCCAGCACCACGTGCTTCTCACGTGTGCGATAGCGCTTGCCTATGGCGCCCGGGTCCTCACCACCATGGCCGGCATCAATGGCGATCAGGTAATAGCTGCGACGGCGGGGCGGCGCCTGAGGGATAACAACCGCCTGGGTCTTGCCTTCATCATAAAGATCGATGACCAGTCTGTGACCATAATTTCCACCGGGCTTGAGTACGAAGGTGCGCGGTTTAACCGACCGCTTCAGATCCAGCACCACGCGCAGGCCCTGGTTACGTGCCGCTGTCCTGACAGCGCTTAGATAGCGGTCATCAGGACTCAGGGCGGGGAAACGTCCGCTGAGACGGGCATCGTCCATATCGATGACAATGCGATCGGGTCCGGCAAGGGAGAACAAGCGATATTCCAGCGGACCGCTGACATCGAACACCAGCCGGGAATGATCCGGGGCCTGCCAGAGACGCAGGTTTTCTACAGTGATGGGTGCCGCCCACCCCGTTCTCAGGAAGAGGGCGATACAAAGCAGTAGCAACAAGCGGGATGACATCATGATAGCGCTGCGATCACGGCGTCTCCCGCCGGCGTCTGGGAATTCAAAACCACGCGACGTCCCGTATTAAGTTTTTGAATCATAACGTCTATATCCGCCACAGGCAAAAGGCCTTGGGCCTTCTCCGGCCACTCCAGCAGACACAACTGCCCGGGCTGGAAGTATTCGCGCCAGCCTATATCCTCCAGTTCTTGCGGGTCTTGCAAGCGGTAGAGATCAAAATGGAAAATAGACCTCGAACCCAGGGTGTAAGGTTGCACTAGGGTAAACGTGGGGCTGGTCACAGCCCCCTCATGCCCCAGCGCCTGCAACAGACCGCGCACCAATGTGGTCTTGCCGGCCCCCAGATCACCGCTGAAGCCAATCAAACGCACATCGGCCAACACCTGGGCCATCTGCCTGCCCAGGGCCACCATCTCCGCCTCGGTGGCCAGCTCCCAACTGCGTGACGTCACGCCGATAAACCCCCAAGCACCACGGCCATCTCCAATGGTAAATCACTGGCCATCAGGCCCGGTTCACTCAGATTCTGAATGAGACGGTCTGCAGCCGTCCCGTGTAACCATACTACCAGTCTGGCGGCCTCCCATCCTGACAAGCCCTGGGCCATCAGAGAGGCAATGGCACCGGCCAGGACGTCGCCGCTACCGCCTGTGGCCAGACCCGGGTTACCCACATCACAGAGCGCCACAATCGCCTCATCGGGGTAAGTAATCACAGTACCGGCACCCTTGAGTACGCAAACAACCCCATATTGTCGAGCGATGGCTTGAGCCGCCCTGGGCCTGTCCGCCTGCACGTCGGCGATGCATGTGCCCAGCAACGTCGCCGCCTCGCCTGGGTGCGGGGTCAGCACACACTCTGGATCCCTGCCCGTCCTCGCATCCGCTGCCTGGGCCAGCCAATACAGGCCATCGGCATCAATGACCTTGGGCCCGGGCATAGTCAGCGCCTCGGCAATCACGCCCCTGGCCCAATCGCCCCGCCCCAGACCCGGACCCAGCAATAACACATCACAAGCCCGCAACTGATAGCGTAGCTCGGCGCCAGTAGAAACCGCCAGGGTCATGGCCTCAGGCAGGGTGACATCCAACTGTCTGGCATGGGCAGGATGGGTGGCGACATTCACCAGGCCGGCCCCGCAACGATAGGCCGCCAGCGCCGCCAGCACCACGGCACCAGCCATACCCTCATCGCCACCCAGTACCGCGACGCGGCCGCATAGCCCCTTGTGGGCATGGCGCGGACGTACGGGCATCAGGGCTTTGCATGTCTCAGCATCCAGCCGTTGGCCCGTAGCCATGACAGCATCAAACACGGCGGCAGGCACGCCCAAATCGTGATACACCACATCGCCGGACAATTCGGGGCCCTCTCCGGTCAGCAGGCCCGGGTTCAAACCGATGAAGCTGATCGTGGCCCGCGCGTATACCGCCACACCCATCACCTTGCCCGTATCGGCCTGCAGGCCCGAGGGGATATCCAGAGCCAGCACAGGCGCCCGTGCAGTATTCATGGCCGTGATGGCCAGCGCCGCCTGTCCGGTCACCGTGCGATCGAGACCGGTACCGAACAAGGCGTCGACAATCACCTCGGCTTCCGCCAACAAGCCCGCATCAAAATCAGCAATGGGACAAGACGTGGCCTGCAGGCCCTGGTATGCGCGCAAGGCATCTCCCCGCAACCGTTCAGACTGAGCCAATCGCAACACCTGCGCTTGCAGCCCGGCTTGCTGGCACAAGCGCGCCACCACAAAGCCATCGCCACCGTTATTCCCCGGTCCACAGACCACGGCGATGCGTTGCGCGCGCGGATACAGACCGCGCAACAACTGAAAGGCCGCCTGACCGGCCCGTTCCATTAATCTACCCCCACCCAGGTCATGCTCCTCCATGGCCAGCCTATCCAGCTCCCGGGTCTGGGCAGCCGTATACAAAGCGCGCGGCAGTGTCAGATTGAGTAACGACATTCGTATATCATAACGTTATGCACGCGCACGTCACAAAGGCGGAGGGACCCGCAGTCACGATGAAAGCACTTGGCCAACAGATCAAGGATTGGGGGGGCTCTTTGGGCTTCCAGCACGTCGGCATCACCGACACCGATTTGACCCAAGCCGAACAGCACCTACAGGATTGGTTGGCACGGGACTGTCACGGCGACATGGCGTACATGGCCAGGCATGGACTCAAGCGCAGCCGGCCGGATCAGCTACTCGAACACACCTTACGTGTCATCAGTGTACGGCTGCATTATCCAGCCTGCCCTGATACCGAAGCCAGGCTGGCCGACGGCGCGACGGCCTATATCTCCCAATATGCCCGGGGGCGGGATTACCACAAACTGATACGCAAACGTTTACAGAAACTGGTCGCGCTCATACAGGCAGAGATCGGTCAGGGTCAATACCGGGTATTCTGTGACAGCGCCCCGGTACTGGAAAAGCCGCTGGCGGAAAAAGCCGGCCTGGGCTGGATGGGCAAGCACACCAATCTGATCAGTCAGCGCGCCGGCTCATGGTTCTTCCTCGGTGAGATCTATACCGACCTGCCGCTTCCGATAGATGCACCCGAAAGCAATCATTGCGGGAGCTGCTCGGCTTGCATGGATATTTGTCCCACCCAGGCCATTGTTGCGCCCTATGAACTGGACGCGCGTCGCTGTATCTCTTACCTGACCATAGAGCACTTTGGCAGCATCCAGGAGACCTTAAGGCCCATGATGGGTAATCGCATCTATGGTTGCGATGATTGCCAACTGGTCTGCCCATGGAACCGCTTTGCGGTAAAGTCGCATGAGCCAGACTTCCGGCCGCGACAACAACTGGACCCCAGGAGCTTGTGTGATTTGTTTGCCTGGGACGAAAACACCTTCCTGAAAAAGACGGAAGGCAGTGCCATACGCCGCATAGGCCATGAACGCTGGCTGAGAAATATCGCCGTGGCCCTGGGCAATGCACCTGGCAATGCGGTAACCGTCAATACATTACAACGCCGTGCCCGGCACCCATCGGCACTGGTGCGCGAGCATGCACACTGGGCCCTGGATGAACAAAGGAAAAAATCATGAAACTAGCTCGACTGTGCCTGCTTGGCTTGCTGCTGACATCACCCCTGCTACAGGCCGCCAGTGAACACGACAATGCCATGGCCCAGGAAGCCGCCAGCGAAGCACGCGCCACCTATGAGAAGGCGCAGGCCCTGAAGCGTGAACATCGATTTGCCGAGGCACAACAGGAATTTGAATATGTGGCCGACCTTAACGAACCCGGAACACACAAGTGGGCAACACTGGCAGCCGATGAACTGGATTATGGTCTGCTTATGTATGAGGCCAAATACTGGACCCTCAAAATGGGCAGCGGTGCGCGCGATGGCCGTACCTTGCAAGCCTATCTGCGCAATGCTGAAAAGGCCTATCGACAAGTTCTTGAGTTAAATTCCGACGATGTTGAGCGCACACGGGAGGTACAGGGCAAACTGGATGACTTGTTAATTTCGACACAGGCCTTACGCAATGTCGCGCAAGCCCGGTCCTATGCCTCGCTGGAACGCCTGCGCATCATCATGGATACATATTACATGGAGAACGGTGACTGGCCCGATCAGCGCACGCTTGCCAAGGCCATCAAAGAGACCCTGAAGCTGAACCGACAAGATGAGAATCGCTATTTGATAAAAAATTACTGGAAATCTAAAAATGGCTATTACGCCGTACTCATGGATACCGAGGGTGGCGCCAATATCAAACTTAAGGGTGATATCAATGGCTCCCGGCTCTCGCCCATGAACCCCTAGCCCGAAGTCGTGAACACTCCCCCAGTTAAATCGGATTGATCGACCATACGGCCGAGCTACTTTGCTGCACTAA
>BTRG01000066.1:0-11475 GCA_036986275.1 Gammaproteobacteria bacterium | reverse complement strand
CGCGTATCCAACCCGATCGATGCGGTTCGCAGGCTCACCGCATCCTACGTGGGCTGGGGGTCACCTGTGGTGGCCACCCCTGGCGATGCGCCATAAACAAGAACCAGAGGAAAAGACAGACTTACATTGCCAAACCATCCAACCAGGCATCCAGTTCATCTGTTTCACGCGCGATAAAGGCCTTGTCGTTATATATATACGCAAGCACCGCAATACCTTGTGCGCGACCCAGAAAATGCATGGCCATATTGTCGGCCTCCTTGATTGCCATGGCCTCGAACTGGGCAACAATCCATTGGCGATACATATCAAACATATCTCTCGCACGCGTCTTGAGCCTGGGCTGGGCCTTACCCAGTTCAAGATTCAGTGTTCCCAATGGGCAACCATAGCGCGACATGTCTTTGGCTTCATTGCGCAGCATTTGTATAAAACGCTTCAGACGTGCAACGGGCGTAGGCATCACATCTGACCACTCCTTTAAACCTTGCTCAATGCGCGCCATACGTTGTTCGACGACACCCTCGAAAATATCGTCTTTGGTCTTGAAGTAATAATAGAAGTTTCCCTTGGGGATGCTGGCCCTCTCGGCAATATCGCTGAACGAGGTTTGATTGTATCCTCGTTCATAAAACAGGCGATTGGCTGTGTTTAATATAGTATCTCTATTGGTAGTGCCCTTACCGCTCAAAATATTCACTCCTGATTAACTCCCTATATTCTTGCCCAGCTTTGCACTTGAATCCCGCCCGCCCTGTTAATGGGGTCGGTGCATTTTCATGGGCTCTGACTGGAATGGCGCTTAAGTTAAGGGACGATTCAATAAAACCTTGTCATTCCGGCATGCTTTTAGCCGGAATCTAGTGACTTAAAACTCTGGATTCCGGCTAAAAGCATGCCGGAATGACGTGGTAAATAGCTTAACTAAGTGCCATTCGACTCTGACAGAGAAATCTGCATCTCATTGATTTGCGCACATGGGAACCCACAAAACCGGTGGTACCGATCATCAATACAGTCAGCCAATGGTCGTCTAACTAGACAAAGAGACTGACATCGGCCTCTGCCGCGGTCGGCAAAAAAGCTGCGGCCCCTATCCACTCCTGCACTTCCGGCAGGAAGTCGTCTTTTTCATAACCGAACAAGTCGACTGTCATCTGACAGGCCACCAGTTTCACGCCGGCCTCCAGGCTCAGGTCACGTAATTCGGCAATACTGGCCACGCCTTTGTTTTTCAGCGTCATCTTCATCATGCTGGTAGCAAAGCCCTCGAATCCCGGGATGTTGCTGCTCACTGCATTGGGGATGTTCCACTCTACCGACTGAAACCACTTGGGTCCGAATGGCATTTTCATGGGCATGGCCGGATTCCCCAGCGGTGATATGTCCAGGTTCAAGTCTTTCTTCAGTAAATTCAAACCATAGAACGTAAAGAAAACCGATACATCCCAACCCAGGGCGGCGGCGGTGGATGCCAGGATAAAAGGAGGATAAGCCATATCCATGGTGCCCTTGGTGGCAATAATGGCCAACGAGCGTGTTTTGCTGGCTTCGCGTTTGGCCAGTCTTTCGTCGAACCGTTTATCAAACCAGGCGTCCATGTTCCTTTGTTGTTCTGCTGACAACGCCATTTTCACATCTGCTTCTGTTGTAGCCATAATCCATCTCCTGAAAAATTAGACATGTGACTGAGGTATTTTAGACGTTCGTCTAATTTTTTCAACAAAAAAAGGACCTCAAACGAGGTCCTTTAGTGCCCTTCCCTGGGCGGCTGCTTCCTGCAGCGACTGCTAGCTAACTCTTCATGCGGCCATGGCATACTGCGAAACCATTTTCTGGCAAATATCCTTGGCATCCCCAAAGATCAGCGAACAATTATCTCTATAAAACAACTGGTTATCGACACCTGAATAACCGGGTCTCATGCTGCGCTTGATAAAAAACGTCTGCCTGGCCTTGTAGACATCGAGAATGGGCATGCCATAGATTGGACTGGACTCATCATCCTTGGCGGCAGGATTGGTGACATCATTGGCGCCGACGACCAGTGCAATATCCGCCTGAGAGAATTCGGAATTTATGACATCCATTTCGTAAACCTTCTCATAGGGGATATCGGCCTCGGCCAACAACACATTCATATGCCCCGGCATGCGGCCCGCTACCGGGTGTATGGCAAATTTGACATCCACGCCTTTGGCTTCCAGATGCTCCATAAGTTCCTTCACTGCCTGTTGTGCCTGGGCCACGGCCATGCCATACCCGGGTACAATGATTACGCGCTCGGCATTCTCCATCATGAATGTGGCGTCCTCTACCGCGGCGGACTTAAAACCCCTATCGTTGGAAGTTGTATTGACATCCTGACTGCTATTGTTGCCACCGAAACCACCCAACACGACATTGAGCAATGTACGATTCATGGCGCGACACATGATGTAAGATAAAATCGCGCCTGAAAAACCTACCAACGCGCCCACCATGATGAGCAGGTGATTACCCAGCGTGAACCCTGTTGCCGCGGCTGCCCAGCCTGAATAAGAGTTAAGCATGGACACAATGACCGGCATATCCGGTCCGCCAATGGGTACGATCAATAACACACCAAACAGTACAGCGATGCCTACGATCACTACCAACGCACCCAAACTGTATGTCAAAAGAAAATATCCACCGAGGCCAAAGAGTGATAACCCGAGAAATAAATTTACCCAATGCTGGCCTGTAAACCTTAAGGGTTTGGATGGCATCAGCGCCTGTAATTTAGCAAAAGCCACCAATGACCCTGAGAAGGTGATTGCGCCGATAACAGCACCGATAAACAACTCCACGGCCAGCACTGTACTTAACTGATGTGCGGCGGATTTTTCCATAAAAATCCCAACCGCGATCAGTGTCGCGGCCAAGCCCACAAAACTGTGCAACAACGCAACCAACTGCGGAACGGCTGTCATTTTTATTTTTAATGCGATCAATGTTCCAATGATGCCGCCAACGACTATCCCCGCTATCACGAACCCATAACGGGTAACATCCTGCTGCATCAGCGTGACGGATATGGCCACAACCATGCCTGTGATTGCGTAATAATTACCTTGACGCGCAGTCGCTGGACGGGATAGCCGGTTAAGCCCCAGTATCACCAAAATACCAGCGGCAAGATAAAAGAGCGCGACCACATCATTACTCAAGGCCATATTATTTCTCCTGCTGATTGCGTGTCTTGAACATCCGCAACATGCGTTGCGTGACTACAAAACCGCCAAAGATATTAATAGAGGCCAGCATTACCGCCAGGAAACCGATAATCTCCGTGCTTCTGGATACCTGCCCGGAACCGGCCATTACAATTGCACCCACAATAACCACTCCTGATATGGCATTGGTTAGCGAGATCAGGGGCGTGTGCAATGATGGGGTGACATTCCAGATAACCCAATAGCCAATAAACCCGGCGAGTGTAAAGATATAAACAGCAACCATAGTTTCCGACATCGTAGAGCTCCTTAATAAATCCAATATCAGGCGATGCAGACTTCACCGCCGCCAGTCGTCAGCGTAGCGGCAGTGATTTCATCTTTTTGAAAGTCTTTAAGCTCGCAAACGTCGTCACACGCAATCAGGAGTTTGACGAAATTGAGGAGATTCCTGGCATAGAAAGCACTGGCGTCACTGGGCATGAGTGCGGGGAAGTTTGTAATACCACAGATCTTGACATTGTATCGCTTAATGATTTTGTCAATTTGCGTAAGAGGACAGTTGCCGCCATTGGCTGCTGCCATGTCTATAATCACTGATCCTGGCTTCATGCCTTTTACTGTCTCTTCAGGAATCAAGATGGGCGCCGGGCGACAGGGAATGAGTGCGGTAGAAATAACGATATCCATTTTCCTGATTTCATCAGATAACAATTCCTGTTGTCTGGCCTGCGTTTCCTTGCTCAATTGTTTGGCGTATCCACCCTGACCACCACCCTCTTCACCAACATCCAGTTCTACAAACTTCGCACCCAGAGACTCAACCTGCTCCTTGACCTCGGGTCTCACGTCATAGCCATAGACACGTGCACCCAGTTTCTTCGCCGTGGCCATCGCTTGCAGACCCGCTACCCCGACCCCCAACACCATGACCTTGGCCGGTCGCGATGATCCGGCAGACGTCATCATCATGGGCATAAAATTGCCATAGAGTTCCGCCGCTTTTAAAGCGGCACGGTATCCGCCAATACTGGATTGCGAGGACAAAACATCGACATTCTGTGCGCGAGAGATTCTCGGTATCCGTTCCAATGCAAAGGTCGATACATCTTTTTCCGCCAGGGCCGAGAGCACGTCATCCACACCACAGGCCTGCATTTGTGATACGAGTACGGCGCCAGTTTTAAATTCTGACGCTTGTTCGGATGTGGGCTTGTTGACCATAAGGACAATGTCGGCATTCAGTGTGGCTTCGTGTCCAACGATGACAGCCCCGGCATTCTGATACTCCGTGTCACTGAAATGCGCACGTTCACCCGCTGCCTCTTCCACCTTGACCCTAAGCCCCAGGCTAACCATTTCTTTCACCGTTTCAGGTGTCGCCGCGACTCGGGTTTCATCTTCATTGCGTTCTCGTGGGATGCCAACGTACATGGGGTGCTCCTTATGCGAATTGTTCCTCGGAGAACAGAATTTAGTGACTAATAGCGCACTCAACCAGTCCCACTAGTGGCCATATAAGAAATTCAAAATGGCCAGACCTTCTGACCATAAATGGTCAGTTTCTGGACGGACGGATAGTTGCTGGAGTCAGACGGGAAAACAGTGCGGAAAACTACTAATCGGGCTCAATATAATCAGGACAGTCAGGAAAATAGAGATTGAATTCGGCGCCCCCGGCAGGCAGGTTGCCGGCCTCGACGTCTCCACCGTGTCGCCGGACCAGCTCCCGGATTATGGCCAGACCCAGCCCCGGTCTGGACTTGCCTGTCTGTGAAACGAAGGGCTCAAAAAGTGTAGGCAGCATTTGTTCGGGAATACCCGGCCCGGTATCGCAAACAAATATCCGTACCCCGCCCTCTTCCCTGGCCGCAACAATCGTCACCTTGCCAGGCGTCTCCATGGATTCGGCCGCATTACGCACAAGATTGACGAGAATGTGCAACAGCTTTTGCGCATCCCAGTATATAACCAGATCGTCCGGTACTTCGAGAATCAGCTCATGACCTGTTGTCTGTAACATCGCCAGCAACATATCTTCACCTTCATCAAGCAATTGCTTAAGCTGATGTTTATGACATAACAAGGGGGGTTTCTTGCCACTGACAAAGCCCAGTAAATCCTCCATCATGGCAAAGGACATTTCCAGAGGTCGCTCGGCACCGTCAATCAACTTATGTCGTTGATCAGTTGTTAACTGGTCATTACGCAAACATCCCAGTATAAACCTGATACTCGCCATTAAATTACGCGTGTCATGCACAATCATGCTGACACACTCTCCCAGCTCAGCGAGTCGACGACTCTTCTCCAGGTCCAGCTCACAGGTCACCAGTTCATTTGACGTGCGTGTAAACAAACGATAGGAAAATAAATAATAAGCCGACCCGGATATCCCCAGTACCCCCCAAAGTATCCCCAGGCCCAGTATCAGTTCCGATAACAGGAGTTCCGGCACTCGAGTAATCCTGGCTACAGTAACAATAGAGTTATCCTCATTGTGTACGGGTAAAAACATATCGGGCACCCAAGGCAGAAAATAACTATGCAAGCGTCCGCTTTCTACCAACCGATCATTATCAATCCTGGTATAGCGAAAATTGATCTTGTCCTGAAATGTTTGTTCAAGGATCCTGGCATCCTTGCGCGTGAAAACATCCTGGGTTTTGTTACTGGACCAAATAACGTTACCAGCAGTATTGTAGACAGTTATTTTCTCTACATCATGATAGCGCTTTAATCTGGAAAACAGAGCAGCCATGGCGCTATCACCGGATGTTTGAAAATGCCGGTCGAGTAACCCGCCTATGGCGCCGGCATGTAATTGCTGATCTCTTTCGATCAGAATCTTTACAAGTACGGCGCTCCCCCCTATCCCCGCGGCAAGTACAGCGGCAACTATCCAAACCAGACTGAGACGCTTGAAACGACTTGCAGGTGCCTGCTGTTGTATTTCAGGAATCGCGTTCATAATATTGGCATCACTGCAATAATTTGTGTTAGGGAAGCTCTGATTGATTCAGAGTTTCCTTAGGGTACCTCTGATTAATTCGTTTATCGTCATTCCGGCGCGACCAGAACGAAGTTCAGGAAGCACTTAATGATCATCGAAGATGATCTAAGTGCATGCCGGAATCCATAAGTTATTGAGTAGAAACCACTGGATTCCGGGTCTACGCTGCGCTACGCCCGGAAAGACGAATTAATCAGGTTCCTTAGATATGCGACTTGTTGATAATGCCTTTTTCTATAGCCACGAGCGAAGCCTTGACACGATTATTGACGCCCAGCTTCTTTCTAACATTCTTCATATGATTCTTGATAGTGTTTTCACTGACAGACAATTTCCTGGCTATTTCTTTATCTGCCAGCCCATCCGTTGCCCATTGCAACACTTCGCGCTCGCGCGGTGTTAAATCCGTAACATCGCGATCCGCATCTATTTTTTCAGAACCCGAGATACGTTGACGTGTTTGTCGCAGCAAAAATGAATGTGGGTAAACCAGATCACCGGCATGCATTCTGCGAAGCTCTTGTATCAGGACGTCAGGAGCAATATCTTTTAACAAGTAACCCTGTAACCCGATTTGCAGCGCGCGAATCATTTGATCTTCATGTTCATGTGCGGTCAACATGGCAATGATGGATTTAGGCCTGGCTTGCTTGATCTTTTCCGCCAGGCCCATACCACTTTTACCACCCAGGTCCAGATCCACGAGTATGATGTCCGGCTCAAGCTGCATGGCCATATCATAACCCTGGGCAGGGGAAGCCGCCTCACCCAATACAGTGATATCGTCGACTGCGTTGAGATAACTCACCATGCACTGCCTGAACAATGCATGGTCATCTATGGTTAGAATGTTAATTGGCACAATATTCAGCTCCATCCAGAAAGTCGAAAATCCATTAACCCTGTTTTCATACTGTAGCTCAACTACTCATGCGATTCATTCAGCAAAGCAAACAAAAAAGGCCAGAGACCCGAATGGCACTTACTTAAGCCAAAATGTAGGGTGGGTTAGCGTTTATTGCGTAACCCACCAACCGTTGCGCAGCAACACAACGCATTTATAATGAGAACTTATCGGCACAATATTCAGCTCCATCCAGAAAGTCGAAAATCCATTAACCCTGTTTTCATACTGTAGCTCAACTACTCATGCGATTCATTCAGCAAAGCAAACAAAAAAGGCCAGAGACCCGAATGGCACTTACTTAAGCCAAAATGTAGGGTGGGTTAGCGTTTATTGCGTAACCCACCAACCGTTGCGCAGCAACACAACGCATTTATAATGAGAACTTATCGGCACAATATTCAGCTCCATCCAGAAAGTCGAAAATCCATTAACCCTGTTTTCATACTGTAGCTCAACTACTCATGCGATTCATTCAGCAAAGCAAACAAAAAGGCCAGAGATCCCGCTTGTTCTACGGACCCTCTGGCCTTAATACATCCCCGGTTGGGGACTTTGTGAGCTCGTCCTAGTTATTCTGAATCACAATATTCGGGAACTTGGAAGAGTAGTCCTTTTTCCCGCTCGCCAGCTTGCCGGCCACACGGCGGGCGATCTGACAATAGATCTGGCTGATGGCCGCATCGGGTTCAGCCACCACGGTAGGCTTGCCGTCGTCGGTCTCTTTGCGGATGCGTATATCCAGTGGCAAGGCGCCGAGGAAGGACACATCGTATTGCTCGGACATGGAATTGCCCCCGCCCTCACCAAAGATATGCTCTTCGTGGCCACACTTGCTGCAAATATGGGTGCTCATGTTTTCGATCACGCCCAGCACCGGCACCTCCACTTTCTCAAACATCTTCAAGGCCTTGCGGGCATCCAGCAGCGCGATGTCCTGCGGTGTGGTGACAATAACAGCCCCACTGACCGGGACTTTCTGCGCCAACGTTAGTTGGGTGTCACCCGTGCCCGGTGGCAGATCGACAATCAGGTAATCCAGGTCTTTCCAGTTGGTGTCATTCAGCAACTGCTCCAGGGCCTGCGTCACCATGGGGCCGCGCCAGATCATGGGGGTCTCCTCATCCACGAGATAACCGATGGACATGGTCTGCAAGTGGTAACTCACCACCGGTTCCATGGTCTTGCCGTCCGATGTTTCGGGCTTGGCCGTCGTACCGAGCATACGCGGCTGGCTGGGGCCGTAGATATCCGCATCCAACAGGCCTACAGTGGCGCCCTCCGAGGACAAGGCCAGGGCCAGGTTGACGGCGGTCGTGGATTTACCGACGCCACCCTTGCCGGAGGCAATGGCAATAATATTCTTGATGCCTTCAATAGGCTTTACACCCTGTTGCACGGCATGGCTGACGATCTTGCTGCTGATGTTGATGGTGGCGGCACTCACCCCGTCCAGGGCCTCGACCTTTTCCTTGAGTTTGGCGGCCTGTTCATCCCGCGAACCCTTGCAGGGATAACCCAGCTCGATATCGACAGTGACCTTGTCACCGTCGATGGCAATATTCTTAATGGCCTTGGCGCTCACCAGATCCTGTTCCAGATTGGGATCCATAATCTCAGCCAGGGCAGTTTCCACTTGTTGTTGCGTTACATCCGCCATTGCTAATTCTCCACTAAATTAGTCAAGTATTCGTTGGGGCCGCAATCCTACACCGGGGTCTGAAAAATGTCATGCGGCGGGCGCCGGATTCTACCAGATTAATCCCTGGAGTCATCAGGTGTTTAATTCCCGGCTTTCGGTCTTGGCCGCGGCCCGCCAAGCTGGTAGCTTACGGCCTTTCACGGTCGTTCCAAGCTGGCACGACCGTTTTCTTTGCCAAGATCATGACACACAAACGCGACATTCTGGTAACCAGCGCCCTGCCCTATGCCAATGGCAGCATACACCTCGGGCATATGGTGGAGGCCGTGCAGACGGATATCTGGGTGCGCTTCCAGCGCATGCGTGGCCATACTATATATTATGTCTGCGCCGACGATGCCCACGGCACGCCCATCATGCTGCGTGCCCAGAATGAAGGCATCACACCGGAAGCACTGATAATCCGTGTCGAGGACGAGCACAGGAAGGATTTTGCTGATTTCAATATCAGCATGGACAATTACCACACCACGCATTCGGACGAGAACCGTGAGTTCACCGAAACGATATACAACAAGCTCAAGGCCGCCGGTCACATCGCCGTGCGCACTATCAAGCAGGCCTACGACCCGGAAAAGGAAATGTTCCTGCCGGATCGTTTCATTAAAGGCACGTGTCCACGTTGTGGCGCCGAAGACCAATATGGTGATGCCTGTGAAGTCTGTAGCGCCACCTACAATCCGACAGACCTGAAAAATGCACGCTCCGTCATTTCCGGCGCGACACCTGTCGAAAAAGAGTCGGAGCACCACTTCGTTAAGCTGGCGGATTTTGAGGCCATGCTGAAAGACTGGGTGAATCCGGATACCGGTAATCATCATGTACAGACGGAAGTGGCCAACAAACTGAACGAATGGTTTGAGGCCGGTCTGCGGGATTGGGATATCTCTCGCGATGCGCCCTACTTCGGCTTTGAAATTCCCGATGCACCGGGTAAATATTTTTACGTCTGGCTGGATGCGCCCATGGGTTATATGGCCAGCTTCAAACAATTATGCGAGCGCGAGGGGTTAGACTTCGATCACTACTGGAAGGCCGAAAGCAATACCGAGCTCTATCATTTTATTGGCAAGGATATTCTCTACTTCCATGCCCTGTTCTGGCCGGCCGTGCTGCACGGAAGCGGGTATCGCAAACCCAGCGCCATCTTTACGCACGGCTTTCTGACCGTGAACAATCAGAAGATGTCCAAGTCACGGGGTACGTTTATCAATGCCCGCACCTATCTGGATCATTTGAACCCGGAATACCTGCGTTATTACTTTGCGGCCAAACTCAATGATACGGTAGAGGACATAGACCTGAATCTGGAGGATTTTGTTGCGCGCGTGAACAGTGACCTGGTGGGTAAGGTAATCAACATTGCCAGCCGCTGCGCGGGCTTTATTAAAAAGCGTTTTGATAACCAGCTGGCCGAGTCGATACCGGATGAAGCATTGTATAAACGTTTTGCGGAAGAGGCGACAAACATAGCCGAGCATTACGAGCACAGGCGTTATTCACGCGCCATGCGCGATATCATGACCCTGGCCGATGAAGCCAATGCCTATATCAATGATAAAGAACCTTGGGTCATCGCCAGGGAAGAAGGCCGCGATGCCGAACTGCATGCTATTTGTACACAAGGCATCAATCTATTCCGCGTGTTGATTGCCTATCTCAAGCCGGTCCTGCCCGCTACCGCTGGCAAGGCCGAGGCCTTCCTGAATATTGAACCCTTGGAGTGGTCAGACATTGCACAACCATTAACAGCTCACAAAATCAACAAGTTTAAACACATGCTGCAGCGCGTCGAGACCAAACAGGTCGACGCCATGATCGCCGCATCAAAAGAGAGTATTGCCATGAGCGAACAACAACCCGCAACCGGTCCCTTGGCCGATGATCCCATTAAACATGAAATCGCCTTTGATGATTTTGCCAAAGTGGATTTGCGCATCGCCCGCATTACCAAGGCCGAACATGTAGAGGGCGCCGACAAACTCTTACAGTTAACCCTGGATCTTGGTGGCGAGACACGCAATGTCTTTGCCGGCATCAAGTCTGCTTATAAACCGGAAGATCTGGAGGGCAAGCTGACTGTCATGGTCGCGAATCTTGCGCCACGTAAAATGCGCTTTGGAGTATCCGAAGGCATGGTGCTGGCCGCCGGCCCGGGCGGTGAAGACCTGTGGATTCTATCACCCGATGATGGCGCCCAGCCCGGCATGCGCGTGAAGTAGTCAAAAAAGACAAGCAGCATGAACCGGATTAAGCCCGCGTAGTCACTGTAGGGTGCGGTGAGCTTGCGAACCGCACCGATCGAGACACAACAACACGTCACAGAGTCGTTATGGAGTCAGATCCCTTTATGGCGATGATTGTAAGTTCACGTAGCCCACGTAGGGTGCGGTGAGCTTGCGAACCGCACCGACCGAGACACACCCATATGTCACTGTAGGGTGCGGTGAGCCCGCGAACCGCACCGATCGAGACACGACCACATGTCACAGCAGGTAAGTAAAGCAGAACCCAGGAGTTGCCCCGGTGACCGAATATCGCAGAGCAAAGATTGAAGGCGCGACCTATTTTTTCACTGTGAATTGTGCCGAGCGCCACGGAAATCGTTTATTAGTGAACAATATCGATGCGCTACGACAGATCTTTCGCAAGATCAAGA
>BTRG01000065.1:0-11808 GCA_036986275.1 Gammaproteobacteria bacterium | reverse complement strand
GTGGCATCGGCGAGTCCGGACTGCCGGTCCAGCATGCCCTGGATATGGAAGAACAGGGTGCCAAAGAACAGCGGCAGGCCGACGATGGCAATGAGGGAGATGGCCAGGACTTGGTAGTGGTGCAGGCTGATATGCGCGCTTTTTCGGATGCCTTCAGGCACAATAATCAGATTCATGATTAAGTTATAGACGTAGATGATTGATTTTGCCATGTACACCGCGGTTGAAATTTCACATGTCCAAACCTAAAAATGGCCCTGCCATAAGCAATTTTCTGCCTGACAGGCTCATCAAGACCATCCGACAAAAGGCGGGTACGGATGCATTATTGGGTTCCTGTTGGCAGCGGGAAGTGAGCGCGCCTCTCAATGAACACACACGTCCCATACGGTTTGAGCAAGGTGTACTGGTCGTGGAGACAGAGTCATCGGCCTGGGCCAGTCGCTTGCGTTTTGAGATACCGTCCTGGGTTGCGCACTTGCAGCGTTTTCCAGAGTTTGAGGGCTTGCATGAGATCAAGGTAAAAGTCATACCCAAAAATTCGCCCATCAAGCCATCAACCAGCTCTGCTATTCGTGAAACGCGTATTTCTGATAGCAGCGCCAGTTTGATTCGTAAAGTGGCGGCCGGCATGGAAGACGATGAGTTGCGAAGGGCCCTGGAAAGGTTGGGCGATAAAAAATAAATATGAAAAAAATGCATGCCGCCTTGATGCGGAGCCTGTCTCATCTTTCTTATACCGGGCTCGTAATATTATTAAGTGCGTGTTCAACGGTAATAGAAAAAGAAACACCGGCAGTGGGTCTGCCGCATCCCCCTGTGCGGCAAGAGCTGCAAGCCAAGGTCATTCCAGCCATAAAAGAGACTACGATTACCGCTGTCGGTGACATTATGCTGGGGGGTAGCGCGACAGCCGAGATGCAGCGCTACGGTTATGATCATCCCTTTGCACAAACCCATGATTACCTGCATGGTGCCGATATTACCTTTGGCAATCTCGAAGGACCGCTGACACATGGCGGTGACAGTGCAACCGAAAAGAAATATGTATTTAAGTCGCCACCGGAAAAAGTGGCATCGGCCTTGGCGCAAGCCGGTTTTGATGTCATGTCTTTGGCGAACAACCATGCACTTGACTATGGCGTGAAGGGTTTGACAGATACAACAAACGCACTGAATAATTCGGGTATTGGATTTATTGGCGCCGGTGAAAATCTGGATCAAGCCAGAGAAGCATATATTATTGTCCGCAACGGCATCCGTTTCGCCTTTCTTGCCTATTCGCTTACTTTTCCTGAAACGTTCTGGGCCAAAGAAAATCAACCGGGCACCGCCTTTGGCCATGCACGACATATACAGGAAGACGTGTTAGCCGCGAGGCAAGTCGCCGATGTGGTACTGGTTTCGTTTCATTGGGGCCGGGAGTCGACAACAGACTTAAGGCCGTATCAGATTGCCCTGGCAAAGACCGCTATACAGTCAGGCGCCAGTGCGGTGATTGGACATCATCCACATATCTTGCAAGCCGTGGAGCGCTACCGGGATGGCTTGATCCTCTACAGTCTGGGAAATTTTGCATTTGGTTCCTATAGCCGCAAGGCTCGTGTCAGCGTAATTGCGCAGATAATTTTCAGAGGCAGCATGTTACAGCGGCTGGAAATGATTCCCATTGATGTGGATAACGTAAATGTCATATTCCAGCCCACGCCCTTGCGAGGTGAGGCGGCCAATGAGGTGATTAAGACTTTACAAACCTTGTCGGCGTCGCGGGGGACAATGCTGGAGCAAAAAGGCGATAAGGCCGTGCTGGAATTCACGGCGATTGATAATGCCCGATAGACGGTTTTCTGAAATGTTGTCGACTGTGGTTTAATCCCGCACCATGATACGCCCGCTCGAACTCTTTATTGGTCTACGTTACACGCGCGCCAAGCGTCGCAATCATTTCATTTCATTTATTTCTCTGACTTCCATGCTGGGGATAGTGTTGGGCGTGATGGCCTTGATTACCGTGCTGTCCGTGATGAATGGCTTTGGTAAGGAATTGCGTGACCGCATTCTCGGAGTGGTGTCTCATGTCACTATCACGCAGGGAAATAATCGGCTGGCAAATTGGCAGGGCGTCGCCACCACCCTGGGCAAGCATGAATCGGTTCTGGCCACCGCACCTTATATTTCAGGACAGGGCATGTTATCGCGAGGCAAGCAAGTCAGTGGCGTTGTCGTGCGTGGCATCGTGCCCAAATATGAGAAGACCGTGTCCCACCTGGCGGATAAAGTGACCAGTGGTTCGCTGGATGACCTAAGACCTGGCAAGTTTGGCATTATCATTGGTAACGAACTGGCGTGGAAACTCAATGTCAGCAAGGGCGCCCAGATCTCATTGATCATTCCACAGGCATTGGCCACGCCCGCTGGCATGTTGCCACGCTTTAAACGCTTCACCGTTATCGGTGTGTTTGAGGTCGGCATGTATGAGTATGACAGTGGCCTGGCTTTGATTCATATACAAGATGCGGCCCGCTTATATGGCATGGCGGGCGCGGTCAGTGGCTTGCGATTAAGGCTGGACGATTTGTTTGCCGCACCTCGGGTAGCCGCGGAACTGGAAGAGATACTTGATTCCGGGTATTTTGCTCGCGACTGGACGCAAGAACATGCCAACTTTTTTCGCGCATTAAAAATAGAAAAGCGTGTGATGTTGATAATACTTCTACTCATTGTGGCGGTGGCAGCTTTTAATATTGTTTCAACCCTGGTGATGGTGGTGACAGATAAACAAAATGACATTGCTATTTTACGTACACTGGGGCTGAGTCCAGCCGGTGTTATGGGCGTGTTCATGGTGCAAGGCACTGTTATTGGTGTGGTTGGAACATTGCTGGGCGTCATCAGCGGTGTCTTGTTGGCATTGAATGTGGAAGAAGTTGTGCATTTCATAGAAGGTATATTGCAAACCACATTCCTGGCCGCCGATGTCTATTACATTACTGACCTGCCCGCAGATATACACTGGCAAGATGTGACGGTGATTGCGTTGGCATCTTTGGTCATGGGTATGTTTGCCACCATCTACCCCGCCTGGCGAGCCTCGCGTGTGCAGCCTGCAGAAGCCCTGAGGTTTGAATGATGAGCGGGGATGTCTTGCGTTGCACAGGATTAACGCGCACCTTCGATGAAGCCAAGTTCAGCGTCAATGTCCTGAACGGGGTTTATTTACGAGTCGCCCGTGGTGAGCAGATCGCGGTTGTGGGGGCATCTGGCAGTGGCAAGAGCACCTTGTTACACCTGTTGGGTGGACTGGATGTGCCCACCTCAGGACAAGTGGAATTAAATGGCCAGAATCTTTCCGAGATGAATGAGGCGGCTCGTGGTCGTTTGCGTAATCGGCATCTTGGTTTTGTCTACCAGTTTCATCACCTGTTACCGGAATTTAGTGCCGAAGAAAATGTCGCCATGCCCTTGCTAATCCGGCGCACCGATCCTGTCGAAGCATCGAAACAAGCCAGAGAAATGCTTGTGCGTGTCGGCATGGAAGATCGCTTGCTACACAAACCCTCTGAACTCTCGGGTGGTGAGCGTCAGCGCGTAGCGGTTGCCCGGGCACTGGTTACGCGGCCTCTGTGTGTATTGGCCGATGAACCCACAGGTAATCTCGACCGCAAGACAGCCGATAATGTATATCAGTTGATGTTAGAATTGAATCGTGACCTGGGAACCAGCTTTGTGGTAGTGACACATGATGCCGGCCTGGCGGCACAAATGGATCGATCATTGACTATGGAAGATGGCGTGCTGAAAGCCGTAACGACCTGACACCGGAAATTGTTAAACTAGACTGTTTTATTCTTGCGCGTTTGCCTGGCCAGTTTTCTCTTTTCCCACTCCCTTATCACATGTAATCGCCATAAACCCTGTATGGCGAAATAACCTGTTATAGACAAAGCAATACCCACGACGAGGCTGCCGAGTAAGAAGGGTTGCCATACTTGCGCTAACTCGGTCGATAGCCATTGCCAACTGACCTCGAATGTAAAATTCGTCCCCTGACGGCCTATGATGGCGGCACCTACCTTATAACTAAAATAAAAAATGGGCGGCATGGTAATGGGGTTGCTGATCCAGACCAGGGCAACGGAGAGCAATAGGTTTGCCCTGAATACGATGGCCAGGACCGCCGCCGGTATCATCTGAAAGGGCATGGGCATCATGGCCATGAACAGGCCTATCGCAAAAGCGATGGAAACCGAACGGCGATTGAGGTGCCACAGGCTTGGGTTGTGCAGGGCATCGCCTAAGAACTGCAGGTGCTTGTGTTCTTTCACCGTATGCGGTTCCGGCATAAAACGTTTGATGAATTTCTTGGACATGTAATTCTAGCTTTGTTCCCGGCTGCCTGGCTGCTTACTTTTATTATACGCAACTTATAACGTTATGCTGACCAGGTATCTTTAATCCAGAAAGTTTGGAAAAAAATGAAAATAATAGTGTAATGCCGGCAGACTGATCAGGACGATCGGCCACCGTAACACAGGGAGGTTGCCATTTTATTACTCACGTTCGCGTTCCTTACGGGCATTACTCTTGCCTATCAATTGCCCCAGCTCGTACCCGTGTACTGGGGGTTATTTGCCGGAGTGCCCTTGCTGTTTATTGGCCGCAGGGCGTTCTTGCCTATGTGGGTGATGACTGTGATATGGGTGGTATTTGCCGCCATGTCCGGGGCAGCTTGGCTGAACCTGCGCGCGGCCCTTGTGCTGCAGGAACAGCTTGCAAGCTCCCTGGAAGGACGTGACTTGCGGGTCAACGGCGTAGTCATGAGCTTGCCAAGGGCGCTGAAAAAGGGTCAGCGCTTTCAATTTAGAGTTGACCGTGCATGCCTGGATCTGGCTTGTCGCAAACCGGTCTCGCTGCCACAAACAATACTGCTCAGCCGCTACCAGGCCGGCAATACTGTTGCCGTCGGCCAACGGTGGGCACTCACCGTACGGTTGAAACGCCCACATGGTTTTCAAAACCCGGGCGGATTTGATTATGAAGCCTATTTGTTTCGCAGGGGAATACGCGCCCGCGGCTATGTGCGTGCGCATCCTCCGGCAATATTGCAGGAGCAAGCGCCCATGTGGGGTGTCGACCCATTTCGCGCCAGACTGGGTCAGGCGATGCGATCATCCTTGTCCGGCAGCCCCTATGCCGGTGTACTGGGTGCTCTGGCGAATGGTGACCGACAGGGAATTACCACGGAACAATGGCGCACCTTCCGGGCCACCGGTACCAGCCACCTGATGGCGATTTCGGGTCTGCATATCGGCCTGGTGGCCACTTGGGTATTTTTTCTTTGGCGACGACTCTGGGCTTGGCCGGGCATCACCGTGCTCTGGTGGCCTGCACCCAAGACCGCGGCCCTGGCTGCCCTGGTTGCGGCCCTGGTCTATGCGGCCCTGGCGGGATTTTCCATCCCGACACAGCGGGCCCTGATTATGGCGACTGTGGTGTTATTGGGCATCATACTGCAACGGCGTTGGCCACCGCGCACTGTTTTTGCCATTGCCCTGGGACTGGTGTTACTTCTGGACCCCCTGGCCGTGGCTTCGGCAGGCTTCTGGTTATCATTTATTGCCGTGGCTGTTATCTTGCACTCCACGGCATTCAGGTTTGTTCGCGGTCAGGAAGGCGGGCTCTCGCAATTGCGAAGGGGCTGGCACTCATGGGGCCGCATACAATGGATGATAACCATAGGCCTGCTGCCGGTGCTGGCGATCTGGTTTGGTCAATCGTCCTGGGTGGCGCCTGTCGCCAATCTGATCATGATTCCTGTCTTTAGCTTCCTGGTCGTACCCATGGTGTTGATAGCGGTATTGGCCTGGACTCTCTCTTTCTCCGGAATCGCCAGTCTTGTCTGGATGCTGGCGGCCAAGATAGTCGCACTGAGTTGGCCATTTTTACACATGCTGGAGCAACTGCAGCAGCAACCCTGGTTCTTTGGCTCGCCTTCAATGTGGACGATTTCCGCCGCCCTGGTCGGGATTGCCATGTTATTGGTGCCGCGTGGATGGCCCGGTCGCTGGCTGGGCATAGTGTGGTTGTTGCCTTTGTTGACGGCACGTCCATCGGCCCCGGCAACAGGTGAAGCCTGGTTGACGTTGCTGGATGTGGGGCAGGGCCTGTCAGCGGTAGTGAGAACGAGACAACATACACTGGTGTACGATACAGGGGCGCGGTTCAGCCCACGTTTTAATACCGGTGAGGCCGTGGTCGCACCCTATCTGCGCTCGCAGGGCATACATCGATTAGATACTTTGATTATCAGTCACGGTGATAACGATCACATTGGCGGCGCGGCCTCGGTGCTTAAGGCCTACCCAGATACCAAAGTCCTGACCAGTCTACCGCGACGATTTGCCGAGGCGAGCAAGTGCCAGACTGGGCAGCGCTGGCAATGGGATGGGGTGGATTTTATCATATTGCACCCCGGCCCTGACTCCGGGTTTACAGGCAATAACAATGGCTGCGTGCTGTCGGTACACAGTCCCTATGGAAGCGTGCTTTTACCAGGTGACATAGAGCGTAGGGCAGAAGTGTACCTGGTAGGACACCAAGCCCGTGATCTGCATGCACAGATATTGGTGGCGCCGCATCATGGCAGCAATACTTCATCAACCGCGGTCTTTTTGCGTACCGTGAATCCCAGACTGGTATTATTACCCGTAGGCTATCGCAACCGATATCGTCACCCACATGCCAATGTACTGCAACGTTACACAGAGCAAGGTGCTGCAATTATGGGCTCACCCCGGCATGGTGCCATCACAGTGCGTTTGCGCGCCGTGGGCATAGAAGTGGAGAGCTACCGGGAACAGCATAAGCGCTTCTGGTTTGATGGCTAGTCCCTTGCTTTGCTATGGCGCTGCCGTCTGTTACATTTACCGCACTTTAAAGCCATGAGTCAATGACGTTCCCTTATGTTTGAATTGGTAAAAGCCGGCGGCTGGCTGATGTGGCCGATTATTTTATGCTCGATTGTTGCCCTGGCCATCATTGGCGAACGCCTCTGGTCTCTGCAAAAAAAATACGTCTCACCTGCAACCCTGGTCGAACAGATAGACCAATGGTTGGCGCGTAAAGAGCTGGACCATGCGCGCATTCAATTACTGGCTGAGACCTCTCCCTTGGGCCGCATCCTGGCCGCCGGGCTCATCAATCGAGAACGCAGCCGCGAACTGGTGAAAGAAGCTGTAGAAGATACCGGCCGTCACGTAGCGGCCGAGCTGGGACGTTATCTGACGACATTGGGTACAATAGCCGCCATCACTCCCTTCCTGGGATTGTTGGGGACAGTGCTGGGCATGATCGAAATGTTTTCCGGTATCAGCATGCAAGGCGTGGGTGATCCTGCCGTGGTGGCAGGTGGCATAGGCCAGGCCTTGATTACCACTGCGACCGGTCTCGGCGTGGCCATACCCAGCGTCATTTTCTATCGCTATTTCCGTGGCCAGGTGAATGAATTGCTGGTAGACATGGAGCAACAAGCCATACGGTTGGTGGAAATGTTGCATGAGAAAACAGCCGGCTCCTGACGCATCCCAATAGTATGAAATTCCGCACCACCGAGAACGAAGAACCGGAATTGAATCTGGTTCCATTGATTGACGTCTTGTTGATGACCTTGATCTTTCTGATTGTCACCACTACCTTTTCGAAAGAATCCCAGCTCAAGATCAAACTGCCTGAGGCTTCCTCTGAGGTTGAAGCAGTGACCAATGCGCTGACAGTCACAATAGATCCACGCGGGCAATACTTTATCAACGAGAAACAATTAATACGGGCCACGCCGGCAGCCTTGCGTCATGCTTTGTTTCAGGCGGCTGGCGGTAAAAAAGACCCTGGCATTGTTATTTATGCCGACGCTAAGACTCCGCATCAGTCCGTGATAAGTGTCATGGATGCAGCACGTCGGTTGGGATTTTCTCACCTGACCTTTGCCACCCAACAGCCTGTACCCAGTAACACCTCACAGTGAGCAAACCCGTTCCAGTTCCAGGTAGCCTGCAACTCTATCGCCGGTTACTGAGTTATGTATGGCCATATAAGTGGATATTTGCCATTACTATTATTGGTATGGTCATTACGGCGGCAACAGAACCAGCCAAGGCAGCCTTACTGAAACCATTACTTGATGGGGGCTTTATAAATAAAGATCCCGAGACCATATTATGGTTACCATTTGCCATAGTCGGTGTTTTTCTTGTTGGAGGATTCGGGCGCTTCAGCTCTGTACTTGCCATGGCCTGGATAGGGCGACGTGTTATTTTTGACATACGCAATCATATGTTCTCGCATATGCTGCGGCTTTCGACGTCCTACTACGATCAGAATTCTTCCGGGGTTTTGATGGCCAAAGTTATCTATGACGTTGAACAAATTGCTACAGCTGCCACGAAGGCCCTGTTCATAATTGTTAAAGACAGCCTAACCATTATAGGCCTGTTTGCCTGGATGCTATTTATTAACTGGAAATTGACACTAGCGTTTACCATAATAGCACCGGTGCTAACAGCTTTTGTGCGTATGATGAGCAGACGCTTCCGTAAGACCAGTCGTGGCATACAGAAGTCTATAGGTTTGATCTCCGCGGTCACTCAGGAAGCCACTGGCGGGCATCGCATTGTCAAAGCCTTTAATGCACAGGAAATTGAGGAAGAAAATTTTAGCATTGTTAATGAAAAGAATCGCCGCCAGGCTACACGTAAGGCCGCTTTTGCCGCTGCTAGTATTCCGGTGATGGAAATACTTGCTGCTATCGCCATGGCACTGGTGATTTACTACGCACTTAAACAAACCGCCGATGGTGTACTGACAGCCGGGGAGGCTGTTTCGTATTTTGCCGCAATGACCATGCTAATGAATCCGGCCAAGCGTCTGACCAAGGTCAATGAAACCATACAAACCGGTCTGGCGGCAGCGCAGAGTGTTTTTGACTTGCTGGATATTGCAACTGAAAGCGATAACGGCACCCGTACCATAGAAAAGGTCAAGGGAGACGTACAATACCATAACGTCAGTTATCGTTATTCCGGCACTGAAGGTCTGGCGCTGGACAGACTTACGTTCTCGATTGCGCCCGGTGAGACTGTGGCATTGGTAGGGAGTTCAGGCAGCGGCAAAACGACGACGGCCAATTTATTGGCCAGGTTCTACGATATCGATGATGGCGAAATATTGTTAGATGGCATGAATATACAGGAGCTCACCTTGAGCAATCTCAGGGACCAGATTGCGCTGGTGACACAGGAAACCATGCTTTTTAACGATACAGTCAGGAATAATATCGCCTATGGCGCTCATGGCAAGATAGATGAAACACGTCTCCAGCATGCCGCCAAAGCTGCGCACATCGTTGAGTTTGTTGACCGGCTGGAGAATGGATTTGATGCCATGGTAGGGGAGAAGGGTGTGCGACTCTCAGGTGGCCAGCGCCAGCGCATTGCCATTGCCCGTGCACTTTACAAGAATGCGCCCATTTTAATACTGGATGAGGCGACTTCCGCTCTGGATTCCGAGTCCGAGCGATACGTTCAGGAGGCCATGCAGGAGTTAATGAAAGACCGAACAACCCTGGTTATCGCACATCGGTTATCTACTATAGAAAATGCAGACAAGATTATTGTATTGTCAGAAGGAAAAGTGGCCGAAATGGGAACGCATAAAGAGTTGCTCGCAAAAAAGGGCGCGTATGCAAATTTGTATCACAAGACTTTTGACACCGAGACATGACGTTACATAACTTTTCAATCTCCTCTTCTACATGCGTGCAATCGAAAATATCTGGTACCGGCCACTTTCGTTACTAACAATATTGTTATGGCCATTAGGTCAGTTATATTGTCTGCTTGCACGTCTACGTCGCGGGTGCTATCGCATTAACCTGCTATCTTCCAGCAAACCCGCGGTGCCGGTAGTCGTGGTAGGCAATATCACCGCGGGCGGTACAGGCAAAACACCACTGGTCATTTTGCTGGCGCAATGGTTGTGCAACGCCGGTTATCATCCGGGCATTGTTTCCAGGGGCTACGGCGGCAGGACCCGCCATAGCCCCTTACAAGTCTTGCCAGACAGTGCTCCGGAAGCAGTGGGGGATGAGCCTCTCATTCTCGCCCGTCACAGCGGCTGCCCTGTAATGGTCGACCCGGACCGCAGTCGTGCGGCACGCCATATGGTTGAGACTCTGTCATGCGATATCATACTTACGGATGACGGATTGCAGCATTATCGCCTACAACGGGATCTCGAAATTGCGGTAGTAGATGGAGACAGGCAGTTTGGTAATCAATACTGTCTTCCGGCAGGGCCCTTGCGGGAACCCATCAGCCGCATGGATACAGTCGATATCCGCATTACACATTATCGTGCGGCGCCGGTAAAACAGGAGGGCCATGCCCTGTGGTTGCAAACCGGAAACCTGGTCAGCTTATCAAATGATGCGCTAGTAAAGGATGTCAACGAATTCGCGGGTCAAACCGTACATGCCGTCGCCGGCCTGGGGAATCCTCAGCGTTTCTTTGCCAGCCTGCAGGCACTGGGCTTGAATGTCATACCCCATGCCATGCCGGATCATCACAACTATTCGCTGCCGGATATTCTATTTGATGATGATTTTCAGGTCGTGATGACGGAGAAAGATGCGGTAAAATGCAGGGCGCTGATGGATAGTGTAAATAATAAACAATACTACTGGTTTTTACGTGTCAGCGCACAAACAGATAACAATTTCAAAGAAATTTTTTTGAGCAAAATAAAGGAGCTCGTAAGTGGATAAAAAACTTCTGGATATACTGGTCTGCCCGCTTTGCAAGGGTTCGCTGGAGTATGACAAGCAAAATGCAGAGCTAATTTGCAAACGGGATCGCCTGGCTTTTCCAATAAAGGACGATATCCCGGTGATGCTGGAAGATGATGCCAGACAGCTAAGCGAAGAAGAACTGGGTAAATAATATAAATAATGAAGATCGTTATTCCGGCACGCTATGCCTCGACGCGCTTGCCCGGCAAACCCCTTCTGGATATAGCCGGCAAGCCTCTCATACAACGTGTTTATAATTGCGCGTTGGATGCAGAGATCGGAGAAGTTGTTATCGCTACCGATGATGCACGCATACGGTCAGTCGCTGAGGCATTCGGCGCCAGGGTTGTCATGACACGCAGTGATCACGAATCGGGTACCGATAGATTGGCGGAAGTTGTTGAGAACCTGGGTCTGGACGAAGATGAAATCGTTGTCAACCTGCAAGGTGATGAACCTTTAATGCCTGCCGCGCTCATCCAGCAAGTTGCCGCTTTGCTGGATAGCAAACAGGATGCCGTGGTAGGCACCGCTTGTCATGCCATTACTGATTGCAAAGAACTGCTGGACGCCAATACCGTAAAAGTTGTGCTCGACCATGAGGGTTATGCGCTGTATTTCAGTCGCGCACCCATACCTTATCCGCGTAACGCAAGCTTGATGAATATTGATCAACTCTCCGCGGAGCCCATAGAGGCCTATCGTCACATTGGTTTGTATGCCTACCGTGCCGGTTTTATTAGGACCTACACTCAATGGCACCCTGCCGCGATTGAACTAACGGAAAAGCTGGAGCAATTGCGCGTATTGTGGCGTGGCTACCGCATCGCCGTGGTGATGACAGAGTCATTACCGGGCCCGGGTGTCGATACAGAATCCGATCTGGCGCTGGTGCGTGAGCACTTTAATTCTCTAAATATGTTAGGTATCCCGTATGGTTAAGGTCTTGTTTGTTTGGGGAATATTAG
>BTRG01000064.1:0-12745 GCA_036986275.1 Gammaproteobacteria bacterium | reverse complement strand
GGGCGCAGGTTGGGGCGCAGGTTGGGGCGCAGGTTGGGGCGCAGGTTGGGGCGCAGGTTGGGGCGCAGGTTGGGGCGCAGATTTTACCTTGTGGCGTCGTTGTGGCAATTGGGGTGTATCCGGTTTCCGTGGCGTTCTTGGAGTCTTTACAACGGGTTTCGTTACAGGGGCGTGCTCTGCCTCAGTCTTGGCCTTTCGGGTGCGCTCCCGTGCGTAGGCTTCAAGAAAATCCGAATCATACTTGCTTTCATACCAGGTCAGGGCCATGCGTTCTTTCAATGCCAGGCGTGTCAGGCCCATGCCACGGGGTGAAGGAAAGTAGCCCACCAGCTGTCGGTCGGCATTATCCAGCGTGGTGAAATCGATGGGAGCGGCTATTGGGGCCAGCCCGGCACGCCTAAAGGCCCAGAAGGCCCGGCGCATATGCCAGGCCTGGGTGACCAGGATGACCTTCTTGATATCTGCTTTAGACAGGATCTCCGCTGACAACAGTGCGTTTTCCATGGTGTTGCGCGATTCTGTCTCCAGCCATTTCGCCTTAATGCTGAAATTGGTCTGCAGCGCGCTCTGCATAAGATCTGCTTCCGGCACAACATGATCGAAAGGTTTGCCGCCACTGAGCAAAATGGGCAGCTTGGTGCTGCGATGCAGTCGTGCGGCATAGGCCAGACGGCTCAGGGTATTGTGATTGACAATATCGGTACCGTATTCAGGGGCAGCGGCATAACGACCGCCGCCAATGACGACGATGGTCTGGGCATCCTTGGGCACCGTATCGGCACGATCCGGGTGTATCGGAGTCATATCGCTTTCCAGCGGAGTAATAAAACTCTTACCGACGATGGGGATGCTGAGTACGAACAACATCAGTATGCAAAATCCCAGGATAGCCATGCCAATTGTACGCCACCAGACCAGGGCGATGAGGCCGATAACGGACAGTATGATGATGAAACTCGGAGGGAGTAACAAGAAACTGACAACCTTGGGCCAAACTACCATAATAACTTATCCTTAAGCCTGTTTTGCATCCGGTGTTACTTGGCGCCGGCCGCCTGTTGGTCCGCGTGGTAGGAGGACCTGACCATGGGGGCACTGGCGACATGGCGGAAACCCATTGATTTTCCAAGTGTAGCAAACTTTTCGAATTGTGCAGGGGCTACATAGCGTTCCACAGGCAAATGAAACTCTCCGGGTTGCAGGTATTGACCCAGGGTGAGCATGTCGCATTGATGCCGGCGCAGGTCATGCATGACGGCCTCGATCTCCCCGTCTTTTTCGCCCAGACCGAGCATGAGACCGGATTTGGTTGGGATATCAGGAAAGCTTGTTTTGAAGCGTTCGATTAGGGTTAGGGAATGTAGATAATCAGCCCCGGGGCGTACCTTTTTATAAAGCCGGGGCACGGTCTCCAGATTATGATTAAAGACATCAGGCAGGTCCCGGGCGAGATGCACCAGGGCCTTGTCCATTCGGCCGCGAAAATCCGGCACCAGTATTTCTACGGAAGTCCCGGGCGATGTTTTCCTGATGGCATTAATGCAGTCGGCAAAGTGGCCGCCACCGCCATCCCGCAAATCATCCCGGTCTACGGATGTAATGACAACATACTTCAGTCCCATGGCCGCAACCGCTGCTGCGAGATGGGACGGCTCTTGCTCATCCAGTGGATCCGGTCTGCCATGGGCGACATCACAAAAAGGGCAACGGCGTGTGCACAGTTTGCCCATAATCATGAAAGTGGCCGTGCCGTTAACAAAGCATTCACCCAGGTTGGGGCAGGCGGCTTCCTCGCAAACGGTGTTTAGTTTTTGCTGGCGCAGTATTTCCTTGAGGCGGATGGCAACGGGATGATTGGGTGCGCGCGCCCGTATCCAGTCCGGTTTTGTTAGAGGCTTGGTGTGCGGTACCACCTTAATGGGAATGCGGCTGGTCTTGCTCTCACCCTTTAAGGGATTACCAGGACCGGTGACCTGTTCGCGGCAGGGTTTATCCGTGCTGGACATAGTTCTGGTGCGTCTGATCAAGGTATCGCAGGTGTTGCGTACGATAACAAAGTTCCGTGGCCAGATGGCCTAACAGTTCATTACTCAGGCCTGCAAAGTCATATGAGTCCAGCCACTCCGTTATCTGGGTCATGGCGAGATCCTGATAACCGCAGGGCGGTATGGCCTTGAAGGGCGTGAGATCCATATCAATATTTAATGCAAGGCCATGGTAGCTACAACCCCGTCGCACGCGCAAACCCAGGGAAGCAATTTTACGTCCTTCAATATAGATACCAGGTGCCTCTTTCCGGGGCGCGCCTTGTATGCCTTGTCCAGCCAGCAGCTTGACTACGGATTGTTCCATGGCATTGACCAGCTGGCGCAGCCCCCAACCTTGACGCTGTAAGTCTACTAACAGGTAAACCACCAGCTGTCCGGGTCCGTGATAGGTGATATCACCACCCCGGTCCACATCCCGTACCGGTATGGTACTGGATGCATTGCTATCGGGCTGGTGTTTGGCATTGAGTCCGCGCGTATAGACGGGCGGGTGTTCCACAACCCACAACTCATCCAGCGTTTTTTCATCACGCGATTCTGTGAATGCGTGCATGGCATCTAATGTGACCCCATAAGGAACCAGGCCCCAACGGCGTATGATCAGGGTATCAGGCTGTCTTCGTTTTTTTGTTCCGGTCATGCGCCTTGTTCAACACGTCCTTCTCGAAAGGCCTGTTTGTAATCCTGATACAGTTTATACATATGTTGTATCACCTCACCAGGTTTGCCATTGGCTACCAGTTGCCCATCCAGTCTTGTGATCGGCAGAACCTCTTTGGTGGAACTGGTTATCCAGACTTCATCGGCGGAGCGTAATTCTTTTTCTGTGACCTGGACCTCTCGGCACGGGACATCGTGTTGTTGCGCCAGTTCCACGATGAGATCACGCGTAATGCCAGGCAGAATGAATTCACTTTTTGGTGGCGTGCACATCTCACCATCAATGACAACAAAGATATTGCTGGCCGCGCCTTCCGTTACGTGACCATTGCGCAACAGGATGGATTCAGTCACACCTTTTTCTTTTGCACGCTGGCGTAAGAGCACATTTGCCAACAGTGAGATGGACTTGATATCGCAGTGTTGCCACCTGTCATCGTTCAGGGTGATGGCCGATACCCCTTGTTGGAATAATGTTTCGCCGGCAGCCGGCAGATGTTGGGCATAGGCAAATACCGTCGGCGGTGTCTGCTCTGGAAAGGCGTGATCACGCGGCGCCACACCGCGACTAACTTGCAAATAAACCGAAAGATCACCACCCCTGTGATTATTTTCGGAAATCAATCGAGCCAGGACAGTTTTCCATTCGCTATCACTTAAGGGTTGGTCGGCGCCTATGGCCCTGAGGTTGTTGTTCAGGCGTTGCAGGTGATGCGGGATACGAAAGGGTCTGTCACCATACACCGGGATGACTTCGTAAACCCCATCACCGAACACAAAGCCCCGATCAAAGGCCGAGATCCGTGCTTGTTCCGGCGGCATATAATTACCATTGAGGTAAACGCAATGTATGTCTTTCATGGGTAGAGACCTGGCAGGACGATGGGGATAGTGCGGCTTTCCTGCTGGACACGATTGTACCATAGCCCCGGCGGCGGCATCTCTACCGGACAGGGTCTATTCGACGATGATATGGGCTTCCCGGATTCCCTGGGATCGCAGTCTTTCGGAAATACGGTCACTTTCAGCAATATTTTGTAGCGGTCCAATGCGAACGCGAAAGACGCCATGCTGATTGTCAGAAATGTCCTGTATAAATACCGAGGGTATTTGCATGTCTTGCAGCACTTGCTTCATACGCAAGGCATTGCTTCGTTCGCCAAAGGCGCCCACTTGCAGGAAGAGTCTGGCGTCGGTGTGGGCGGCAACTGGAGTATCAATAGTAGTCGTAGTGCCCGTGTCGGCAGTCAAGGCCTCCACTTCTACCAGGCCGGTACCGGTTTTGATAATGCCCAGGCGATCGGCCGCGGCATAAGAGAGGTCTATGAGGCGATTATGCAAGAAAGGTCCACGGTCATTTACCCTGACTATTATAGATTTATCATTTTTCAGGTTGGTGATACGGGCGAAAGAGGGCAGGGGCAGGGTTTTGTGCGCAGCGCTCATCTTGTACATGTTGTAGCGCTCGCCACTGGATGTAGGTTTGCCATGGAATTTCTTGCCATACCAGGAAGCAACCCCTTTCTTTCGATAGCCTTGCGCGTGCATGAGCGGGTAATAGGTTTTGCCAAAAACAACATAAGGCTTGTTGCCACTTTTGCTCAGGGGTTCATCCACAGGCACGGGTTCCTTGACTTCAGATAAGTTGGAAGGTGTTCGCGTATGGGGGCCATCATCCTGATAATATCCACCGCGCCTTGTGGTACTACATCCGGAGAGTATCAAAACAGCGATTAGAAAACAGATGGCATGTCTGATCATGATTCTTGTGTGGTCCGTGCTTTCTTTATGAGTTCACTGAGTTCGTATACGGCCATGGCGTAATTGCTACTTTTGTTGTAACGCGTGATTACATAAAAATTATGAAAGCCAAAACGGTAAATGGGTGCCTTTTGTCCTTGTAGCTTGATGAGTGCCGCGAGTAATGTCGAATCGTTCACGCGTGTTGGAAAAATACCATAATCAGTGAAGTGTTTAATAGAAAGTTTGGGTTTAATATCCAGTTTAGTAAACCATTCGTGTACCGGGCTTTCGATTTGCACTTCATCGACAATGGGTGCCGCCATCTTCCAGCCATGGATATGGAAATAATTGGCGACACTGCCTATCGTATCGGCAACTGAGTGAATAAGATCCTTGCGACCATCCTCATCGTAATCGACTGCATAATGACGATAACTGCTAGGCAGGAACTGTGGATAACCTACTGCACCGGCATACGAACCCTTTAATGCCAGCGGACTGATATCAAGTTCTTTTGCCAGTAATAATAATTGCTCAAGTTCCTTGCCGAAGAAGGCACTGCGTTTTGGATAATCAAGCATCAGCGTGGTCAGGGCGGCCATCGTGGGGTGACCTCCTGTGCTGCGACCGTATTGGGTCTCCACGCCCAATATCGCAATAATAACAGCAGCATCGACGCCATATTCTTTTTCCGCGCGCGTAAATATTTTTTCATGTTTACGCCAGAAGTGTGCGCCTCGTCGGGCGCTGGGGTGGGTGACAAATTGTTGGCGATAGACATACCAGGGTGCGGCCTCCTTGGGTTGGTTGATGGACTTGAGAACCTTCGGTCTTATCTCGGTATGCTCGAACCAGTCATACAACTCCTCGGAAGTGAAACCATGTAGCTGAATCATACGCGCAATAAATGATTGCACGACCGGATAGTCATCAACATCCAGGGCCCAGGCCGTAGCAGGACTGGCAAGTAGTACGGTTAGCAGCAGAAAATAAAAACGACAAATAAACATCTAGCTTTGTGTGATTCTTCTGTGCGTGTGTATGCTCATTAACATGCCAAAGGCAGCCATCAATGTGACCAGTGAGCTGCCACCGTAACTTATGAGAGGCAAAGGCACACCCACTACGGGCAGTACCCCTGTTACCATGCCTATGTTTACAAAAAAATAGAAGAAGAAGGTCAAGGTCAGACTGCCGGCCAGCAGGCGTGTAAAGGTATCCTGTGCATAGGTGGCTATTATTATGCCGCGAACCACAATAAACAAATACAGGGTAAAGATAAGAAGAATGCCGAGGAAACCGAACTCTTCCGCGAACACAGCGAAAATAAAGTCGGTAGAGCTTTCCGGAAGAAAATTTAAATGGGCCTGGCTGCCGTTGAGCCAGCCCTTGCCATAGACCCCACCAGAACCGACGGCGATCATGGATTGCAAGGTATGATAACCGGTGCCCAGCGGGTCGGAGCCGGGGTCAAATAGTGTCAATACCCGTTGGCGTTGATAATCATGCATGTAATATGTCCACACCAGAGGCGCCGATGCAGCGGCCAGTGCCACCAGTGTCATGATCAGACGCCAGCCCATGCCGGCCAGAAACAACACAAAACCACCAGCACTGAAAATCATCAGCGCAGTCCCGAGATCAGGTTGTTTGGCCACCAAGGCGGTGGGGATTAGTATTATTGCGGCGGCGATGGCCACCTGTTTTAACTGTGGCGGCAAGGGTCGTTGCGAAAAAAACCAGGCGACCATCATGGGCGCGCCCAGTTTCATAATTTCGGAAGGCTGGAAGTTTACAATCCCCAGGCTAATCCAGCGCTGAGCACCCTTGCCAGTGACACCCATAATCAGAACGATAACTAATAACGTAAGTCCTATACCAAAAATATAGGGCGTCCAGCGATAGAGCGTTTCCGGACGAATTTGGGCGACGGTAAACATGATGCCGAAGCCAACGACCAGTCTAAAGAACTGGGCGATGCTGCTATCCAGGTTATTGCCACTGGCACTGTAGAGTACCAGCAGGCTGATAATAGACAACAATACCAGTGGCACAAAAAGGGACTTGTCTATATGCAGGCGCCGGATGAGGGGGGTTGCCATGATTAACTCTTGTCCTCGGAAACCAGATAGCTGTCCATGAGTTGTCGGGCAATGGGTGCGGCAGTAGTACTCCCATGACCGCCATTCTCGACGATGACGGCCACCGCGATCCTGGGCGCTTCCACCGGAGCGAAGGCAATAAACAACGCATGATCGCGCAGGCGTTCGGGTGTATTTTTCCTGTCATAGGTTTCTGTCTGCGCTATCGATTTTACTTGCGAAGTGCCGGTCTTGCCGGCGATACGGTAGTTCAGGTTGTGACTGATGCGTCGCCCGGTACCCAGCTTTCCGTGGACCACTTCCGTCATGGAGGCAATGATAAGGTTTAAATGCTCTTTGTTGAGCACCTGTTTTTTGCTGATGGCGGTCGGTACATTATCCAGCAATACGTGCGTGCTGGGGTCCTCAAGATAACTCAGCAATCGCGGTTTCATGCGTACACCGCCGTTGGCGAGTGTTGCCACGGCTGAGGCCAGTTGCAGCGGTGTAGTGAGCACCAGTCCCTGGCCAATGCCGGCCATGACGGTTTCACCGGGATACCACTTTTCACCCCGTGCCTGTTTCCAGGCCGGGGTAGCCAGCAGGCCAAGGGATTCCCCGTACAGGTCGATACCGGTCTTTTTGCCAAAGCCAAAGGGCAATAACAGTGATTCTATCTTGTTGATACCCATACGCACGGCCAGGCGATAGAAAAAGACATCACAGGACTGGGCAATAGCCTGCAACAGTGCAACCTCGCCATGACCACCGCGCTTCCAGTCGCGAAAGCGATGCTTGTCGCCGGGCAGCGAGTAAGCGCCCTTGCAAAGGACAGTGCTTTCGGGTTCGATGGTTCCGCTTTCCAGGCCGGCGAGACCCAAAAAGGGTTTGATGGTAGAACCGGGGGCATATTGCCCGTTGAGCGCGCGGTTAATCAGTGGTTTGTCGGGGTTTTCCAGCAGTGCCTTAAAGCTCTTATTGTCTATGCCATTGACAAAGGGATTGGGGTTGTAGGTTGGCGTGCTGGCAAAGGTCAGCACTGCGCCGGTGATCGGATCCAGTGCCACGACGGCGCCGCGTCTGTTGCCCAGGGCACGTTCGGCAACAGATTGCAGTTTGGCATCTATATTAAGGTATATATTCTTACCTGCCTGGGCCGGGATACGCTCTATGGTGCGCAGGCGTCGTCCCCTGGCATTGACTTCGTTATTTTCTATACCGACCTTACCAAATAACAGGGACTCATAGCTTTGTTCCACACCCAGCTTGCCGATATGCTGGGTACCACGATAGGCAGCGGTGTCGATTCTTTTCATGTCATTTTCACCGATGCGGGCAACATAACCTGTAGCATGTACGCCCAGGGCGCCAAGCGGGTAATGACGTTGCAGGCGTGCCTTGATCTGCACACCATAGAGATATGGCAATTCTATGGCTACGCGTGCGGCCTCTTTATCTGAAAGATGGGTGCGCAACAAAATACTCTCAAACCTGGGCCGGCGTTTCAGGTTTTTATTAAAGGTCTTTAAATCTTTAGGCGATAAAGTAATCAGGCGTTTGAGTCGCGTCAGCACCTGGTCCAGGTTGTCAGTTTGTTCGGGAATAATTTCCAGGGTATACACAGGATAATTCTGCGCCAGTACTACGCCATTGCGATCCAGTATCAGGCCACGTACAGGTGGGATGGGTTCCGGACGTACACGATTGGCCTGGGACAGGGTGGCGTAATGTTGATGGCTGATCAATTGCAGGTAGACCAGTCTCGATAGTAATAGCAGGCACAATATAGCGACACCCACACCGGTAATCAGCAATCGTGAATTGAATATACGCGTCTCACGAAAATGATCCTTGATCGGGATGTTCAGCATTTAAACGCTGATGCGTGCACGACGCCTGATGTCTCTGAGAATTACAAACAACCAGGGCCAGATGATGACGCCCACTATGGTGCCGGTCCAGTAGGTCAGCGTCTCTGGTGACAGTCCCATGACTCCCTTGATCCACAACACGATCAATTGATTGATCACCAGCAACACTCCTACGGCCAGCGCCTGTTGCCAGCGCGGGTAGACGCGTATACGTAAGTGTAGTTTGACCACAATAAAGGCCATCAGGGCCTTGGCCATGGCCTGTTGTCCGAGGATGGAGCCGTAGAGAACATCCAGCATCAGTCCGGCAAACCAGCCCAGGCCGACACCCACACGTTCAGGTGTGGCCAAACACCAATAGATTAACACCAGCGCCACCCAGTCCGGACGGAACTGCTCGGCCCATGATGGTGCCGGTATACTGGTCAGTATAAAGGCGCCGAGAAAGGTTGCGGTAATAACCAGATTACTGCGTGTTGATTTCGTCATGTTCTTCGTTCGGTTTCTGGATGCCGGGCCAGATCAGCAATAATTCACGATTATGGTTTAGATGTGCCAGCGGTTTGGCGCTAATCTGTAGAAAGGCTTCATTGGGATCGGCGACGATGTCCGTAATCTTCGCCACCGGGTAGCCGGGCGGAAAGCCACCGCCCAGTCCGGATGTGACCAGCAAATCCCCTTCCTGGATGTCCACGGAGGGTGTCAGGAATGGAACGTTCAGCCTGTCTTGTGCACCCGTGCCCAAAGCAATGGTACGCAGGCCGTTACGGTTGATCTGCACCGGTACCGCATGACTGGGGTCGGTAATCAATGTAACGACGCTGGTGAACACGCCTACTTGCGTCACCTGGCCGAGGACGCCATAGGTGTCTATCACCGGTTGGCCAATATAGACGTCGTTATTATAGCCGCGGTGTATCACAAGTTTACGGGTAAAGGGCTCGGGGTGTACCTCCAGTAATTCCGCTACCATGGCACGGTCCGCGAGCTTGTTGGCGGCATTCAGTAGATCACGTAGACGTTTGTTTTCTGTTTCCAGTGCGTTGTACTTTTGTAGTTTGGCTAGTAAAAACGGTTGTTGTTTACGGAAAGTATCGAGTTCTTGCTGCAGGGCTTCGTCACTTTGTATGGCGTCGACTACCCAGCGGCTGATTTCAACGGGCCAGGAAGCCACTACCTGCACGGGGTAGACCAATACCGACAGGCCGGCACGGATTTGCCGCAGGTGATCACCGCGATGATCGGCAACCATGAGTACAACTGATAGTGTCAGGAATACAACTAAGCGGGTGACCTGGGATGGAGTTTTAAAAGGCAGTGATTTGCCTAACGATGCATCCATGTAATGCTAACCACAATTATTCATAAAGAAATACATCACCCATGGTTTCTGCCTCTTGCAAGGCCCGGCCACAGCCACGTACCACACAGGTCAACGGATCTTCGGTGGTGATAATTGGCAGGCCGGTTTGTTCGCCAAGCAATTTATCCAGGTCACGTAACAAGGCGCCACCACCGGTAACCACCAGGCCCTTTTCAGCAATATCGGCACCGAGCTCAGGCGGGGTTTTTTCCAGCGCGGTTTTTATGGAAGCAATTATACCATTCAGAGATTCCTGCAAGGCTTCATTGATTTCTTTGCTGGTCAGCGTCTGGTTGCGTGGCACACCGTCGGCGATATGCCGTCCCTTGATGTCCATTTCACGCTCCTCACTGTCCGGCCAGGCCGTACCAATATTCTTTTTAATCTTCTCCGCCGTGGCTTCACCAATCAGCAGGCCATACTTGCGGCGAACATAACCAATAATAGCCTCGTCCATTCTATCACCGGCAATACGCAGGGAGTGTGAATAGACGATGCCGCCCAGTGAGATCACGCCGACTTCGCTGGTGCCGCCACCTATATCCAGCACCATGGAACCGGTGGGTTCGGCGATAGGCAGGTCGGCACCCACGGCCGCCGCCATGGGTTCTTCAATCAAATATACTTCCCGTGCGCCGGCGGCCATGGCCGATTCGCGTATGGCGCGACGTTCCACCTGGGTGGAACCACAGGGCACGCAGATAACAATACGCGGGCTGGGCTGGAACATACGGTTCTCATGCACGCAACGTATGAAGTATTTCAACATCTCACCAGTGACGGTGAAGTCGGCAATCACACCTTCTTTCATCGGGCGTATGGCTTCTATACTGCCCGGCGTGCGGCCCAGCATGCGCTTGGCCTCGGTGCCGACGGCGAGTATGGCGCGGCTGTTGCGTCCCTGGTTCTGGCGTATGGCAACGACCGAGGGCTCATTCAATACGATGCCTTTGTCCTTGGCATAAATCAGGGTATTGGCGGTACCGAGGTCGATGGCCAGGTCGCTTGAGAACATGCCGCGAAATTTCTTGAACATGGTTTAAATATCCTGAATACCTTGTTGATTTGTTTAACTCTAGCAACCCGATACACCGGGTTCAACCAACGCCGCTATTATGGTAACGTGCGCGACTTCTTCATTGGCTGGATCGGAAAAAAATGTCTCTGAGTCATGACGAGGTGGCGAAGATAGCGCATCTTGCGCGTTTGGCGCTGACTGAGCAAGAGGGCGAGGCCTATGCCCAATCCCTGTCCCAGATACTCGGTTTGATCGAGCAGATGAATGCGGTCGATACCACCGGCATTGCACCCATGGCCCATCCACAGGATGCCGGTTTGCGACTGCGCGCCGATGAAGTGACCGAGACGAACAAGCGCGACAAGTTCCAACGGCTTGCCCCCGCGACCGAGGCCGGTCTGTACCTCGTGCCCAAAGTCATTGAGTGATTGTTCCCCGTTTTACACCATGCACAGCAAAACCCTTGCCCAGCTTGCCCGCGATCTTGACAGCAAAGCCGTCTCCAGCGAAGAACTGACCCGTACATTTCTGGACCGCACCCGGGCACACCCGGAACTGAATGCCTATATCACTGTAGACGAAGAGTCTGCCCTGGCACAGGCCAGGGCAGCCGATGGCCAGCGCGCCGACGGCAAGGCCACCGTTTTAACGGGCATACCGCTGGCGCAGAAGGATATTTTTTGTACCGATGGCATGACCACAAGCTGTGGCTCCAAGATGCTGGAGAATTTTGTCGCCCCCTACGATGCCGCGGTGATCAGCAAGTTTCGCCAAGCCGGTGTTGTCACATTGGGCAAGACCAATATGGACGAGTTTGCCATGGGTTCCAGTAGCGAGACCTCCTATTTTGGCAGCGTGGCCAACCCCTGGAACACAGAGTGTGTCCCCGGTGGCAGCTCCGGCGGTTCGGCCGCCGTCGTGGCCGCCAGGCTGGCGCCGGCGGCAACCGGTACCGATACCGGCGGCTCCATACGTCAGCCGGCCGCCTTGTGTGGCATTACCGGGTTAAAGCCCAGTTACGGCCGTGTCTCCCGTTTCGGCATGATTGCCTTCGCCTCCAGCCTGGACCAGGGCGGGCCCATGACACAGACCGCCGAAGACGCCGCCTTGATGCTGAATATCATGGCCGGCTTTGATCAACGCGACTCCACGTCAGTGGATACACCGGTGCCGGACTACACTGCCGCACTGGACCATGATATTACCGGCCTGAAGATTGGTATACCGGAAGAATATTTTGGCGACGGCCTGTCCGGGGATGTGGCCCGTTGCGTCGAGGCCGCCATTGATGAATATAAGAAGTTAGGCACCGAGGTCGTCGATATCAGCCTGCCCAACTCGCAACTGGCCGTGCCCTGTTACTATGTACTGGCGCCGGCCGAGGCCTCGTCCAACCTCTCGCGTTACGATGGCGTGCGCTATGGCTTTCGCGCCGAGGGTTATGCGGATCTGGCGGAAATGTACGAGAAGACCCGCGCCGAAGGTTTTGGCGATGAGGTCAAGCGCCGCATCATGATAGGCACGTACGCGTTGTCGGCCGGTTACTACGATGCCTATTACCTCAAGGCCCAGCAGTTACGCCGCCTGATCGCCGAAGACTTTAAACGTGCCTTTGAGCTCTGTGATGTCATCATGGGGCCGACCTCACCGACAACGGCCTTTGCCAAGGGCGATAAGACCGATGATCCGGTGGCCATGTATTTAAATGATATTTATACCATCTCGGTCAATCTCGCCGGGCTGCCGGCCATGTCGTTGCCCGCGGGCTTCGACGGCAAGGGTATGCCGGTAGGCCTGCAAGTCATAGGCCAGTACTTCAAGGAAGAGAAGTTATTGAACGTGGCCCACAAGTTCCAGCAGGCCACCGACTGGCATACAAAGATACCGAAAGGGTTTGAGTAAGAATCTTTAGACAGGATTAACAAGATTAACAAGATAGATCAGGTGCGCAGAAAGAAAGG
>BTRG01000063.1:0-12955 GCA_036986275.1 Gammaproteobacteria bacterium | reverse complement strand
GGTGGATAAGGTTTGTATTTATCAACCGCCTGATAATCATCCCGATAGCGAACCCCAAAGTGACAATTGGTACAGTCCATCATTAACTTGTCGGCATGAATAATATGAAAGCGGCCGGTTTTTACATTGGTCGAATAATCCTTACCGACATCAATTTCACCGCTGCGGATTTTCTCGGCGATCCGCGCCAGTTCTTTTTTTTCAAATTCGTTTCTTTTCTGCTTGCTTTTATCTTCACCCGCCATCGCTGGTAGAGTGAACAACAGTGTGAGGGTAACTAGAATCATTCTACGCATCAGTAATCACCTCCCTCTGTCACATAATAGACCTGCGGCCGGGTGCCATATTCCTTTTTCAACTGGGTGGCTTTTTTCTTGCCAATGTAACGGGCGACCGGACCATCACTGTCTTCGAGATCACCAAACAGCCGGGCATTGACCGGGCAGACCAGATCACAACTTGGTGTATATTCCTGGTCCTTGCCTATGCGCTCGGTCTTGCCGGCGGCGACTGCCTTTTCCAGTTTGTGCCAGCAGAAGGTACACTTTTCCACTACGCCGGCTTTCTTGCGGTGCGTTGGGTGGCGTTGATCATTGTTGATATTTTCGTAAGGGGTGGCTTGTTTGCCGGGGTACAGATTGCTGAGCTTTTCATTGTATTGGGGTACACCATAAGGGCATACCGCGTAACAATATTTGCAGCCAATACATTTATCGTAGTCGATCAGCACTACGCCGAGTTCATTCTTGCTGATGGCATACACCTTGATGGTGTCACAGACGGTTTTACACGGAGGGTCTTCGCAATGCATGCAGTTCATGGTGGCAAACACCGTACGAACATTGGGGTAAGTGCCGACTTCATGCTCCAGCATGACATTCCACGGCGCACCGGGCGTAAAATGATTTTCCACATGACAGGCGGCGATACAGGCTCGGCAGCCCATGCAGCGTTGCATATCAATCACCCGTACCAGTTTTGTCATGGTTGTCTCCTTATCCCTTATCTTACTTAGGGCCTTACTCAGGCCTTGTAGACCTTGCACTTGCTGTCGTTATAACTGGTCATGCCGGAAACCACGTCCGGATGATACTCCAACACTGAATTGATCCAGGTGCCTTTTCTGGCGGAATCAGGAAAGTCGATACTTTGCTGACCGTAGTGATAGGAAACGGCAACGGTATCCGGACGTATGCCCTCAGTGAGTTTTGCCTTTGCATTCACTTTACCCAGCCGTGTTGCAATCACCAACGTGTCACCCTCTTTGATGCGTTTGTCTTTTGCGGTACTTCGATTGATCAGCACAAAGTTCTCATTGGTATCCGGCCCCAGCGCCTGATTGAGAATGGGGTTCAGCGCCGTATTGCCGGACTGGTTGCGGTACATGCGTTTGTAGGTGATCAGATAAAACGGATAACTGGCCGCTTCGCGGTGTGGTGTCGGGAAACCATGCTCCTCGTTGGGTAAAGGCGAAAACGCCACCGCATACTTGTCGAGGTCGATGTCTCTGATTCGATGTTGCTTGACGGTGTCTTTGACCTTGTTCATCGACTCGAGCAATTGCTCGGCATAGAAATTCATTTTGGGTTTATCCGGCCCCTTGAATTTGGCTTCCACGCCTTTGAGATAGGTATCTTTGGATGACAGTTTTTTACCGACAAAGCCATGTTTTACGGCATAGGCAAAGTCTTTTTTGCCCTTGGTCTTTTCCAGCCACAAGTGTTCCACCGCCTGTCGGGCAGTGTAGTCCTGTCCGGTTTTAAAAGGATATTTTTTCAGCTTCCATTTTTTGTTGATCTGTTTGATGTAGTCATCGCGCATTCCCAGTCGTTTTGCCAGTTCCCACAGAATCGAATAACCATCATGGGGCAGCTTGTAGGCATTGGCCACGGGTTGGCGAATAGCCGTGTGTTTGGTCGCGGGAGTGTAGCGGGTAGGGGAAAGGTGCCAGGATTCCAGATAGGTGAGATCGGGCAAGACAATATCGGCAAATTCAGCGGTTTCACTGAGCACGATATCAATGACCACGTTATAGGTTTTCTTTAGGCCGGTAAATTGCTTATTCGCGTCGGCGGTGGAAAAGGGCCGGTTGGTGGCATAGAAGATCTGCATCTCCGGAGTGTAATCCAGACCATATTTCCTGGTGTCCGCCATGGTGAGCAAAACCTGCTGGGCGACATTATGCGTGGCGTGTGGAAAATAGACACTTTCCTGCAAGTCGATCCGTTTGGGCGGGTACTCGACCTTTGAGGCTTTAAAGTATTTGGGTTTTTTATAAACGCTGTGCAGATTGATACCGCCCACAGCATCGATGTTACCCAACAGCATTTGCAGGATCAGTCCGGCGCGCCAGTTCTGTACGCCGAACTCCTTGGCGGCCAGTCCACGGAAGGTATGCACCGCCACCGGGCGATAGCGCAGGCGGTGACCATCCATGATCACGCTGGCGCCGATCTTTGCCTGCTGACCCAGTTCTATTGCCAGCCGTTGCACAGTGCTGGCCGGTATCCCGGCATGTTTTTCTACATAGGCCGGGCTGATGTGCTTGAGACTGTCCACATAGACCTGGAAGGCGGGTCGACAGGTTTTTCCATCGATGGTGTAACGGCCGGTTAACGCCGGCATAACCTCTTTGCTAAAAGGCCGGGCCGTTTTAGTGGTGCTGTCCCAGACTAAAGGCAGCTTGTCTTTGTTACGCAGCACGCGGCCTTCCTTGCCGATCAGCACCGGTGCATTGGTGTAGTGGATCAAAAACGCCTTGTCGATAAGATCTTTTTCGATCAGCACTTTCGCCATACCCAATATCAGTAACACATCTTTGCCCGGACGGATGGGGATCCATTCATCGGCCTTGGCGGCGCAATGCGACATGCGCGGTTCAATCACCACCACTTTCATGCCCCGTTCTCTGGCATCGGTGGTGCTATGATCCAGCCAGCGCGCCCACTGTTCGCCTTCGAAATAGTTGGCGCCAAAGTTCAGCAACAGATTGCAGTGCTCTATATCCGGCAGAAAGCCGTGATAGCCCCAGGTCAGTTCGTCGGCCACATGGCGGGCGGCTTCACAAACGGTGGTGCGATGCACCAGGTTGGGGGTGCCGAAGGCCTTGCAGAAGGCTTTGGGAAATTTATCCCCGATCAGGTATTTGCCGTGGCCGTGTTGCCAGATCAGTTTGCGCGGATCATCCTGTTTGATCTTCTTGAGTTTGTCGGCAATGGTGCTGAAGGCTTCGTCCCAGCTGATTTCCACCCAGCCGGGGTCCTGATCCAGTCCTTTTTTGGGATTCGTGCGTTTCAGTGGCGCCTTGATGCGATAGGGGTTATAGGTATTGAACAGGCCACTGACACCCTTGGGGCAAATTCCCACATTATAATATTCGGCGCGCGCGCTATCAGGGTAGATGGCGCGGATCACGTCATTTTCCATTTTGACGTTAATGCCGCAGAAGTTGACACAATGGGCGCAGGTCGATTTGAAGTAACGGCTGATGGTGGCGGCTGCGTTGCGTTTGGCGCGCCCTGCAGCGGTGGCAATAATCGGCAATTTCAGGCCCAGCGCGGCTATGGCGCCCATGGCCGACGCGCTTTTGAGAAAATCTCTACGACTTATACGCATCGCGTTTCCCCTTTAATTGATTTAGCGTTGTGCTTCTACCCGCACTTTACGTAAAAAGCTTTCCCTTGGTGTCACCGGCACATGTACCAGATCGAAATGACAGCCGATACAACTCACTTGATTACGTTCGGCCAGTTCATGCTGACGCTGTCCCCGTTCCCTCCTGGGTTTAATGGCAGCGGCTTCATGACAGCTGCGACAGGTGCGACTGTCATTGTCCAGCATCTTGTCCCTGACACCGTACGCCAGCTCGGTGCGGCGGCTTTCCCAGCTTTGCGGTGTAAAGTCGGTGGTCAGTTCGACATAGAGATCCCATGTGCCATCGCGAATATGCGCCCAAGTGGCCGGCAACAACCCCTTGGGTACATGGCAATCGGCACAACCTGCCTGGATACCTGTCGTGGTCGTGCGATGGATAGAGCGTTTGTAGACATCCTGCTCGGCAACAAGCTGCATGGCGTGGCAGCTTGTGCAAAAACGATCAGTGGAGGTTAGATGATCAAACTGCTCGGCCGCCAGGGCCAGCAGCACACCCAGAAAAATACCCACAGTGGAGGCTATTATCACCAGGGGACGCCTGAAAAATCGCAACACATCTGCTCCTTGGCTTGCAGCGTCTGACGCTCACGTGGTGTGGCCAACATCGTACGATATTCAAACTGCTGCCCGACGTACTCGCCTGTGGCAATGACGTTTCAAGACATCCGCCGGGCTTATTGAATGACCAGTGCACCCTTTTTCCTAAAGTCTACGGTACTTGAACAGCCTTTCGCAACGCCTTTCGCTCTGATCACTGCAAAAGCTTGTTGGATACCAATTAGGGCCGTGCTGACCGCGACCACGATCCCTACTGGTAATGTGTGGACAGCTTGCACCCAGCGCCTGCAGGGAACATATCTTGGGAGTATCGCTATCGCGGTGCGGCAGCAACCTGGCCGTGGCTAGAGGGCGCGCGGCCCTTTTGTGGCGCTAGGGTGGAGACCCCGTTCTTGCTTTTGTAGCCAGAGTTTAAAATCCGCAGCCGGGAGTGGCCGGCTGATGTAATACCCCTGTACCGCATCACAACCACGACTGTGAAGTGCACTGTAAACCTCGCTGCTTTCGACACCCTCGGCGATAACCGTGCAGCCCAGGTTGTGAGCGAGGTCAATAATGGTATTGACGATCATGCTGTCACCCGGATCGATCAGCATGTTTCGGATGAAGGACATGTCGATCTTGATGTGGTTAACCGGGAGTTGTCGCAAATAAGACAGGGACATGTAACCGGCGCCAAAGTCGTCGAGCGACAGTTTTACACCCATGGCGTGCAACACAGACAGGACTTCGCCAGCTATGCCCGGGTCTATCATTAGTGCGGTTTCGGTAATCTCCAGTTCCAGCATCTCGGCAGGAAACCCGGTTTTTTTCAATAATTCGGCGACGCGACCTGGCAGATTGATGTCATGCAACAAACGCGCGGAGAGATTGGCGGAAACAGTGATGTCGTGTCCATCCCTCTGCCATTGTGCACATTGGCGCATGCTGGCCTCAAGCACCCAATTGGTCAAGGGCCGGATGATCCCCGTTTGCTCGGCGATAGGAATAAACCGGTTGGGAGGAATGAGACCCTGCACGGGGTGATTCCATCGGCATAAGGCCTCGACACCGATGAATTTCCCGTCTGCCAGATTCATTTTAGGTTGAAAATGAAGCAGCAATTCTTTGCGCTCGGCGGCGCCACGAAGTTCCGCCGTGAGATGCAACCGTTCCCGGCTGTGCGGGTCGTTCTCTGGCTGGTAGTAGCCGAAGGCTTGACCGGTTTCCCTTGCGGAGTACATGGCCACTTCCGCTTTGCGCATAAGCGTATCGGCGTTGTTGCCATCCCGCGGGTAGACTGCGATACCCAGTGTTGCTTCAATCGACAATGGTGTCCCGTCAATTACGAAAGGCACGTCCGATAAATCGATCACCTTGTTCGCAACCCGGGAAATGTGGTCTTCGCTGGCTATTGCCAGGATCATAGCGAACTCGTTTCCACCCATGCGTGTCACCTTGTCCTGTTGCCACATGGACTCATTGAATCGTTGGGCGATATTCTGCAATAGACGATCACCCACCTCGTGTCCGAGGGCATCATTGACTTCTTTGAACCGGTCGAGGTCTATGATGACCAGCGCCACCGTGGCTTTACCGTGTTTTGCTTGTTTGATGGCCTGCTTCAATAATTGACGCGTATGGTGCCGGTTTGGCAGTTGTGTGAGATTGTCATGGTTGGCCTGGTGCACCAGTTCCTGTTGTTGACGTGCCAACCGGCGCGAAACCACCGTGGATATTATCAATGCCACCCAGAGCGCAACCCACAACACGATCAGACCGGTAACAGCCAGTCGCGAATACAATGTCTTCAGGGGCGCGGTCTGAGTGACACTGCTTTTACGCATCACCACCATATCGTAAAAGCTGCCTGGAACAGGAGCCCGGCTCCAGATATAAACATCATCGCCGTATGAGAAATTTCCTTGGTGCTGAGTACTTGAGTCGAGCGCACGCCAACGGTCAACGATTCCATCGAACTTTTTCGGCAGAATCCCCGCGCTATCGAAGATTGGCTCATTATCGTTTTGTCTTACCAGGAATGCATTTAGTAATTCTCCCGATTCAGGGCGTGGTAGATGGTTGAGCAAGTGTTGCAGGGTTTTTACACGAGCGTACTCACGGGCCAGCATCTCACTATGGTGCGTAAGCTGCGATTGCATCATTCCATGTTCGGTGCGACGCACTGAATCGTAGGCAAAATAATAGGCATTCCAGCCGAAAATACTTATAACAGCCAGAATCAGAATGAAAAAATAGCTCAGTAACTGGTTGCGCAGTTGCATGCGCGGCTCACCCTTGGCGACCTAGTCGCTTCCTGTCTTGGACGAATTGAAACCGATAAGGCGATAAAGCGGGCAAAAGCGAAATATGCTCGTAACTAAAAAGATAAACCCGAAAATTCCCAACGCCCATCGAGCGAAAGGGTCAGTAAGGATTTTGTCATCGATAAAGGCAATATAGGTTGTGGTGACGCCAAAACCCGCACGCAGAATCCAGTCTATACCCCCTACATTTGGCTTAAACATGTAGACCCTCTCGTTGGAATATTTATATAGTTATCGGTACGGACAACCATCGCTTAAGAGTATAGGAAGAATATAAGTCCTTTTCCATAAAAAACACACGGTTATATAACTGTCCATTCTCGTGACATTCAAATAGACCGGCTTGTATTGGCACCCGGTTTTACTCGGCGCATCCCCGTGTCTCACCCCTGCAGGGCTGACACGAAAATTCGCTCCCGGCAATTCTTGCGGGCCACCGGCGGCTTCCGCAAAAAACCTTCTTCTGGATGAGTGGGCATCTTTAGCCTTGACCATTTGGCTCCTGATGTATCAGGGGCTTATTTTATCGAATCATGACTTGACTATTGTACTTATTAGGACTATCTTCATTCGAACTAATCGATCATAGTATGTGAAACCAGGCAAAACTGACTACCGTGACCAAACTGACAGCGAAAAACGCCTCAAAACAGACCTTTATGCCTGTAATCCGGGAGCTGGTGCGTGCCTACCAAGCCTTTGAGGCCCACGATGTCGTAAACCTCCGCAAACATGGTCTCACGGCACCACAGGCGGACGTGATTTTTACCCTCGGGAATACCGAAGGCATGGCCTTCAAAGAGATCGGTGAACATACTCTTATTACAAAAGGTACATTGACAGGCGTAGTTGATCGGCTGGAAGAAAAAGACATCGTCAAACGGGTGCCCTGCCCCAAGGACAGACGCCGCATATATGTGGTGTTAACGACCCAGGGTGTCAAGATTTTCGAGCGCGTATTTCCGGAATATATTGCTTATCTAAAACAGCGTTTTAACGGGCTTACGCAATCAGAATTGGCCAATAGCGTAGCGGTGCTTAAAAAACTCCGTGGGTTGTTTTGATTTTTTTTATCTTTTAGTACGTATTAGTACTACTTACAAAGGAGAATATCATGAGCGAATACAAAGAACCTTTTGCGGTAGAAGTGGAAGCCGGTAAGGAATATTACTGGTGCCGATGTGGTAGAAGTTCCAGCCAACCCTTTTGCGACGGCTCCCACCAGGACACCGGCATTGAGCCGCTTGCCTTTACAGCGGACGAGACCAAAACGGTTCATCTCTGTGGATGTAAAAAGACCGTCAATGCGCCCTTTTGCGACGGCAGCCACAACGGTTGATTCTAACAAACAAGCGGAATAGGCGCCTGATGAAACTTAGATTTCGTCAACATTTTCTTCCCTCCAACTGTATGAGGCTTGGTTCGCCTAAACTTTATTCATCCGTGCACAACTATTAACTGTACTCTTTGCTCATTTCCGCATCAGTAAAACTGGTGCATGTGTTTCTGACTATTGTTATACTGATCCTGGCAGCACTTACGATTAGAAAATCTGGACGTTCATCATTCTATAGATTCGCTTAAGCTTCGCCTTGAAGGCGTCTAATATTCCAACACATGTCTTCTTTCCAGGACTCAGATGAGGATCACCTGACCAGACCTACTCAGCAAATTTCTCCTGGATACAAAGGCTCAACAGTCTGGTTTAGTCTTTGGTAGGCTCCAGCACGGCATCGAGATTCAGTTCATCACAAAAGGCCGTAAACTCGTCGCGTAACTCCGAGATGGACTGTTCAGCAGGAACGCTGACCGTCATGGTGAGTGAAAACATGGGTGTGCCCGTGTGGGCCGCGGCATAAGACTGGGTATCCATATCCTGGATATTGATCCCACGGGTAGATAGAAACCCGGCGACTTTGCTGACGATACCAGGATGATCCATGGCCACGACATCCACCAGGTATGGGACGCCCCGCGCCTTGGCGGCCGATGGATCGGTGCGCTTGGTAATAATGGTCAGACGCAATCTTTTCTGCAGGTCCGGAATACTTTCTTCCATCTTGGAGATGACATCCCAGCTGCCCGATATCAATAGTATGAGCGCGAATTCACCACCCAACACCGTCATACGGCTGTCGGCAATATTACCACCCAGATCGACAATGGTTTTTGATAGCTCACTCACTATCCCCGGGCGATCTTCACCTATAGCCGATACCACTAAATACTGGTTCATAATAATTGTCCGAAGGTGCTGAATATTCAGGAAGTTTGACTGTTGTTTTTACAAGGGTCAATTGCCGGATCGAATAAATATTGCATGCCGTATGTTAGGCCGATTTGTTATAATTCCAGGACTTTGTAAACCCCGGCCATTGCAGGCAAACATCCTTACGGGAGAAATGCTTATGCTAAGAATTTTATTGGGCCTTCTATTGGCCTCAACACAGCAGCTGCTGCTGGCGGATCAGGAGGCGCGGCCACGTCGGGACACACCGCTTTACACCTCCCCAGCAAGCCAGGCCGGTAACAATATCTCTCTCAGTGCTGATTCGGCTGTGACCGTCATCAAGCACAAAGGTGCATGGGTTCACATTAAGACCCACAACGGCGCAGACGGGTGGTTGCCCATGACGGCGATCAGACTGGTCAACAAGCAGCCTGCCGCCAAACAAAGAACGGCCTCTGATGAAAACGATGATGAAGTTGTCAGCACTGATGCTGTACGCGGTATTCGGGCCGATACATTGCAAGACGCACAACCCGACCTGGATGCGGTCAAGGCATTAGAACAACTGGATGTTGGGCTTGAGAATGCCGTCTCCTTCGCCGGCGAGCTGGGGCTCAAAAGCCAGGAGGTGGAATACCTGGCACTGACAGTTGCACCTGAGAAGCAAACCGATAACGATAACAGCAACCTGTTGGACGAAGAATAATGAAAGACTCTCATACCAATTTCACTCTGGTCATTACGGTTTGTACTTTCTTGCTCACCAGCCAGGCATACGCCTTCTCTGTCGGTGGGTTTTCTTTGGGTGACTCCGATGATGAAGGCGCCGGCCTCGATCTCACCAACATAGTCGATGCAGTTAATAATACCAAGCAGGCCTTTTCGGATATCAGCCCGGAAGAAGAACGCGCAATTGGACGGCAATCCGCTTCCATCGTCCTCGGCGTTACCCCCATCGTCTACAACGCTGCATTGCATGAATATGTTAACAAGGTAGGTTTATGGGTTGCTAAACACTCGGAGCAGCCTGATCTGTCCTGGCGTTTTGCCGTACTTGACAGCGATAGTATTAATGCCTATGCCACGCCCGGTGGTTTTATCTTTATTACCCGGGGTTTATTATTTCGTCTAAAAAATGAAGCCCAACTTGCTGCCGTGCTGGCACATGAAATCGTACATGTATTGCAGCAGCACCATGTAAAGGCTTTAAAGAAAAATGCACGCGCTGGCTTGGTCGGCAATCTGGCTACGCTGGCAGGGGGACCCAAATATCAAGCGGCCTCCGAATTAATGCTGTCAGGCATCAAGGAATTATATGCCCGCGGCCTTGACAGAGATGACGAGCTGGAAGCCGATCACATGGGTGTCGTGCTCATGGCCCGTGCCGGTTATGACCCCTATGAGTTAATGGCAGTCTTGCTGATACTGGATAGCGTAAACCCGGAAGATTCTTCTATCGAGCAGTTTCTGAATACACACCCTGCCCCACTTCAGCGTATGGAACATCTGGATGGCTTAATGCGCGGCAAGATGGACCAATACGCCACACAAACACGGGGTGAGGACAGATTTATACGTACCTTGACACGCGCCTTTACGCAAGACCAGTAATATTCAGGGGAAATGGTGCGCCTCAAGGTAGTGCGCCAGGGCTTGATAACCCTGCACACTGATACCGTCTTTGCAAGTAATGGCAGTCAGACCAGTGTCGGCGGCCAGGGCCTCCAGGGCGACAGCCGTCGCCACTTTGCTATATTGCCAGGTCGATAACGCTGCACCATAACGTTGACGCATCGATCTGGTAAATGACACCAATGCTTCCATCATTTCCGGCTTAAGCGCCTCAACTTCAATCTCGTAGTGCAGAACTTCATCATTGGCAACCGGATAGCGCACACAATCCAGGGCCAATTCGGCCCAGGCGCCGCTTCCATCGCAGATATTTCTAGCAATGCGATGGCAGCTACGCTGCTGTATGGGACCCAAACCCAATGCTGTCATTGCCTGCTGTGGCGTTTGTTCTGGTGTTAAATCTCCCTCATCAAACTTGATGCCTTGCTCATTTAACAACTTAACCATCTTCTTAACGGCCGCGAGCGAACAGCGCTCCTCCACTTCTAACCGGCTAGTCACATCTCCCACTCTGACAGCTTTTCCTTTTAGCGTAATCCGGCATTCATCATTTTCATAACGCAGTCTCAAGGCCATATCCGCGTGGTGTAAACGCTGATCGGTCGCATCAAAATAAATGTCTTTGATAGTGTGGTGTACGGCGTCATCAAGATGATAACGATCGAATGTATCAAGTCGGGATAATTCCTTAAAAATGTCTTTCGCCTTTGCTGGCGATACCAATAACTTCGCCTCGACTTCTTTTGCCTCGATCGTGGCCATATTTCTACTATACCCGTTTTCGAGGCGTTGTCTCTGAGAACCACGGCATCCTGCCCTGAATACACAGGACAAGATCTAAGTGTAAAGAGGAATTCATGTAAAATATGGCCGTTGGGACGGCAAAAAGATGCCGGGAGAAGAGTCATCTCCCGGCGATATATCTATCGCTACCTTTTAAGGAGGCGCCTAAAACGCGGCTAATATTTGTAGTGTGATTCGGCTATCCTTGTCTTTATTATCCGCGCGCTTGGTCTCGTTCCAGTACTCCAGGTAGGCCTTGACGTTCTCACTGTAGTAATAAGTCACGTTAGCGGTCAGCGATGCATAATCGTCCTTGCCGTCGTTCTTGGTGTACTGGTCAGCCCGCACCAGGGGCACGATCCAGGGCCGGCCACCATTTTTGAACACGTACATACCCTCGACATAGGCGGCGGTATTTTCCACTTCATTGGTGGCCGTAGCATCATCGTCTGTTGCTTTCATAGCCACGCCCGATAACCTGGCGCCAAGGAAGTCCGCTTGCACATCCACACCAGTACGTGTGAAGTTTCTATTAACGAGACAGTTTCCGCTGCCGCCGTCGCCCGTGGCACCCGTGGCACCCGTGGTGGTGCACTTACCCTGGGTGTGCATACCACCGACCATAATATCGGGCATAATGTCAAAGGTAAGCCGTCCGAAATAAGTATGCGGATCTTCACCCTCCGGGTCTTTGGCCACGCCAGTGACTCCCACATTATAGAAGAGTGGCTTAATGGGACGGCCATTGATACTGAACTGTTGATGAGAATTCCGTTCCTTACCACCATTATCGGCGCCACCGAAGGCCTGATCACCTATTGTGGCATGTCCTCGGGTCATACGCCGGTGGTCAGCATAGGTATCATAGGGATCGGACCAGTGATTCGCCGCATAGGCGAACATGACATTGGCGAATGAGAACGGGTGATAGCTCACGGCATGGTGTGGCAACTCGATCTCGAAACCGGTCTCATCTTCGGCCTCGAGTTCGAAATAGCCCGATACGTCCTTATAGATCACACCGGCAATCAGTATCTCGATCTCGTGCAAGGCGCGCAGCTTGACGTCCCCACTCTTCTTCTTGTCATAGGGACGCGCTACAAATATCCCGGTGACCGGTACGTTCTTGTCCCACTCCAGGAAATCGGAAATTACCTGGGTCTTGCCCTGTTCACCCCGGGCGAACTTGTAACCGTTTTCCTTGAATTGTCGTCCAAAGCTATTCAGCTTGGGCCAGGCTGTATGACAAGTAGTACAGGGAGTTTCGTATTTGCGCGCAAACGCGGGAATGGCCTGCGCCGGACTTACCCACACGGCAGATACCGACATCAACAACACCAAAGCAAAGCAGTTTCGCATTTTCATGGCTATACCCGAATGGCACTTACTTAAGCTCTTAACTAAGAAAGTTCGGTAATCAGCTCGTCATTCCGGCATTCTTTTAGTCGGAATCCAGAGGTTTATCCGGCTAGATTCCAGCTAAGAACACGCCGGAATGACGGAAAAGCTCTTAAGTAAGTGCCATTCGGCTATACCCCCTTTTTTTTGTATCGTCAATAAACCAATCTCGCTAATAATGTATCGAAGTTAATGCGCTTAAACATTGAGCAGGATCAATTTATATTTACATTTGAACAACGAATATTTTTTGCCATGAATACGTAAAATCTATGGGACATATATGGACCCACCCCGTTTTGCAAGGCCTATTCACTATGTTGAACAAAAGGTAGGTTGCAGACATATATTCGACCTTTAGTCGGTATCCATATGATACCTGGCCCTGATGGTA
>BTRG01000062.1:0-12965 GCA_036986275.1 Gammaproteobacteria bacterium | reverse complement strand
AGGACAAAAAAACGGACTTCTGGTCAAACTCAAGTAGCCCTATAGCCGTGTTCAGGTTCTCGCTTCAAATCCAGGCTGAAATCCCTCCGGAGCATGAGGCTGTGAGAAATGCGGGCTAGAACATTTGCCAAAACATTTGATCTCGTGCCCGTTCTGGGCCTCATGCCTTATAAACTGATAGAGAATACTCGACTTAAAAGCAGTGAGAAGCGTCGTTTGACGTTTGTATTGCCTTCCGACCTAAACGGAAAAATCAGCAGCGTAGAACTGGTGCTGAGAATGTACGAGGTATCGGATGAGTATCAGGGCGATATTGAAAAAGCATATTGGAAAAGTCAGCCGATTTTGAAAGAGAAAATCAGTTTTTAAAATAAGGTACGGAGCAAAGGTATCTACTATGCACTCGAGCTTATGGTGTACCTGCTGTTTCATTCCGGGTATACCGTGGCTTATTGCAAACATTGACCTATAGGGGAAATCTGAGACCGGGAACAAGTTGGAGCACTGCGCTGATATGAATCAGAATAAGATAACGAACTCTATGCTATGATTTTTACGCGGAAAAAAAAGGGTTGTCTTCGTTGGCTTGAATTAAAACGCATGCTTGCCTGAGCAGAATTCCAAGCGACCAGATGATGGCTTGCCATCGCAAGCCGCTGATAGCGGCATGAAACAGACTCAGGATACCGTTTAGGAAAGCAGGTTTACTGTAGTCAGTGACAGGGCCTTACTGGATACATACCTCCAGATTCTCCTCCAGAAAACGTTGGAAGTTTTCAGCGTTCACGATATGGGTGCCATCACAATTAAACTGCATGCGTATGGCATCCTGAACAATACCGATATTGATATTGCGAACATAGAAATTCGGAATTGCCCTGAGATCCGTCAATTTTGAAATGATGTTTGATATCTCGCTTTTGGATATAGGTTTCCACTGCTGATGTGAAACAGAGAAAACGTCTCGCCAATTGGCCGGTAAATTGGTGAAATTGCTGTCCTTGGTAATAAAACTGTACAAACTCCTGATCAGGTTCGTCTTGTCTTCGTATGAAATTATTGGAAAATGTCGATCTATGTATCCCCGGTCCGTTAGTTTCTGCGCGATATGGATCTCCGTCGACAGGGGGTCGAAAACGGAACTCACCCGTACTTCACCATTGTTAAACCCCAGGTAAAGACGATACACACATCGGTTAAGCAGCAATTCCGCCATGCTGTCCTGCAATTGCGGCAGTATCGGATCCACGACACTGATATATCGTTCGCGACTGAAAGTCGTTTCCCTGAGTGATGGATCACCTTTGATACTGACATGAAGATTGTCAATGCATATACCCATGGAATTGAGTAGCTGTTCCTTCAGGGACAGCTCCTCATTACGTATCGAGAACTTGTTATAAATCTTTTCAGCAACCTCTGGTCGTGCCTGGACAATTTCCAGGAATTTATCTTTATCGACACTCAGCACGGTGGTTTCCTCCAGCGCGGTGACTGAGGCGTTGCGTTTGTTGGTGCTGAGTATGGCCATTTCGCCAAAATAATCCCCGGGAGTCAGGACTGATATCTGTTCGTTCACCTCGTTTTTTGCGATGGTGACGGATACACGGCCCTTTTCGATATAGTAAAACGAATCGGCGGAATCGCCCTCCGCGAAAATGAGCTGGCCCTTTTTAAAGCATTGGGCAAGGGCGAATGTTTTAATATCCGCCAGCTCGATATCGGAGAGCGGCGCCGTTACAGATGTTGCATGTGCAAGTTTCATCATTCCTCCAGTAGACTCCGGTCTGTTGGTATGATCACCATAATACCCCCAATAATTTGTCGTGCACGGTTCAGGATACAAGTCTCTACAAATTTCAGTTCTTTAGCCCAGTATGCCCGAATTTACAGAAAAGTATGTGATTCAGTTTATTCTAGCGAAATTTACTTATCCAATGACCCACTCTGTCTGCATAGCTGTCGTTCCCAATAAGTCATTTTATGTCAATGGAGGGGAAAAGAGCGAGAGATGCCCCCACATAATGTTCGTTACCGGGGTTAATTGTGTCTGCCGACGGAAATAATCTTGAACAATGGTCATCGATGGACAAATATGCCGTGCTGCTGCTGAGATACTAGATGACTTGCTGAAGACGATCAGCCATTATTTTGGTAAGCCTGTGTAGTTGTATAGTGCATTCGGAACCCTATCGTATTACCGACGTCCTTGACCTTACACAAATATTTGACAATCATCAGTTATGCCCCACGTAACAAGCTTTGCTGCTATCGAGGATGCATCTGCCAGTGTGTTGATCCTGGGTAGCATGCCGGGTGTGCTGTCATTGCGGGAACAACAATACTATGCGCATCCGCGGAATGTATTCTGGGGCATCATGGGGGAATTGATGGGTGCATACCCGTCAGAGCCCTATGAACGGCGGGTTAATTTGCTAAGGTCGCGCAAGATTGCTCTCTGGGATGTGCTTCAATCCTGCACAAGAGAAGGCAGTCTGGATTCAGCCATAGATGAAACGACGCTGGTGACGAATGATTTTACATCGTTTTATCAGAGTCACCCAGGTATAGAGCGGGTGTATTTCAACGGCAGTAAGGCCGAGCAGGTATATCGCAGGTATGTAAAAGATGTTATCGTTGACCTGTCTCCGCGGATACATTATCAGCGTCTACCGTCCACCAGTCCGGCCCATGCCGCTAAGTCATTCGAGGAAAAACTGGCCGTCTGGAAATGTATTGTATAAGGATTGTTGTCAGACGGATGGCGCTGGTTTATCTGTATCTTGCAAAAGTGTATGGGCAATCTCCGAAATACGACTGCGTCTGAATAACAATTGCCAACGCCTGCCACCCAACTGCCTCCATAGCACCGCTGAGCGAACACCGGCCAGCAGACAGGCACGAACCTTGTCGGCCGTATTGCTGTTGGATAAATAGGCCTGCTCCCCTTGCACGACGATGCGGGGTGTGATGGTGCTCAGGGTCTGTTTATAGAGTTCCGCCAGTTTTGCGATGAGGTTGGGGTGTATGCTGTCGTCATCGGTTTCGGCCTGAAAAAAATCCATTTGTGATTGTATCGTCGCTATGCCTGTGCTCATACCATGGAGCATATTCTCGTCCTTGCTGAGCTTGCGTTCCAATTGGGCGACGCCTATCACATAGCGTGCCATTTCCAGGTCGTCCTTGTCGGTGTCACCCCCCAGTTTATCGCGCATGGTTTGCAGTCCTAGTCGAAGTCCCTGCAATCCACCATAAACAGATTCGGTATCATCGGCATCTAATTTAAGAATACTGTTGATGCTGCATACAAAAGCGGCATCGTCTGTATAGCCCTTGCGGGCAAGTTGTTGAACCAGTCGTGCAGACTGGAACATTCCGGCCAGTGCGATCACACGATCACGTTCTTGAGTGGGCATAGAGTTAAGTAAGAAATACTGTAATAATCAGAATTAACGGGTACCGGGCTGGGATGTATTCAAGCACCCCGTTGGCAAACGCGCTCGACTTCCACTTCGTTGACACCCTGGATGGCGGCCACGGCCTGTCTAATATTGTTGACAATTTCATCTGCCCTTGGGCAGAGTGGCGTTGTCAGCTGGATATCCAGATGCACATAGTCATCGACAATATCAATCTCCTGAATAAACCCCAGCTCCACGATGTTGCGATGCAGTTCCGGGTCCATGACCTGCTCCAACGCTTGGTAAATAACGGTTTCTGTTATCGCCATGGGTGCCTCCAATTCGTTTGATGCGCATCATAACAAGCATGCAATAGGATACAAATGGTGTATTCTAGCAAATCAGCCAACAATGGTTTGACAGGGGAAGATGGCGCAGGCAAAGGGCAGGACACAAGATAAAACACAATCACCCAAGATTGGCCTGGTGTTATCAGGCGGCGGCGCGCGCGCGGCCTACCAGGTGGGCGTGATACGGGCTATTGCCGAGATGTATCCCAAGCGATCCCCCAATCCCTTTCCGGTGATTTGTGGTACCTCCGCCGGCGCCATCAACTCCGCCGCCCTGGCGATTTATGGGGCCCACTTTCAGGACGCCGCCCAGCGTTTGTTACGCATCTGGCGCAATTTTCATGTGCACCAGGTATTTCGATCAGATGCCGCCAGCATAGCCAAAATCGGCGCCCATTGGCTGGCTGCGTTTATGCTGGGCGGGCTGGGCAAACGCAATCCCGTATCGCTACTGGACCGGAGGCCATTGAGAAAGCTGTTAAATCGTTACATGCCTTGTGAGCATATTCAGGCCTCGCTGGATGCCGGTGTCATAGAGGCGCTGGGTATTTCGGCATCGGGTTATTCCTCGGGTAAGTCAGTAACCTTTTATCAAACCAATAAGACCATTGTTTCATGGGAGCGGGCGCGGCGTCTGGGTTGTCACGGCCGCATCACCCTGGATCATTTGATGGCATCATCAGCGATCCCCTTTGTATTTGCCGCGGAGAAAATCAATCGTGAGTATTTTGGTGATGGTTCCATGCGCCAGACGGCGCCATTGAGCCCGGCGCTGCATCTGGGCGCGGACCGAGTGTTGGTAGTGGGTGTGACCAATGAGCATGATAGAGAACAGGAGCGTGGCAGCGAGGAGGACTATCCTTCATTGGCACAGATAGCCGGTCATATACTTAATAGTATCTTTCTCGATAGCATGGAGGCCGATCTTGAACGACTGGAGCGCATCAATAAAACTATTGCCATGATTACTTCACATCATCTTGAAGAGCATGGTGCGAGACTGCGCTCAATTGATGTGCTGGTCATATCGCCCAGCGAAGATATACAAGAGATCGCCATGCGTTATGTCAAGGATATGCCATGGACACTGCGCTTGCTGTTGCGCGGTATCGGCTCCTTTAAAAAGAATGGTAGCAGTCTGGTGAGTTATTTATTATTCGAGAAGGCCTTCTGCCGCAGTCTGATATCGCTGGGTTATGCCGACACCATGCAGCGTCGCGAAGAGGTGATGAGTTTTATGGGACTCGATTCCTGAGTCATGCAACGTTTACTCATCATAACGGGTTTGATAATACTGGCTGCAGGGGTGTTCTGGCCATGGCTGCAGAAATTCAACCTCGGTCGTCTACCCGGCGATGTTGTGATAGAGCGTGAAGGTTTTAAGGTATTTTTTCCTATAACAACAATGATTATCATCAGTCTTGCGTTGTCATTGTTATTCTGGTTATTTAGAAAATAAATAAAAGAAAAGTAACTATCGCGGCTGAAGTCGCTGTTACGACTAATTACACCGTTCATTTGTAGCGGGGTGGTTTATTCTTTAGACAGGATTTACAGGATTGACTTGATACACCAACACTTTTCTTTCTGCATGTCTGGCCTATCCCGTTAATCTTGTTAATCCTGTCCAATGTATTACACCAAATCCTTAGACAGGATTTACAGGATTGACTGGATACACCAACACTTTTCTTTCTGCATGTCTGGCCTATCCCGTTAATCTTGTTAATCCTGTCCAATGTATTACACCAAATCCTTAGACAGGATTTACAGGATTGACTGGATACACCAAAACCATTCGTGAATGGGCCACATGACCTCCATTACAGTATCAAGGCAATTGAAACTCACTCGTAATCGGGGATAATGGCGCCTTGGAATGCCAGTGATGCATCTGTCCATGCTTAAGGAGAGGTTATGGATAAGGAAAATAGCTATAATGATCAGGATATCATCAAGGCCGAAGCGCAACGACTGAAGGTCCGCCGCCGGCTGGCCGGGGTAAAGGCCGGCAAACCTGGCGAAGACGCGATCGGTTTATGTTTGTCTGGTGGGGGAATACGTTCCGCCACTTTTAATCTGGGGCTATTGCAGGCCCTTTCTTCTCGTAATCAACTCAAGAATATTGATTATCTCTCCACGGTATCCGGTGGCGGTTATATCGGCGCTTCCCTGACCTGGTTTATGACCGCGCTCAACCGGGCCTTTCCCTTTGGCACCAGGCGCAGTGATAACCGTGAAGATGCCGGCAGGCTGGTCGCATGGTTGCGCACCCATGGTAATTATCTGATTCCCGGTGGCGGTCTGAATTTGTGGGCATTATTCGCGGCCGTGTTAACCGGCACCCTGGCCACGCTTGCGGTATTGATTCCTGTGTTTATTGGTCTGGTGTGGTGGCTGGCGCAACCCCAGTTTACATCCATGGCGTTGCCGTTTGCCTCCTACCTGAGTGTTCCGGAGATGTTGACCATTCATCGTGGTTTCGCCTGGATTTTTTATGCCGCTATCTGGGCATTGTTATCGTTCGTTGTGTTGGCGTTTGTTTTTGCCATTGCCACACGCTGGGTATTGTTTCGCACACTGGTGGTGCAACGTCTGCTGCGTGTGGTGATGGGAGCTTTGCTGATGTTTGCTGTCATCGCGCTGGTTGTGGGCGCCATCCCCTGGGTATACGATTTATTAACCAGCGAGTGGTTGCGGACCTGGATGTCTTCGTTGTCTGTGGCGGGTGTGTTGTCTTTTCTGGCCGGCCTTAAAGGGCGCAAGGGTGGTAACGAGCTTCATGGTCGGCGGGCCTTGATGTTAACCCTGGGCCTGACCCTCTTTATCTATGGTCTGTTCCTGTGGTTCTTTCATCTCATGGTCTATGAGGCGCAGTTACCGCAATGGCTGGTGTGGTCCCTGTGGGTATCGCTAACACTGGCGGTGCTGGCCAATATTAATCATGTATCCATGCACAGGTTTTACCGTAACCGATTGATGGAGGCCTATATGCCGCAGTGGTCGCAAGTATCCAATGATGCGAAGAATGGAAATGAGGCCAATCCGGATAACTGCCGTATCAGCGAGTTACAACAAACGGCCGCACCCTATCATATTGTGAATACCAATATTCAATTGACCGGCTCCCATGTCGCGAAATATCGTGCTCGCGCCGGTGATAACTTTATTTTCAGCCCTTTATTAACAGGCAGCAATGCGACGGGTTTTGTACCCAGTGAAGTTCATTTGAATGGCAATATGAACCTGGCCACGGCCATGGCGATCTCAGGGGCAGCCGTTAACCCGAATACCTATTTGACGCGTTCCAAGCCACTGACATTTATTATGACACTGTTCAACCTGCGCCTGGGCTATTGGGTGCGCAATCCCAGGCACCCGGCCTGGCTGGGACCCTTGTCACGTCCGCGTTGGTACTGGTATTTATTCCGGGAAATGTTTGGTGACGGCCTGCATGAAAATCAATGGCATGTCCATTTATCCGATGGCGGTCACTTTGAAAACCTGGGTTTGTACGAACTGGTACGACGGCGGTGTAAAAAGATTATTGTCTCCGATGCCAGCGCCGACCCGGATTGGACCTTTGAGGACCTGGCGCGTGCGATAGAACTGGTGCGAGTGGATTTTGGCGCCAAGATAGAACTGGATGTAACGGCCCTGAAGCCGGATGCCAATAGACGCTCCAAGGCGGGATTTGTTAAAGGTAAAATCAGTTATGCACCGTTGCCGGGTGAGAAGAAACTCAAATTGGCGGAACTGGTGTATGTAAAGACTGCATTGGTTAATAAGTTGCAGGAAGATGTCTATGGCTATGATCGCAAACACCCTGATTTTCCGGATGAGGCTATGTCCGATCAGTTCTTTGATGAATTTCAGTTTGAGGCCTATCGGGAGTTGGGTTACCAGATAGGAAAGGGTTTGTCGTAATATGTAAGCCTTGTGTAAGGTGCCTCATGATATAAGGTGATTTCTATTGCTATTTTATAGAGGACGGTATGGATAAACATAAAAAAAGAAATTTCTTATTTATCAGTTGCCTCATTAGTTCTTATTTCTCTATAGCAACTGCGTTTGCAAGTGGATCGGAGTTTTCGCACAAATACCTGACGCTGGACTTGCCCGAGGGCTGGTCGACAGGTCAGGTGCCGGAGGGCTCGGAAAAGCAGACTATAGGCGTACTCAAATCCAGCAGCATCAAAGCCTCGTCCATTACACTGGATTGTTATCGCGGGGCGCTGCATACCCATGCCAGTACCCGTATACGGGGCCTGAATACTATTAGCGCCACATATCCTGCCGGGCAGGAGCAGCTTAAAAAGCCTTACAAAATTAAGACTCAAGGCGGGAAAGGCAAGGCAGAATTATGGCGTGGCTATATCAAAATTGGGAATCAGACAGTGGCCTTGCAAACCCCCATGGCGGCGATTAAAACGAAACACTGCTGGCTGGTGGCCTTGGGGTTTACACCGGATTCCAGCGGCGAGGCCATGGAAAAAGATTTTCTGACAATTATGAAATCAGCCCGATAACGTATTATTCCTGGTCAAGGAGGGATCATGCCAAAGAAAAAGGAAACAAACTGGCTGCAGATGGTACTGATGTATCCTGCATTAATCATCGCGTTGATAGGCGCCGTGCCCAAGTATACGGACTGGGTGCAGTCTATTGTGACGGGAAAGTCTGAAACCCAGATAAAACTGGAAGAATCTCAGGCTGCGCTTTGGGTCAGAAACATGGAGTGTGACATTGATGATGCAATTGATGTCAAGACATCCACAAACACGATGGTGAGTGTAGCGCTATGTCCTACCGGGGATATGTTTGTCAGATACAAACCTGCCGATGTCGCCAGGCCGTTCGTGCGTTGGGTGACCGCGAATTACATTGTTGATAGTGAACCGACCCGTGCGATGTTTGGTATCAGAGATGTTTATGCCGCGGAGGATCCGTTGCGCCCGATAGTGCTTGCGGATACGAGGGTGTGTCAGGCGCTGGTCAATGGCAAAGTGATACGCGTTATTAGAAAGGACGATGGTAGTTGCGTGAAGGAAGTCATCGATGCCGGTTCCGGCAATATTGATAGCATCGAAGTGGTCGCTTGCAGCGCAAGGTGTGAGTAATGCCTGACTAAGTTTTATATCCTTTCAATGCCGTTTTTTTCCAGCACGTAGTCCAGCCACAGGTTGGTCAAATGTTCCTGCAGGCGATTCTGTGCCAGGCGTTCCTGCAGGTGATCAAGATCAACCATGTGCAGGGGTTGATCCTGCCATGAGCAGGCAAATACGGCTTTGGTACGTTCACCTGTCTTGGGATCTATCTGCCATTGCAGGCATTGTGAGCATACGCCCTTGAGCATGCATTGCATGGTGGAGTAGACCGAGCCCGTGGTCTTGGGATTCTTGGCGAACTGATTTTTCAGGACGTTGTCTTTCAGATCACGCATGCGCTGTACGCAGCAACCGCTGCCTATGATATGCAGGTCATCCACTTCTTGCAGTGGGATGGGGGGTGTGCCGTTGGATAACTCACCCCTGGCATAGGCCACGACGGCATCGCGGAGATCGCCGGCGAAAGAAAAATCCTGGTCACGCCGTGGCGTGATGGCGTCGCCATTGCTGGTGACCCAGACTACATGATCGGCCGCCGCCTCCAGTTCATGCTGGTAGAAGACCTCGTCTTTATTGAAAAAAGTGACAATGAATATGACACGGTTGCCGGCATCGCGCAGGGCGGGTCCCAGGCTGCGCATTGCCGTCGCACCCAGGCGATCGGCCACGATCATGACGGTTTCATTGCTGGGAATCGTCGCCGCCACACCACCGGGACCCATGACCGCAATCGGGTCACCGGCTTTAAACGTTGAAGCCAGGCGCGCGCTGGCCCCACGCTCAAATACGATCAATGATACAGTGCCTTGTTCCGTGTCGACCCTGGACCCGGTGATGGCAACAGTTTCGGTTTGCAGGCGGGTGTTATCATAAACCGGCGCCAGCTGTTCATAGTTTTGCAAACGAAACATCTGCCCCGGACGAAAACGCTTTACGGCCATAGGTGCGCGTACCACCAGTTCTACAGATGAGGGTGTCAGGCGGGTCACACTCTCCAGTCGTGGTTGCAGCTTGTCTTCCATATCGGCGCGGAAACGTGCATATTCATTTTTATCACCCATTTCTGTCAGTCGTGCGCCAAAGCTGGCGGCAATCTTGGGATAGGTGCGCTGGGCCGAGGCCACGGCCTTGACCACGCTACCGTTAAACGTGGGGTGGGTGTCACCAATAAACGTAACGCGCTTGCCATCATGATCGTAAGACGTGAAGGGGCCAAAGTCCTCGGCCTTGCAGTGACGGACAACATCGACTTCGCTGAGTTCGTCATCCACCACTTCATGGGTCTTGTAATTGGCGCCATCCAGTTCAAATGTGCCACGGTGCTCAAAGTAGTAGGCAATATTGGGCCGGGCGCCGGTGGCAACAAAAATGGAGCCCGCCTTCAGCGTGACGCCTTCATCGCTAAGTTGCAGTACGCCATCTTCGTTCGCTTTCATGCGCTGACAGATCAATGAAGTCACATGACCATATTGATCCAGTGATGCCGCCTTCGGACTCAGGCATTCGGCGTAATATAGGCCTTCTTCCATGGCCTTGATGACTTCTTCGTGGTTGCGTTGATAGGCCGGCGAATCTTTCATGTGTCGGCGGTAGACGACCGTGACACCACCCCATGTTCTTATCAGTGCCTCAAAGTCCGGCGCGCGGTTTTCTTTGGCTGCTCGTTCACGTTCGGCGCGTACCTCGCGGCCATGTTCCAGGAATTCTTGCAGTGTGCTCAGGGACTCTTCGTCGAGACCGGTGCGCACGGCATCTTCACCCTTGGCCTGCACCAGGATTTCATAGCGGTTGAGGGTTTTTTCCACCTGTTTGATGTAGTAGGCCTGTATTTCGGTAGCGGTGTCGATTCCTGTTAGGCCTCCCCCTATGACCACGGCCGGCAGACGGACTTGCAGGTTGGCGAGACTGGTTTCCTTGGCCGCGCCTGTTAATTGCAACGCCATCAGGAAGTCAGCCGCCTGCCGCATGCCGCGGGCCAAGCTGCCGGGGATGGGCAGGGCCTGTGGCAGGCCGGCGCCGACGGCTATGGCCACGTGATCAAAGCCCAGCCCCCAGGCCTCATCCAGTGTCAGTGTGCCGCCAAAGCGTATATTGCCGAAGACCTGAAAGTGCTGTCGGCGCATGAGCATGACATAGATTAGGCGCAGGAAGTTCTTGTCCCAGCGTACGGTAATGCCATATTCGGCGACGCCGCCAAAACCGGTCATGGTGCGGGTGTCCAGGTCTTCTTCCAGTGTGCTGTAATCCTTGATGGGCTGGTGTATCAACTCATCGGGGAGCTTTTCTATCTTCAGACCATCAATACCCACTACGGCAAAGCCTTCCATCAATAAGTGATGCGCCAGTGTGAAACCTGCCGGTCCCATACCATTGATGAGTATTTTCTTGCCGTTGTAGGCCCGTGGCAGCCATTGTTTTTGCCGCAATGGATTCCAGCGTGTCAGCAGATCATAGATCTCTACACCCCAGGGCAGGGCCAGTACATCGGTCAGCACACGGGTCTCGATTTCAGGGATGTTGACCGGGTTCTGTTTCTGGTAGATACAGGCCTTCATGCAGTCATTACAAATACGATGGCCGGTAACGGGGCACATGGGGTTGTCCACCATGATCATAGCCAGCGCACCCAGGGTGACGCCATCACGTTTCAGGCGGTGCATCTCGGAGATTTTTTCATCCAGCGGACAGCCGTCCAGCGATACACCCAGGGGGTTCTTCTTGATGCCCTGTGCCGGGTCGCCCTTTTTGACCGGGAAGCCACGGGAACAGAAATCGCCATCGTGATCATGACAATAAATGCAATAGTCGATCTCGGCCTGGACTTCACGGGCGCCCATGCGCTTGTCGGTCAGGCCAAACCCATCCCGGGGCCGGCTGATGCCGTGGGCGCACTCCATGCGACCGATCTCATCTTGCGAAACGAATGTGACCGGCACCAGGTTGTCATAATCCACACCCTGTGGCAGACGGAAGCTGACCCAGTCGGCAACCGCGGCCTGGCCTTCGTCCGTGGTCATGGCGCGCAGACACCAGCGTGTCAGCATCTCTATGGCATCTTTATTGGTCTCGGTATCGGTCAGCAGGTCCTGGGCATAACAGGCCACGGTCAGTTCGCGGTCGCTGCTGTCCAGGCCGGTCTGGTCCAGGGCCGCGTCCAGCCAAGTCTCCAGTTCGGCAAAGGATTCGAGGTCTTCTTTTTTGGCCAGGCGTCTACGGGCGCGACGCTGGACAAAGAATTTTTTAAAGGCCAATACCGGCCGGTGTGAGAGGGTGCCGGCCTGGGCCACTTCCAGGGCGTCTTCGATCTGAAACAACTCACCCAGCAAGGTTTCTAATATAGGCGCTGCGGCAATCAGCATTTCACTGCTATCCACTGACGGCACGGCCATGTGGCCTTGACGATAGGCCAGCAATTTCCCATGTAACTCGGTATCGGCTGCCTTGAGGCGGCCCAGAAAAAGCCGGTCCAGCCTTTTAAGGCTGTCCAGTTGAAAGAGATCGCGATAGCTCAGGCCCAGGAGGCCGGGGTGGAATTCAGACATGGGATTATGCTTGCAGACTCTGCTGTGTTACAGGGGGCGCATTTTATAGAGTGTGGCGTCTAAAAAACAGCACTATAGACGGGCCCCCTGCTCGGGAAAACATTGCATAGTTGGGGCTACCCGGTTGCTGTAGTTTGAACTATTTCCTGGATGGACAGGTCTTCATGCCAAGGATGGCATAGATAGGGCACCAACTCATCAGGGAGGTAATAATAAACACGATGCCCAGCAGGCCCAGTAGATTCAAAGGGCTATTGAGTAGAAAAAACAGGCTGGTAACAGCCAATCCGCCTATCAGGCGCAACCCTTTGTCAATTTTTCCCACATTTTCCTTCATGCCGAATCATTCCTGTTGAAGTCCAGATTGTGAGTATGCCTGATGACAACCAAGGGTGGAATTGATCTGTATCAGAATAAAGAGACGGATGATGGGGTTTAGTTGTCTCGCTGCCAGGCTCCAGATCGGCCTCCGGACTTGCTCAGTAGTCGCACATCGCGGATTTCCATGCCGCGGTCCACGGCCTTGCACATGTCATATACCGTCAGCAGGGCAATCTGTACCGC
>BTRG01000061.1:0-12976 GCA_036986275.1 Gammaproteobacteria bacterium | reverse complement strand
TCAAGGTCGGCAACTACAGCCTTGATGAGCTTGCCCTGCTGCTGCGTTGTGCACGTGCCCGGGTTCTGGATACAGCTCCGTTAATGGATCGCGCCGTGAGTACGGTATTGAAGGAATATCAAAAACACTAAGAAATTTCTTATCAGTAGACTTTGAACCGCCAAGACACAAAGGCCACAAAGAAAACAAATTTTTTCTTGGCGATCTTTGCGCCTTGTCGGTTTAATGGATTAATTTGATCTATCTAAACCGTCAGGAGAAGCTCGAAAGCTTTACATACAGCGACAGGATACCCATTAACACTGGCTGGTGCAGCAGGTATATGATCAGGCTGTGCCGGCCACCGAACGCCAGTAAGCGTACAAATCCTGATTTTCCCGCCCCATGTCGCCATCGCGCCAGACGAGCCAGGTAAGGTCCTGAGTACAAACCCAGCAGTACCACGCCGAACCAGGGCAACAGCGGTACATAGTCCTCGGTCAGCGGCTTGTGTGTCATCAACCCTATCCAGCGCCAGCCCAGCGTATCGAACCAGGAGAACTGGTAGCGGTTGGCGAACAGAATAACAGCGATCCCCAGCACCAGGTTCACCCATCCGGCACGCAAGAACAACAGACCCAGCACACTGGCAAAGGCGATAAAATGCAGCACCCCGAAGAAGATAAAGCGGTCACCGAACATCCACCAGGTCGAAATACTGATCAGCACTGCGCTCGCAATCAACAGCGCCAGACGCCGCATATAACGTCTCGTATCGAGCTTCCGTCCACTCGCCAGAACCAGACTGACGCCGACCAGCAGCAGGAACATGCTGAGAATAAAGGTCCGTAAATGGAGCCAGAACGAATCCTGGTAAAAATCGAAATCCGCCAGCCCGAAGTGGCTCAGGTCAAAGAAAAAGTGATAGACAACCATCAATACGATGGCGACTCCGCGCAGCGCATCGATAACAACCAGGCGGCCTGTTGTAGCTGGTGCGGACATACTCCGGCTGGATGCTGTTGAGGCCTGCAAATCAGAATGATCCGGCAAACAGGTAGGCGATGCCACCGGCAAACAATGCCGGTGGCAAAACCAGGGTGCGCGGCAGGCATTCCAGCATTTTTAATATCATCAGCCCGAAAAAAATGCACAAAATATAGACGGGGACCGCCTGAAATGAGGTCAGGTGGTGGACATCGGCAGGCAGGTAATAGGCGTAATAGTTGTTCAACAACAGCAGGAACACAAGGTTACCACTGACCTCGGCGATAAAGGGCGCCTCGAAGCCGATAATTAATGCCTTTATACCGGCGCTGTTCCAGCGGGATCCCAGCTTTTGATCCAGCGACTGCAGGGTAAAATACAAGTGTACACCGTAAGCGGTCCAAACGATGATTGCCAGCGCCGAGACGTTGGCATCGTGCAGCGGAAAGACACGGTACTCCCACAGTTTACTGCCGAACCATAGTTCATAAAGCGGGTTGACGAGTGATTCTCCGATTACCGCCAGCAGAAGTACCGAGGACGCCGTCAGCGTCAGGCGGTAGACATCGATCACCAGCCGACCACCCAGCAGGTAGTGGTTGATGACAAACGACACCAGCATCAGCAATAGTGAAAACAAAATTCCGGCGATAACTTCCATGAGAAGTTCAGTAACACCTTTATATAGTTACATTCTCTATCGGTCATATTGGTGACGACTGAACGGATTTGCCGGACAACCTGCGCCGGGTCAAAACTCAGGCAATGCAACGGAATAACGCTTTTATATTAGGGATTACAACCAGGGGGCAGCTTGGCCATGGATAATCAGTTATATAATCAAATGCTTATCTTGGATTTCAAAGACACACAGCGACCACCTGAGAGCCGCCGGGTTGTTTATTCTGTTGATCATTGCTTATGCATTGGGCGTATCGAAACGAAGTTGGATTAAATTCAGGCGACGTTTCATTTCATCACTGCCGAAACCTAAGTCGCGTATATTTTCCAAGCGCTGTCGAGCGGATACGCCGGTATAAAACGATGAGAAAGCCAGGTTTCGCTCAAGTTCTTCCAAGGCTGCCGCCCCAATCCAATTCACTATGGAACCCCGTGGTGACACTGAATCAAAACGTTCCCCAGGAGCAAGAAAAGGCTCGAGTGTGCTTATCTGACGTTGCTGGAAAATTGTTTTGCATAGTTGCCCAAGAGCTTTCACGGCGAGTGAACGGGCGCCATAGTCCCGTGCAACTCGTGCAAGGCTGGCCGATCGTAGATAGGCCGGCTGTGTTTCACAGAGAGTCTTGAGACGCATATAACTTTCTTCCAAAGCTGAAAAGCGCTCGGTGGCAGTCAAAGAAGGATTACGTGACATTCCATAGCACAACAACGCTGTTTCAACCTCACCGCCCTGCCAGGCGACCTTCGTCTTTCTCCAATGCTCTGCACATATTTTTCCATAAGGAAGATTTGTCAGGGTATCGAGCCAATTCTGCGTTTGATCGCTATCAAGTCTCCCACAAAGGGAATTGGAATGACCCTCCCCCATCAGTGCGTCAACCGTCACTTCAACCAAAAACCCCCGGGCAGCGAGCCGGGCGGCACAATCCGGCTTACAGCAAAATAGATTCAGCAGGTAGCCATCGGCTGGCTCTTTTTCGTTAAATGGGACCAGCACGTTAAGTCCTGGCACAAAGCGATAAGAGCGGTAGCCAAGTTCAGCGAAGGCTTGTACCAGCTCTAAATGCAGTTCTGTACCCGCTTTCACTTCATACTGGACTAGCGGTGACTGTGTTGCAAAGAAGCGAGACCCGCCGCGAAGGATATTGACTTCCTCTCCTTCAGCATCCAGTTTTATAAATTCTATGTCTTGCCAGTCATAGTGTTCCAAGCATTCATCAAGGGTTACGAGAGAAACAGTCTCAGTCTCACTAATATATTGATCATCACGCACTAGTGCATTTAGTTCTGAATTGTTGTTCAATGACAATTTCGCGGTACCACTCATGTCAGAGAGCGCTTTTTGCTCTAATACTACTTGGCTAAAGTCATTGGTGGTGATGCTTTCGGCGAGCAGGCTTGCGGTCGTTGATGCTGGCTCGAAGGCCCATACACGTCCGGTAGGTCCCACGAGCTTGGCCATCGACAGTGTGTAGACACCGCAGTTGGCACCAATGTCAATGACTCTCTGTCCTGGCTGTAGTAAGTGGCGCAGAAACTTGATTTCATCCTCGAACCAGTCTTCCTGCTCACGAAGGGTATAGGTTGTAATCATATTCAGTGAATCTGGAACAATAATATGTACACCATCCACCAGCGTAAGTGTAGTTTTTAAACTCATGAGTTAAGACTGCTCCGGGTAGACATAAATGGCCTGTGAAGCACTACCATGGCGCATACAGAGGATTGTGGCCAGCATTGTACTAGACTTGAAGACTGCTTTGGGTCGATCCAGGTTATTCGGCACAATTTTCCGTGGAAATTCAGTCTGAATGTCTCACTTCGGCCGTCATGTATAGTACCTGGTTATACACAACGACTGGATCGGATGGCAACGAAGATCGAACGGGTCTTCGATGCAGGCGACGACCTTGACAGCACCACTGCACTCACTGCGCATGGTGATGCAGAACCCGGCGATAGCCGCATGAAAAAAGCGCGGCCAGCCCGGAGCCCAGCAGCCACACTGCAGCGGGCACAGGGACAGCACTGATTTGTCCCTCAAGGTGCAGAGCGTACGCGACGTTACCAAAACTGGTTGTGCCGTCGTTCGGGACGGTTGCACTGTAGTCCAGTATGAATGTGTCACCAACAGAGCAGTCTACCGAGCAGTTCAGTACGGCTATACCCTCCGGATTATCAGCCATGGTATTTGCGCCGGAGCCCATGCTAATTGCCGGGATAAAGTTCCAGGTCACAGTCCAGCCTGAAAAGTCCAGGCTGGCAATTCCGTCACCAGTGCCATCGTCACCCCCGGAAATAACAATGGGGCTGACTGTCTTGTGCATACCGGTGTTCCCGAAGTAATTCCACGGATTATCAATTCCGGGTAGTTCGGATCCGTCTGGTAAACCAGTGTGTGAGCCGGAGGCATCCTGAGTTTGTCCTAATCTAATGCCTTCACTCGCACTGAGGGCGACTTTCTCGTCCACGCCTACCTTACCGTTGCCACTCCTGTCCATAGCGAACCAGCTGCCAAGCACGTTCCTTACGCCGTACGTGCAGTTGTCCGGTGCTGTGCCGCCGATCGGGCAAACGATTTCGCCCGGATTAAAATTCAGAACGGAAGAATTTATCAGTGCAGCATCTGCTTCTGCAGTGCATAACCCCATAGCGAGTATAACGCCGTACCACGGGTGTTTCTTATTCATTGGAATCCCCGGTTATTATAATTATTGTGGTTGCGGCGGGCTTATAATGCCCGTCCAGCACTGGCATTTTAGCGTGAATTCGTCATGATTGTGTAGTGCTTTTGCTTTTATACGGGAATTCATTGAGTTAGTGTGCTTAGCAGATTTATGCCTCAAATTAATTAGACACAATCTGATAAATTCAGAGCCTCGGCGTGCCAGGCCAGGTGTTCGCCGATGAAACTGGCAATGAAGTGATAGCTGTGGTCGTAGCCTTCCTGCAGGCGCAGCGTGAGTGGTAATCCGGCTGCTTCGCAGACCGCCTGCAGGTTCTGAGGGAGCAGCTGCCCGGCGAGAAATTCATCGGCCGTACCCTGGTCGATCAGCATGGGCGGCGCATTGGTGCCACCCTGCACCAGACAGGTTGCGTCGTAGGCTTCCCAGTCTTTCCGGTTATCGCCCAGATAGGAGCTGAAACAGCCCTCACCCCAACTGCTCTGCACGGGATTACAGATAGGCGAAAAGGCTGAAACCGAGCGAAACATCCCCGGATTTTTGAATGCACAGATCAGCGCACCGTGACCACCCATGGAGTGCCCTGCAATGGACTTCAAACCGGGTATTACCGGGAAACCAGCCTCGACCACGGCCGGCAGTTCCTGCAAAACGTAGTCATACATATGGTAGTGCTTTGACCAGGGTTGCCGCGTCGCGTTGACATAGAAACCGGCACCCTGGCCAAGGTCGTAACGATCAGCGGCATCGGGTACATCCGCCCCGCGTGGACTGGTGTCGGGAATAATCAGTGCCAGGCCCAGTTCGGCCGCGTAGCGCTGGGCGCCGGCCTTGACGCGGAAGTTGTCATCGGTACAGGTGAGGCCGGATAACCAGTAGAGCACCGGTACCTTGCGGTATTCCGCCTGTGGTGGCAGATAGACGGAGAAAGTCATACGACAGTGGCAACTCTCCGAATCGTGCTGGTAGCGGTTCAGATAGCCACCGGATTCCTTGATGCTTTCGATCTGTTCCACGTAACCGTGCCTAAAAAATAATAACCGAACGAATGCTTTTGCCCTCGTGCATCAGATCAAACGCTGTGTTGATGTCTTCCAGCGGCATAGTGTGGGTCACCATGCTGTCCAGTTCGATTTTACCATTCATATAATTCTCAACATAGCCGGGCAGTTCACTGCGGCCTTTCACACCGCCGAACGCTGAACCTTTCCAGGTGCGCCCTGTGACCAGCTGGAAGGGACGGGTGCAAATTTCCTGGCCGGCGCCGGCAACGCCGATAATGGTCGAGACACCCCAGCCCATGTGGCAGCATTCCAGCGCATCGCGCATGACCGCAACATTACCGATGCATTCGAAAGAGTAATCAACACCGCCGTTGGTCATTTCAACAATGGCCTCGGTAACGCCAACACTCAGTTGTTTCGGATTAACGAAGTCGGTGGCACCCAGCGCTTTCGCTATCTCGAACTTGCCGGAATTCACATCGATGACGATGATGCGTCCGGCTTTGGCCATCACTGCGCCCTGTATGACCGACAGGCCGATGCCACCCAGCCCGAATACTGCGACCGTAGCGCCGGCTTCAACCTGCGCGGTATTGAGCACCGCGCCAATGCCCGTGGTAACACCACAGCCCAGCAGGCAGACCTTATCCAGTGGTGCGGCCGGATTGATTTTTGCCAGGGCGATTTCCGGTACCACGGTGTATTCGGAAAAGGTCGAGCAACCCATGTAGTGATAGATGGCTTTACCCTTGTGGGTAAACCGGCGAGAGCCGTCCGGCATATAACCCGTCCAGACCGTGGACGCGATCGACTGGCAGAGGTTGGACCGGGTCGATTTGCAGTATTCGCAGTCGCCGCATTCCGGAATGTAAAGCGGGATAACGTGGTCGCCCGGTTTCAGGTCTTTCACGCCGGGACCGCACTCGACCACTTCGCAACCACCTTCGTGGCCGAGGATACAGGGAAAGGCACCCTCAGGATCTTCGCCCGACAGGGTGAATGCGTCGGTATGGCAGACACCGCTGGCGACCACTTTCAGAAGCGCCTCACCCTCACGCGGACCTGCAACATCAATTTCTTCGATAGACAGGGGCTGTTTGGGAGCCCAGGCAACTGCAGCCCTTGCTTTCATGCGAATTCCCTGCGATCAGTCGTTGTTTTTCGAGGGCGCCTACACTAACGGAATTGCATAGGCGCCACAATTTCGTGGCAGTTCCATTGTAGCGTTCTGTTTAAGCTGCTGATCGCTGCATGCGTATCAATTCGCCATACACACCTGAATTATGCCCGGCTTTCCTGTCGAGACCGGGCTTTCCGGCTTGTCATTTTCTTGGTTTCGTTCTTTGCCCATCCCTGTAGCAGCAGTTGGTCAATTTCCATTTCCGCTTCCAGCCAGTCCTGCTCGGGACTGCCCCACATAAACCCACGGCGCTCGGCACGCAAATAGGCGCATTCGGCGATTAACCGGCGCCTGGCATCGACATCGACCGCGTCCCCGTGCCCCTGGACCCTGAGGCATGGCCCTTCTGAGGCTTCAATCCGGGCCTTCAACTTCTCGGTTGCCCTTTCCATAGTGTTCTCGAGTTTGCGCTCGAAACCCGTTTCGAGCTCACGCAGACGCTTGCGCAGTACTTCCAGTTCACCTGACAATGCTTTCATGGTCAGTTTTTCCGCCATTTCCATATCCTCCATTCTATGATTACCATCTGCCTGCTCGTCTTATTCAGAAACAGTAGCAGTTGTTGCCTGTATAGCAAGATACCCGCCGGCCAGGATGCAGCATCAGGTCATATTCCGCTTTTCACTGAATCAGATACCGTTGTTGAGTGGCTGCTATGGTCATCGTATCTCTCCCCGGGACACTGCACTGGCCCGGGTTTCCGGCGGTATCCCTGGTGGTATCTCGGGTGGTGCACCCGGCGGCATTTCGGGCGGTGGCGCCGGTTCGGACTCCGGCACCGGCTCACCCGGCACCTCTGGAGGTTGTTCAGGGGGCGCTTCCGGTGGCGTGACAGGCGGGATCTCCGGATCCCCGGCATAGATGATTGACCGATAAGAAGACAGGAATGTCATGGTCACGCGCCTCTTGCGCTTCCTTTTTGCTGCATATTAAGCATAGTTCATTCAGAGACGACTGCCATTGAGCTGGATCAAAACCGGAGCAGGCCCCAACAGTTCTTAAGTGGATACCTGGTCTCCGCCTTTCCGCAGCAAGAGCGGAGATTCTCCGGGATACTGGCCCGGAAGTAGCAGTTTGAGCTACGGTTGTGTAAGCGAATTTGATATTGCATGTCTGACGTCAGTCCTACAGTGGACTACCCTGGTGTACAGTCAGACATGTGCAGGTACTTGATGCCCCGAAAGTTACAATTTTTCAATCGGCCAGGAATTATTTGGCGAAGAGAGTAGAATTCAAATAATTTTCACACAACATGTTGTTATTAATGCGCTTTTTTATACCCTTTCGCCTGATGTAACACCACGGAATAACACCCGCAGCGCTTAGCATCCCAGTAAAATACCGCACTGGCCAGTGAATCAAGTTCTGTCTGAATGCCTCCTCCTGCCGCTTTCCAGGCAGCCCATCCTTCCGGATAACAGAGTAGCCTCATTTTTTTCAATGAGCAGTTTTTCAATTCCTCAATAGCCGGAAGCGCTTCATCCAGTTAAATTTCGTAAGTGACATTATGACTCAACGCCTCAGTTGACAATCGGCTACTATCAAACCGATTAAGCAATATAAAGGTTTGGCTATAGTCAGTGATAACCCGCAGCAAACCAGTGGCTTCCGGTTGACTCAGGGTATCGCTGACCACGTTCTGGAAAAGTTTTAGCGTTCTCTCCAGTTCCTTAATCTGTTCGTTTTGTTGCGTTAATCGCTTTTCATTCAGGGCATAGCCCTTCCAATACCGCTTCCACACTCCGAAACTCCTCCAGCGCCGCCTCCAACTGCTCCACAATCTCCTGCGCCAGCACCTCGGGTGGCGGGAGGTTCTCGGTATCTTCCAGCGATTCGTCTTTCAACCAGAAGATATCGAGGTTGGCTTTATCGCGGGCGATCAACTCATCGTAGGTAAAGGATTTCCAGCGCTCGACTTTTTTGGATTCGCGGCGTTTGCTACGGTCCTCGGCCTTGAAGCAGGCAATGAACTCGTCAAAATCATTCAATGCCAGGCGATTCTGTTTGAGGGTTTTGTGGACGTTGGTACGGTAGTCGTAGACCCAGAGTTTTCTGGTCCAGGCGCTTTTGGAGGCGGGTTTGGCGTCGAAGAAGATGACGTTGGCTTTTACGCCCTGGGCGTAGAAGATGCCGGTGGGCAGGCGCAGCAAGGTGTGGAGGTCGGTGCGTTCCAGCAGGTTTTTGCGCACGGTTTCACCGGCACCGCCTTCAAAGAGGCCGTTATCCGGCACTACCACGGCGGCCTTGCCGTCGATTTTGAGCATGTTGGCAATGTGTTGCACGAAGTTGAGCTGCTTGTTGGAGGTGGTGGCCCAAAAGTCTGTGCGCTCATAGACCAGCTTTTCCTGTTCTTTTTTACCGGTCTTTTCGTTGATGACGGTAATGGAGCTCTTTTTACCAAAGGGCGGATTGGCCAGCACCATATCCACACGGTCATCCCCCACTTCCTTGGCCAGGGCATCATTGGCGGTAATCGGGCATTCGTCGCCACCGATGCCGTGCAGGTAGTGCTCATGGGCATTAGAAAATACTGGTTCAGTCCTATTCAATCGAACACGCCCCTTCCTTTACACGCCTCCAGAAACGGCCTCTTTAGAAAATTAGCATCGGCCCACGGCTGATTAGCTGCTGTTTTCAGTTTCCCTTCCAGGTATTGCTGTGGTGTCTGGTAATAATTTTCTGACTCATCAACAATTTCCCTTATCCAGTCTTTGCCATCGTGCTCACCGCAGCACTTGGCTTTATAGCGTTCTTCAATGCCGTAGATATCGAGCCAGGTGTCAATTTCTTCTCTGATGGCGTCCGGGCCTGTGTCCAGCACGATGTCGTCTGGTGTGATGTTCGTCCAGTCCACAGTATTCAGGGTAATAGTCAACTCGATAGTATATGTTCTGACTGAGTAGGGATAAAAAGCCTTTCGGTACAGCCCCGCCCCCGATGCCAACGGGTTTTTGCTATGGAAATGTAGTGGGTCGGCACTTAGCTTATAGCTGCTGTTGCATTTGTGGCAGGCTGGCGCGAGGTTGTGAAAGTTAATGGTATTAAAGGGGTATTTATCCTTCGGCAAAAAATGATCGTACGCCTCTCGCTTTGTATGATAAATACCCTGAATATCAGTGATAGCACAAAACGGGCATTTCCCTTTTGTATTCCGCGTCATAAAAGCTTGGAAATGATTATCAATTTCACCGATTCTGTCTTTGACTGATTTCAGGGACAGAAAGCTTTGTGAGTAGAGGTTTTTATAAAAAGCCTTGAGATGAACAGCAAGCACAGGTGACAGTGCAGCAATATCCTCGTAGGTGGCCGGGCTAAGGCCAGGGTTACCGGCACACACGCCTTCGATGTCATTATTGGATCGATACCACAATTTCAACTGATCTATTTCTGCATCATCCAGTGGTCTGAAATCCTCGAATATCACTTGCAAACCGGTGAGAAAGAAATCAGCACCCTGCACCTCACTGGTGTGCAGCTCGGTAATTATGTCACGGAGCTCAGCATTAGCGGAAAATAACGCTCCAATGTCATAGTCTTTTCCCCTCGCTGTACACCATACGTCATAGAATATGAAATCGATGTAGCCCTGCATTTTCTCCATGCTATGCGGGACATAGGCATAAGAAAATAACATTAGCCCTCCTCCCCTTGTTTATGCTCCATGCTATCGAGGATGGTTTTAATCAACCGCTGCGCGCCATCCGAGAGACTCTTGAGCGTCACCTGTTCCTTAACACCGTGCTTTTGCAGATCAACGTGCTTGAATCGCATGATGCGTTTGTCGGATGCCAGCGCCGGCACGGTTTCACTCACATAGAGTGAGTCAGACGTGTACAGCTCCTTTTTTAACTCGCTCGAAACAGTATACAAATTCAAGGTCAGCATAATCTGGAATACCTGGAACAATTCCAGGGCAGTGCCGAAATGCAGCCGGAACGCCTTACGCGTTTCATCATCCACCAGGTAGTCGAGATACAACTCACTCTCATCCGTTTGGTAGCTGGCGGTGGCGCATCGTCTCAGCGTATCGATATAGTGACTGAGGTATTCCGTTAATATGCGGCCCGTTTTATTTTCTTCAGGATAGTCCAGATTGCTGTAACTCGTATTGAATTCACCGTCCTGGTCAACACCCATCTGCCTACGAATGGTGATGCGGAACGATTTAATATCTTCTATGCCAAGTTCTTCGGAGAACGGCTTGAGTATTTCCCGGTCCTGCAACAGCAGATTACAAATGACGATGGCCTGGCTGAATGAAGCATCCAGATACACCATGCGGCCTTCGGGCTTGCCATTGTAATCGTACTGGTTGAACAGGCGGCTGTAGTATTCATCGTAATTGATGAAGCGCATTTTGAAAAACGGCAGACTCAGTACTTCGTTCTCGCCGGAGGAATAACCGAGGATGTAGCTGGGCAACAATAAGCGGGCAGTAGCACGGTCAATAATCAGCTTGTTTTCACCCTCGTTAACCTCAGAGTTCATCAACAACCACTGCGGCGGCGCCCCTTTGCTCTTGGAGATTTTGACATGGGCATAGTCCTTGATCCCCCAGCTCCCCAGCTGGCCATTGACACGAATCCGATATTCCACTTCAAAGGCATCCGGGATGCCGTGTTTGCTCTGGTAACCCTCGCGATTTTGTTCCTCGTCATAAACAAAACTATCGGGCAGGTTCTCCAGATACATGCACTCCATGTGATAAAAAATGGCCGCTAGCACTTCCAGCACATTGGACTTACCGCTGCCATTGGGGCCGGCAAGAATATAGGGGGCGAAATCCAGGTCTCGTGACGGTATAACTGGCTCCCGGTCCCACTCCTGCAAAAATTCCAGCTCAAACCCGGCTTGAAGGCTGCGGAAGGCGTCATCGACTTTCAGCCGCAGCAACTTCATCCCGAATCAGCCTTTGACCGTTAGTTCGATCTGGCTATCACGTATTTCTCCGCTGTCTTCAACAAAGGCCTGTTCTAATTTTCTCTCTCGAATCAGCTCAAACAACCAGTCTTTAACTTGATCATAATCCTTCACATCCCATGACTGGTCAGACTCATCCAACTCATCGAGCACTTTAAAATCAGCCTGCTGCCAGAAGTCGTCGAGTGAAAACATCTTACCGCCCTGTTGTTCTTTCAGGTAGTTGTCTAACAGACTGTGAAGCAGTTTTTCCCGTTCATCCGGGTCGGACATAGGGTATTCGACCATGCGCAGGATTTCATTGATCACAACACCCTGGCCTGTGGGCTTCTCATCGTGAGCTATTGGATCAGGCTCTTCCGGCAAAGGCACGTGACTTAAATCCAGTTCGCCTTTGAAGGCTCTTTGGCTAATGGTTCCGTAAAGGTTCTCAAGCTCAATAAGATTTTTCTGATAGTTAGTTACAACCACTGTTATTTTTTCAACAATGCTAGTAAATTCATTTTGTAGTTCAAATGGGGGGAATCCTATATTGATTTCTTCGATCTTTGTTGGCGACGTATGCCGTACCTTTGTTCCAGTTGCTTTAGAGTGAATTTTTCCTCTTATGGCGCGAGCATTAAACAGGTGAAATAAATACTGGCGGCTTGTTTCCTGTATTTTAAGCTCAATTAACCCAAGACGTTGGTTATGAAGAAAGCGATTTGATTCTGGAACTATTACTGGACTGCCAAGTAACCCAGGTGCCTGCTCTGTCATTGCTACCAGCAAGTCGCCTTCGCTCAATATATAGCCATCCGGAATGACTCCAGTGTAATACTTTTGTTTTTCACCACGGTCTCTGTAACCACCTTTTTCATAAAAATTTCCTGGTGTTAATAGCACATAATTTCCAGCATCAGAAAAATAGTCACTTTTGAATGCAAAACCATGTTTTATTTTGAATATTTCATTTAGACGTTTTGTATCCCACTCCTTTTCATTCCTGACCGGATCGCCGAACATGTCCAGGAAGGTGCTTTTGAGAAAGTAGTCCAGTTGTTGCAGGTTGTTTTTGCGGGTGGCGATGAGCGCATCGACGCGGTTCAGCAGTGTGGCAATCCGAATTTGGTCTTCTAGTTTGAATTCGGGAATGGAAATTGATTCGAGCGCCGGTCTACTAATATGTGGAATAGTCGCACCAGTTGCTGTTTTTCTTAAATAGTCAAATTTTGTCCTCAGGTAAATACCTACGAAACGAGCATCATACTTTTCAGGCTCTTTAAAGCGAAGCCGCGCAATTGTACTGCCAATGAGTCCACTTTTACCAAACCCTATCGTTCCAGCGTTCGCACCATCCCATGCGATTAACACGTCGTTTTGTTTTGCCTCAGCTCCCTTGGAATCATTTGTAAAAACAATTTTGTCATCATTCCTAAGATCTTGAGAGTGCCGAGTTCTCCGCTATCTTAACGCGGCTTGATGTTGGGCGTAATGGTCACTGACCCATGCTTCTGTCAGTCGATCCAGCTCGTCTATTTGCTCTTGGGAGTAGGTCTTGG
>BTRG01000060.1:0-14085 GCA_036986275.1 Gammaproteobacteria bacterium | reverse complement strand
CCTTATATTGTGCGCTTGAAAAGGCCTCCATTGAAGTTCAGGGCAGCTACATCCATCGGCAGGCTGCGCTACAAGAGGTGCGGTTCGTAATCGATGACCGCTACCGAGACAGGTGGGAAAGGCATAGACTAACCGATTTTAATGCCCATCCTGATACAACATTTAGAGATGTCAAATCTGTAATAAAAAAGACAATAGATACGGTAACGGGAAAGCTACGCAAAACAAGGGCGGATAACGCAGACGGGTAACATCAGCGATTTATATTGTCACACTGCGGTTACACACTCCTTTCTGCCAGCCAGCCATAGCAATAAAAAGGAAAAATCGAATGAAGACCTTATTTCTACCACTGATGACCATGCTTGTTTTTATATTGAGTGGGTGCGCTGGAACAACGCCCATTAAAAACTTGTCATTACCCCCCGTGAGCACCATTGCAGGGACTGTCACGCAGATTGATGAAGGCGGGTTTATTCTAAAAGATAACTCTGGGTCAATCTATGTAAAAGCGGAATTGCTTGGTAATAAAAAGCTAAATCTGTCAGTAGGTGAACAAATCAGGGTCTATGGTAATATACAAGGCGGCCGGAAGAAGATATTTGATGGATATGTGATCAGGAAGTCTTCGGGGGAGCAGATTATTGTAAGCAATCCAACTCCGCATTTTGGTTTCATACTTCAAACATCATTTAAAGAATAGTTCGCAAGTAAGCCAGACCATTAACACTAATATGAAGTATATGTATGCAAATAAGTAATATCAGCATTGCTGGTGATAGCGCTACAGGTATGGCCTTGTTTAATCTGGGTTTCAGGGTATTTTTTCTGGGGGCCGGCATTTTTTCAATAGTATCGATTTCCCTATGGTCAGCAATTTTTCTTTTTCAACTGCCTTTGTCCATGCAATCGATTACCAACTCTCAGTGGCATGCCCATGAAATGATTTATGGCTACAGCATAGCTGTTATCGCAGGATTTTTATTGACGGCTGTCAAAAACTGGACGGGTATCCAGACCCTTCATGGAAAGCAGTTGATATTGCTTTTTAGTTTATGGTTAGTGGCGCGTTTATTATTTCTGCTTGGGACATCGTATTTATTTATTGCCGGTATATTCGACATCCTATTTTCAATATTGTTAGCGTTTTCTGTTGCCTACCCAATTATAAAAGTAAAACTATGGAAGCAACTCTCTATTTTGTTTGTGCTTATATTGCTTATAACAGGCAATATACTTTTTTATCTTGGTGCACTAAATGTTCTTGACGATGGTGTTTATTGGGGAATTTACGGTGGATTATATGTGCTCATTATCTTAATTTTAACTATGGGCAGAAGAGTTTTGCCTTTCTTTATTGAGAGAGGGGTTGGTTATCAGGTTAAACTATTTAATTACAAATGGATCGATACATCAATCCTATTGCTTTTTATTGGTTTTTTCGTCTCAGAGCTATTTATAAATAATCAAATACTTTCTTCTTATCTAGCCCTGGGTTTGTTCCTGGTGAATGCCATAAGGCTAATAGGATGGCATACGAAGGGGATATGGGGGAAAAGTCTTTTGTGGAGTATATATTTATCATTCTGGTTTATCTGTATTGGATTTTTATTGTTTACCGGCATCCATTTTGTAGGAGTGTCTAAAGTTCTCGCGATTCATGCCTTTGCTTTTGGCGGCGTTGGCGTGATTACCATGGGAATGATGTCTCGTGTTGCACTGGGACATACCGGCAGAGACATTGGCAAACCACATAAAGCAGTAGGATATGCTTTGGGGATATTGCTAATAGGAGCTGTATTCAGAGTAGTCGTACCATTATTTGATACACAGAACTATGTTATTTGGATAGGGATCTCACAGGTACTTTGGATAATATCTTTTCTGATATTTACAATCATATACTTCCCCTTGTTCATTAAACCCAGAATCGATGGTCGATTTGGATAGTGTTAACAAATCATTCCAGAGCGGGCATGTTAGAGCAAGATTGGTATATCGATATAAATGAATGAAATAAGGACAACAACAGACAGCCTCAGGACGATATCGTTATGAGCAAAAACGAAACCACGGAAAGCGCTGAAGTCTGCCTGCTACGGGCAGGCGTGGATCTGTCCAACATGGCAGTGGTCCAGTTGTCACCGGACCTATCACTTATAGATTATCAGGCAGCAATGGCATTGGCAGAAACCGAAGCCGAGCAGCGTTTGGGGGATTTTATGCTGTTGTCCTGGTATGACCGGGACCGGGATTTCGAAGCGCCGCAACATTCCAGCGAATGCCACCTGGATAGCGTCATCCCCGGCTACGTGGATTACGGTATCTCGCATGGCGCCACTCTGATGGTGGACATCGAAGACGGGCGCTTTGTATTTTTCTTTATGCCGATTGGCTAGTAGTCAGAAACAAGAGACAAGAGTCTGCTCACAATAATCCTATCTATTACGAGTACGAGTTGGCGCTGAGAGTTTGTAACGCTATCGTGCGAATAGCGGGTATATGGCTGCCCCTGTTTTAAGTCTACGCATAGTGTATAGTTAGTTGCCAGCTCAACTGTTAAGGAAAACAAGACATGCGCGTAGAGGATATTGCAGCCCATGAAGCACGCTTTGATGCCACGGGTGTGAATAGCAATGGCATTCGGCACAATATGATTAGCAAATCGATAGGGATCCCGGGCGACGGCAGCATGGACTACATCGATGCGGGCCTGGCCAGTGGCGATGAGTCGTATTTCTACAAGACGCGTTTTGCGAAAGACCAGATCGTCTTGCATTTCACGATGGGCCAGCTTGGCGGCGATATGGCGACATTGGCCAGGCAGAATGATCATGTCTCAGTGCCCTTTGTCATCGGACGCAATGGCACAATCTACAATCTCTTTCCTTCTTTCTATTGGTCCTATCACCTGGGACCCGGCGCCGTGGGCGGTAACAAGGAGAGAAGTCGCAAGACCCTGGGCATAGAGCTATCCAATATCGGCCTGCTGAAGCCACAGGGTGATGAACTCATTAATGACTATGGTGGTGTTTATTGTCGAATAAGCGAGACCGCGTATTATCAGCGGCAGAGCTTCCGTGGTTATGACTACTACGCCACGTTTACCGATGCGCAATACACGGCGTTGATAGTATTGCTCAGATACTTGACGGACCGTTACAATATCGCCCGGAATTTTCTTGCCGAGCCCGATCGCTATACTGCCGGCAGCGCCATACAGGATTCTGGCGGCATCGTGTCACATGCCAACTACCGCGCGACCGGCAAAACAGATATCGGTCCCGCATTTGATTGGCAAAAGGTAATAGGCGGTGTGCAGGCTTGACCGTTGCGCTGCCTAAAGCGTTTGATGCGACAGTGCAATACCGTTGTTGTTCGTGTTGAGACCTTCTCGCAGTCATCGCCACCGCTGAGCTATACAGCATAAGCTGTTGGTATTACACTACTTAGCGTATGGGCCTTGGGCAGGAGATGAGACATGAGCAATCAGAAACATGAAGGTAAGAACGGTGTCATCGAGTGTTCGGTGTGTCTGAAAGAGATTCCGATAACGGGAGCTAAGAGTGTAGAGACAACGGATTACGTTGCCCATTTCTGCGGCCTGGAGTGTTACGACAAGTGGAAAAAGCAGCAATCTGACGAGAGCAAAAAAGAAGCCTGATTGAACCCGCCAAAGGACTCCACGGACCCAAGAGACTAGGTCCGACTGTGGTAGCGCCAAAACCGATTACACAGGCCACTCTCGCATGACGCGATCCATGTATTTCAAAATACTATTACTTCAGAAATTCGATACCACCAACGCTATCAGCAATAGTACAATGGTCAACCCCTGAAAGCCGACACGCACACCCATTAACTGGACGCTATGTTTTTTATCATAGTCGCCACCATGGGCCATGGAACCTATGCCCCATCCGAGCGAGATTATGGTTGCGATCAGGGCCAGCACAACAAGTACAGTCAAAATCGTCATTGGATACCCTCCTTTTTTTATATAGTTACCACTGATAAGGAAATGGTTCTTTGATGGATATCAATCTGGTGTATTGCTGTTCAGGCAGGTTAACGACAATATCCCGTGAGACTTATCCCTGTATCGCCTGTTCTGAGCAATACTGATTAATAAACAGGGGGTTATCATGATTACATGGGATTGTTCTATTTTATATAATAGACCACCGACTCACACAGGAGGGTGTTTGGTCGTAGTGACAGCAGAGAAAGACCCGCTATGGCGGTGGTTTTTTTCTGAAATACTAGATTCTTCTCCTGCCAGAATTCATAATATGCCCGACGGCCGCGGTTATCGCCGGGGCTGTATCCCGCCCGCCAGCATTTCCCATGCCCAAGGCAGTGCACATCGTCGCCAAGGCGCGCGCGACGATTACAAAATGTGTACAGGCGCTGCAACTGAATGAAGTAATTGAAAAAAAGGTGAGAATGATGGAGAAATTTCCCGCTGATGCCATCAGCATGATCCGTGCTCATTATGAGTCGCTACCAGACCGTGTGGACCAAGCGCGGGGACAGGTTGGCCACCCGCTGACCTATGCCGAAAAAATCCTCTTATGTCATCGTTTCGATGCCAATGAGGTCTTGCCCGAGCGCGGCAAGACCACCGTCGGTCTGCGACCGGACCGCGTGGCCATGCAGGACGCGACGGCACAGATGGCCATACTCCAATTCATGACAGCAGGCCGCAAAGAGGTGGCGCTGCCGTCGACTATACATTGCGATCATTTAATTAGAGCCAAGGTCGGGGCGATCAAGGATCTGGCCGTGGCCGAAGACAGCAATCATGAGGTCTATGAATTTCTGGCCTCGGCCGGCGCCAAGTATGGCATGGGTTTCTGGAAGCCGGGCTCCGGCATCATCCACCAGGTGGTACTGGAACACTATGCCTTCCCCGGTGGCCTGATGATAGGCACGGATTCGCATACCCCGAATGCCGGCGGCCTGGGCATGGTGGCCATCGGTGTCGGCGGTGCCGATGCCGTCGATGCCATGGTAGGCATGCCCTGGGAAGTGTTATGGCCCAAGCTGGTGGGGGTGAAGCTCACGGGCGAATTGTCGGGCTGGACCAGTGGTAAGGATGTGATCCTGAAACTGGCCGGCATCCTCTCGTGTGCCGGTGGCACCGGCAAGATCGTGGAATACTTCGGTCCGGGCACCGCGGCGCTGAGTTGCACCGCCAAGGGCACGGTCACCAATATGGGCGCGGAACTGGGGGCGACCACTTCCCTGTTTCCGTTCGACAGCCGTATGGCCGATTATCTGCGCGCCACCGATCGGGTAGAGATTGCCACTTTGGCTGAGGGTGTGGCCGAGTACCTGCGCGCCGATGATGAAGTGCTGGCCAAGCCGGAAGATTATTATGACGAGATCGTGGAAATTGATCTGTCGACATTAGAGCCGCATATTGTCGGCCCGCATACGCCTGACCTGGCAAGGCCGGTGTCGCAAATGAAGGCGGATGCCGAGGCCAATAACTATCCCATGGAGGTGAGCGCGGCCCTGATCGGGTCATGCACCAACTCTTCTTATGAAGACATTGGTCGTGCGGCCAATATCGCGCGCCAAGCCAAGGCCAGGGGACTGAAGGCCAGGATACCTTTTCTGGTGACACCGGGTTCCGAACAAGTACGCGCCACGATTGAACGTGATGGTCTGTTAGCGGACCTGGAGGCCATAGGGGGGACCGTGCTGGCCAATGCCTGTGGACCCTGCATCGGTCAGTGGGAACGCACCGACAGTAACAAGGACAAGCCTAACTCTATATTAACATCGTATAACCGTAACTTCCCCAAGCGCAACGATGGCAGCCCGAATACCCATGCCTTCATCGCCAGCCCGGAAGTGGTCACGGCCTATGCCTTAACCGGCAGCTTTGCCGGCAATCCGTTAATGGAGTTGGGACTGGAGGCGCCGAGCGCGGATGAATTGCCGGCCAGGGGTTTTGATGCGGGCGAAAGCGGATACACTGCACCCAGTGATGATCCGGACAGTATCAGCGTACAGGTGGCAGCCGATAGTGAGCGCCTGGCCTTGCTGGAACCTTTTGCCCCCGTGGACAAGGTTGAGGGCTATCGGGATTTGCCGGTACTGCTCAAGGCCAGCGGTAAATGTACTACCGATCATATTTCGCCAGCCGGACCGTGGTTGCGTTTTCGTGGCCACCTGGATCGCATCAGCGACAATATGTATTCCGGCGCCCACAATGCCTTTGCCAGTGAACCGGGCACGGGCTACAACATCTTCACCGGGGAAGTGGGCAAGCCCTTGCAGGAGATTGCGCGTGACTACAAGGCCCGTGGCCAGGGCTGGGTGGTGATCGGCGATACCAATCTGGGTGAGGGTTCATCGCGCGAACATGCGGCCATGAGTCCGCGTCATCTCGGCGCCCGCGTGATCCTGGTACGTAGCTTTGCCCGCATACATCAAACCAATCTCAAGAAGCAAGGGGTATTGCCGCTGACCTTCGCCAATGCTGATGATTACGATAAAATACAGCGCGATGACAGGCTGACTTTCAAGGGCCTGGACCAATTGGCGCCGGCTAAACCCGTGACGGTTGAGATCAAGCATACCGATGGCAGTGTGGAACCCATCGAAACCCACCACACCATGACTGACGATCAAATCGTCTGGTTCCAGGTCGGCTCCGCGTTAAACGGTATTCGTGCGGATCAGGGTTAATATCCGCTGGCCTTAGACGCATTCTTTATTCCTGCAATGACTCAGGAGGCCCGGGTTTTAACCCGGGCCTTTTTTCGGCTGTTTTTATACAAATCAGTTTGCAATGGTCGTGATACATATTTTCTGCAAGATGACAATAGTTATTCCACTTATGCGTCAATTAGGCTAGTATTTTAACTGTAATGACAAAAAGGAGATGCCATGGCAGGCCTCAGAATATTGATAACAGGGATGGTAGTTATTTTGATTATTCAAACCCCGGTAGCCGCGGTTTCTGCCTCTACAGGCGATATGACCGGGTATGACCGCAAGGCGATCACTGTCCTGCTCAAGCAAGGAAAACTGGATAGACTGGAATCATTTTTTACTGCACTCACCACGGCTTCCCTTAAAAGCTATGAAAAAGAGCGGGAACTGTATCAGGCCTTCCTGGCTTTTGAGAATTCAGATCCGGGATTGGAGAGAATATTAAAAAAGTGGATAGCGAAAAAGCCGGATTCATATTCCAGCCATGTCGCATTAGGGTATTATTACCTTCATTCCGGTTGGTTGGCGCGTGGTGGCCGGTTCTCTGATGAAACCTGGGATGATCAGTTCAAGGGTATGGCCGATTATTTCTCGCTGGCAGTAAAAAGTTTCAAGAGGGCTCTGGAGATTAATGACAGGCCGATACCTGCATACAGTGGAGTAATTAGTGTAGCCACTTCGAATTGTGATGTTGTATCGATTAACTATATTGCAAAAAAGGTCTTGTCATCAAGACCTGCATCGTCATCTATATATACTCTTTTGTTGCATAGCATGAAGCCGAAATGGTGTGGCTCAATTGGAATGTTGACATCATTATTAAAAGATATCCGCAAGCAATATAAGAAGAATCCATACTTAAAGATATTCGAAGGCTATGATGAGTACGCAGCAGCCGATTCTGTCAAGCAAGATTGTCAAAAATCCATTACCATTCTTGATGCTCTTATCAGGAGAAATCCGAACCCTCTTTATCTTGAAGATCGCGGGGATGTGTATAACTATTGTATAGATGATGAACGAAAATCAATTGCAGATTATACGCAGGCTCTACATGTGGGTCCACTCAGACCAAGAATACTGGCGGATCGTGCAGTTGCTTATTATGCGCTAAAGGATTTTAGACGCGCTCTGGCGAATGCCGATGAGGCAATATTGTTGGATGGAAATAACCCCAAGGCACTAAGAGTGAGGGGCCGGATACATTACCGCGAAAGACGCTATGAATCAGCCATTAAAGACCTGGAGGGTTCCTTGAGATTTGGTGGCTTCAGCTACAGCGCCCATAAATATCTCGGGTATATATATTACAAGCATAGAAAAGACTATGCCAAGGCGGCAATACACCTAGAGCAAGCTATACAACTGGGTTCAAGATCCGGTAAGGCCTTATACTACTTGACAAAGGCTTTTTGGTATAACAAAGATTGTAAACTGATATGGTCAGCAGGTGAATACCTGAAGCATTGCGCTACTCGAAGTTGCAAGTCAAAGAAATTACAGTGGACCCAGACAGCACTGACAGCTTACCGCAATGTTAAGAAATGTGAGAGTTTCCAGGGATAAAGAAAAGCCCGGCTATGCCGGGCTTTTCCGTGGTGAACCCAGGCGCTAGCCCGAAATTTCAAGCGTATGACGCTTGGCGTTCTCCACTTTGGGCAGTACTATTTCCAGCATGCCCTTTTTGAAGGTTGCCTTGGCTTGTTCATCATCCACATAAGAAGGCAACCTCACTGTGCGCATGAAGTCCGCTGTGTGGATTTCATGTCGGTAGTATTCACCGGTTTCCTCTTGCTCTTCGCTACTGGAGCCACGGATGGTGACTGTATTATCAGTAGCCGAGACTTCGAGGTTATCTTTGGTGAACCCCGGCACAGCGGCGCGCACAATGATCTTGTCATCCTTGTCTATCAGGTCCACTTGAGGTATGGCTTCACGCAAAAGTGGCCGTTCCAGATGCAAAGGTTTGAACAAATTTTGCGGAAAGAAACCTTCAGCCCATTGCTCCATCTCCGCGAGCATACCCTGTGGGCGAAGTTCTGACTTTCCTGATTTCTTGAGAGGGACTTGAGTGGCCATGACACACCTCCATAGAATAAGGTTTACTCTTGCGCTATCCTGTTTCTCGGAATATCCGGACTTCTGTTTGTAATCTACCGCGCAACATAAGTGTGCACGTATCCAGGAGCATTGTCCTTGATCGCAGTCAAATTTTACTGACTGGCATTCAGGAGGACAGGAGTGAGTGAATCTTGTGTATCGTGGCAAGCTTGGAGGGTGTCAGGTCGCGTAATGGGGGAGAGATGTAATAACCCTGCGCATAATCGACACCGTATTTTTTGAGCTGGTTCAGAATTTCCGGATTTTCCACAAATTCGGCGATGGTTTGCTTGCCAAAAGAATGGGCGATCTCGTTGATGGAGGCCACAATCGCCCGATCAGTGGGGTCCTGTGCCATACCACGCACAAACTGACCATCTATTTTCACGTAATCCACGGGCAAGTGCTTGAGATGGTTAAAAGAACTGAAGCCACTACCAAAATCATCCAGGGCAAAGCGGCAACCCCGTATGCGTAGTTCATTCATTAATGCCTTGGCGGCATCCAGGTTTTCTATGGCACTGGATTCGGTAATCTCCAGGGTCAGGAAGGAGGCATCCAGGTTGTATTCATCCAATAATGACGTGAGTGTTTGTATCAGCCGTTCCGGTTCCATGGTTTCGCCCGAGATATTGACCGTGAAGTGCGTGCGCTGTCCCTGGCGGTGTAGATCGGCAAGTTTTTTCAGGGCATTTTTCAAGACCCAAATATCAAGTTGGGGCATGATGCCAAAGCGTTCCGCGGTAGGCAGAAAGGCATTCGGTGATATGAGTTCGCCTGATTTGCTCACTAGTCTTAGCAGAACCTCGTAGTGTGTACCGTAGGTTTCAAATTCCTTGTTGTATTCCTGCCAGATTTCCCCATCCCCCACCGGGAGACATTCGGTGTCCAGGTTACGAACAGGAATAATGGGCTGAAACAGCAATTGGAAGCTGTCTTGTTTTAACGCGGATTGTAGGCGTTCCGACCATCCCAGATCGAGATTCATTACGACCTTTTCATCATTTTCAGGCTGATAGAGGTGGGTCTGGTTGCGGCCCCGACTCTTGGCGATGTGACAGGCAATATCAGCATTAGCCAGTACATCGCCGGCGGAGGTGGTGTCTCTATCAATTAGTGCGACGCCGATACTGCCATTAACCTGATACTGCTTGCTTTCATAAGCAAAACTGTATTGTTCCAGCACTTCTCTAAAGGCCTCTGATGCGCCCTGGATATTTTCTGTGTTGGTGTTGCGCATGATAATGGCAAATTCATCGCCACCCAGACGTGCAAGCAAATCGGTATCACGCAAGCGGGTCTTGAGTTGCTTGCTGATCTCAATAAGCAGTTGATCGCCGGCGGTATGGCCGGCGGTATCGTTAATATACTTGAAGCGATCCAGGTCAATATACAGCAGGGCGCTGCTTTCATTGCTGCGCTGGATACGGGCTACCTCGTTCCCAAGATAGTGTTCAAAGTAACGGCGATTGTGTAGTTTTGTCAGTGTGTCGTGATTTGCCTGCCATATCAATTCATCTTCCAGGCGTTTGCGTTCGGCAATATCACGGAAGGCGACTACTGTACCTTCCAGTTTGTTCTGAGCCCTCAGCGGCCGGACGGTGCATTCAACCGGCAGGGCCTTTTCGTCAAAATGCCAGAAATGTGTTTGCCAGTCGCGTAACTCTTCACCGGTTTCATAGGCGTGCTGCAAAGCACAGTGTTGTAGCGGGTTAGGTTTGCCGCGCTCATCGGCATAATGAAACAGATCGTGTGCCCGTCGGCCAATGACTTGCGTGTCATCTTTCAACCCCAGCATGTTGCGCGCGGCCGGGTTCATAAAGGTGATCTCTCCCTGTTGTGTAACACCATATACACCTTCACCTACCGAGCCAAGAATACTGGCCAGACGTGTGTGTTCGGATTCGATGGACTGGTTGATTCTGACCGTACGCGCCATAGCCGCCACACGCGCCAGGAATAATTCATTGGCCTCGTTTTTAAACATGCATTCCACGGCGCCCGCGGCCAGTGTGTCCTTAATGAGGTCTTCCAGATATGTGCCGGTAATGACGGCGGTGGTGATGTTTGCCGTTTGCGGGTCTTCACGTAGACGTCGACAGAGCACATCACCGTTTTCATGTGGCATGAAGTAGTCGATGATGGCGATATCGTATTGCGCGTGTTTAGCCTTGATCATGGCCTCGGCACAATTACCGGCCACGTCCACCTCATAGCCTTGTTTCCTCAGTAAGCGGCAGAATTTGAGCTGTGCCGTACGTGAGTCGTCCACGAAGAGTATGCGCACGGCATTTTCGGAGGGCTCAACCGGGAGGGGGGGTTTCTTTTTGTTCCTTTGTAATCGTTGTATGCAATCAGCGCTCTTGCTGCAATCCTCCCAGCTTAACAATGCCGTATGTTCGCGACGGGCCACCCATTCAAACAATTCCCGTTTGACTTCATGACAGAGAATCAGTACCGGCACATCCTGTATTTCAGGTTGCTTGAGCTGATTCAGGAGTTCCGTCTCTTCGTGGCTATAGCTGGCGGAAAATCCCACTACGACCGCCCCTATACCCTGCTGTCTGGTGAGGCTCTGGAGTTTTGTCAGACCGTCGGCATAGCCGTTGGCCAGGGCGATACGGAAGCCCCCGGCAGCAAGGAGCTTGTGGACGGTATGACGTGTGGTTGCCGCGCTTTCTATCAGCAGTACAGGCAGTGATTGTGAGTTCGGACCGGTGATATTACCCCCTTGCATTACCAGCACGCTGGTGCTGTTTTGCGGTCATGTGGGTCCGATTGCCTGACCCTCCAACTATTCCTTAATATAGTTGCACAATACATGCCAGCAAAAATATTATTTAATAATCAATAAGATATAAAAGTTAATAGGTTCTACTCCATTGCAGGGGTTACATAGTACGGCAGGAGGGTCTGAGGGTGGGCCGACCGTGCGATCGACCCGTCAAGCGAGGATTAACCCGTGTCTTTGCAGGTTCTCGGGTCTAAATTGATGGCCCCGGCAGCTTCACGCAGGGCTGCCTGACGCTGATCCAGAATATTTTCTTCCCGGACAAGTTGTTTAACACCCTGGCGAGCCATGAAATCCATGACTCTGCGCTGGGCGCCCACCAGGAAAACCTGGCGTTGCTGGTCCAGGGTGTCCAGAATCATGTCCCGTATGGCCTGGCATGAAGTGAAATCAATAGAGGACACATTACTCATATCCAGGATCAATACATCATAGTCCTTGAATTTTGCTAGGCGTCTCACCATGCCCTTGGCGGCACCAAAGCTTAAGGGCCCCCCCATATGGTAGAGCAGGATGCGCCCTCCAGATTCCGCCAGTATGGCGGCTTCGGTTTCCGTCAGTGCGGCCTCGTCTTTCGGCTCAGTAATGGCGGTGATGCTGGCCAGCTGCAAATCCGTCATACGTTGCAGGAAAAGGAAACTGGCCATGACCATGCCCACGGCCACGGCAGTGATCAGGTCAACAAAGACCGTAATAAAAAATACCGACAGCATGATAAGGACCCCTGCCTTGGGGGCGCTGCGCAGGCGTTTCAAGTAATCCCAATCAATGATATCGGTACCGACTTTGATCAGGATGCCGGCCAGTACGGCATGGGGGATATGTTTGGCCAACCCTCCAGCACCCAGAATGATGCTCAACAGGACCAATGCATGTAAGGCGCCGGAGATGGGGGTCTTGCCACCTGCATGTACGTTGACCACAGTACGCATGGTGGCGCCGGCGCCTGGCAGACCCCCGAACAGACCGGCCACCATATTGCCTATGCCCTGGCCGATGAGTTCACGATCCGACTCATGATGCGTGCGGGTGATGTTGTCGGCCACCAGCGAGGTCAGGAGAGAATCTATCGTGCCCAGAAGTGCCAACACCAGAGCGGCCTTACCCATTTCTGCCAGCAAAGGCAGTGTGAAAGTAGGCATTTTTGGGTCAGGCAGGCCCGAGGGTACATCGCCCAGCACAGTGGCCTGGCCTTCAGGAAAAAATATCAGCAAGGCGGCGGTGCCCACAAACAGGGCGACCAAGGGTGATGGCAGGATCTTGTTTATCTTTACCGGCAGTAAGTAGACGATGGCCAGCGTCAGTAGGCCCAGTATCAGTGCATCACTAACGGGATGGGACAGAAAATTCGGTAAGGCCTGGGTCGCCGCTAAGGGGTCACCGGGTGAGACATGACCCAAAAAGGGGCCCAGTTGCAACAATATAATGATAACCCCGATGCCGCTCATAAAGCCTGAGGTCACTGGGTGTGGTACCAGAGCGATATATTTACCGATCTTGAAGATGCCAAACAGGATCTGAAACAGACCACCCAGCATAACCACGGTAAAGGCAATGGCCGCACCTGCGGCGGGATCGTCCGGGAACATGGCCGTAAATTGGGTGAAGATGGCGGCCATGACCACGGTCATGGGGCCAGTGGGGCCGGAAACCTGGGCAGGGGTACCCCCAAACAGGGCAGCAAAGAAGCCGACAAAAATGGCACCATAAACACCGGCTATGGGACCGGCGCCGGAGGATACGCCAAAGGCCAGCGCCAATGGCAGGGCTACAACCGCTGCTGTCAGGCCGCCATAAATGTCGCCGCGTATATTATTAAAGTGCAGGCCGTGTATGAAGGTCTTCATTACTTGTCACATCTTATTGTTATTCCATTGTCCCGGTGCCGTTGATTGCGTTCATTCGGGGAATTGTCACCCAATTCACGGGCATTCCGGGGCGGGTGGCGAATATAGCGTATTTGCCTCATCTGCCCAACTTGATGCGCTGTTTGCCGTGGCATGGCTTGGGGCCGTATTCGTTGTACATCCCCGGTCAAAACAGCGCTAGCATACGCGTTTGTCGTGGTACGCTCTGCCTGTGAACAATGTTCGATTATAAAGGCTTGAGCACGTTTTTTATTGACATCTGAGGGTTCCTTCATCAAAATGCGCGGCTTACTTTTTGGAGGGGTTCCCGAGTGGCCAAAGGGATCAGACTGTAAATCTGACGGCTCCGCCTTCGGAGGTTCGAATCCTCCCCCCTCCACCACCCTAAAAGTGGCGAGGGACGAGTGGCTAGGGTCTAGGAAAAAAGTAACGGATTGCTGATAGCGGGAGGGTGTGGTTCTAGTGGACAATTCCTGGAAACTAGCCCCTAGAAACTCGCAACTGATTTCATGCGGGTGTAGTTCAATGGTAGAACTTCAGCCTTCCAAGCTGAATACGTGGGTTCGATTCCCATCACCCGCTCCAGATGTGAGTTGC
>BTRG01000059.1:0-14283 GCA_036986275.1 Gammaproteobacteria bacterium | reverse complement strand
CTCAACTAATTATAAATGATGATGTGGAACTGGCCGCTGAAATCGGCGCCCATGGGGTACACCTGGGACAGGCCGACTGCGATCTGGCGCAGGCGCGCCGTGCGCTGGGCGATCACACCATCATCGGGGTATCTTGCTACAATCGCATGGATTTAGCGTTGGTCGCTGAGCAAGCGGGCGCCGATTATATTGCCTTCGGGCGCTTCTTTGCTTCCAGCATCAAACCTGATGCCGTGCAGGCCGCGCCGGCATTGCTGGCCGAAGCACGTAAAAAATTGACCGTCCCGGTAGTTGCCATAGGCGGCATCAATATCGACAATGCCGGCCTGTTGATCACAACCGGGGCACAAGCGGTTGCCGTGATTTCGGCCTTATTTACCCAGCCAGATATTGAATCCACCGCACGGGTTTTTACAAATCTTTTTTACGAGCACAGCACATGAGCCTATCCTCTAACTATTTCAAACAAGCCCAGACCTGCATCCCCGGTGGTGTCAATTCACCCGTACGCGCCTACAAAGGTGTGGGCGGCGATCCTGTTTTTATAGAACGCGCCCAGGGTGCCTACCTCTGGGATGCCGATGGCAAGCGTTACATCGATTATGTCGGATCATGGGGCCCCATGATTCTGGGCCATACCCATGCCGATGTCATCGCCGCCGTCAAAACCGCGGCCGATAGGGGCTTGAGTTATGGCGCCCCAACAGCACTGGAAACGGAGATGGCCCAGCGGGTATGCGAACTGATGCCTTCCATAGAAAAGGTGCGCATGGTCAGCTCGGGTACCGAAGCCACCATGAGCGCCATCCGCCTGGCTCGAGGCTTTACCGGCCGTGACAAAATCGCCAAATTTGAAGGCTGCTATCATGGTCACGCCGACTCGCTATTGGTGAAGGCCGGCTCCGGCGCCCTGACCCTGGGCGTGCCCACCTCCCCCGGCGTGCCCGCGGACCTGGCGGCGCTTACGCTGACACTGGAATACAATAACCTCAAACAAGTACAGCAGGTCTTTGCCCAGGCCGGTGGAGATATTGCCTGCATCATCGTCGAGCCTGTGGCCGGCAACATGAATTGCGTTCCACCGGTCCCGGGATTTCTCGAGGGTCTGCGTGCGGTCTGTGATGAACACGGCAGCATACTTATTCTCGATGAGGTCATGACAGGATTCCGCGTCGCCCTGGGTGGCGCCCAGGGCCATTATGGCATCCAACCAGACCTGACGACCCTGGGCAAGGTCATCGGTGGTGGTATGCCCGTAGGGGCCTTTGGTGGCCGTGCCGACATCATGGATTACATCGCACCCGATGGGCCGGTGTATCAGGCCGGAACCTTGTCCGGCAATCCCATTGCCATGACGGCAGGCATGGTGACACTGAACAAAATTGCCGAAGCGGGATTCTTTGAAACCTTGAGCAAAAAAACTCAAGACCTGGCCCAGGGCTTGAAGGCGAGGGCCGATCAATGCGGTGTCCCCATGACTACCCAGTATGTGGGAGGTATGTTCGGTGTATTTTTTACGGATCAGGACCCGATCACAACATTTTCCCAGGTAATGACATGTAATGTGGAGCGATTCAGGGCCTTCTTCCACGGGATGCTGGAACAAGGCGTGTACCTGGCGCCGTCGGCCTTTGAGGCCGGCTTTGTCTCCGCCGCCCACAGCGAGGATGACCTGATCGCCACGCTGGATGCTGCCGCGCAAGTGCTGGTGACACTTTAAATAATTTTAATACGGCAAAAGAAATAGGCCGGGGAGAACCCCGGCCTGCGCACCCGCAGCCCCTTAAAACTTGTCTAACTTGCCAGGATGTTCTCTGAGCAGTACGTCACGGATGCCACACTGGGGCGTATGGCCTCATCGCTCAGGGCGATATCGATACCCAGGATGTTGACCACGTCGTTGTGGTCCCACAGACCCGGCATTTCCTCGCGCAAATGGCTGTAATGCGATTCGTTCATATAGACGAGATTGGGCCGCTGACCATGGTGATCCTCGTAGCTGTTTACCAGATTAATAATGTGGCTCAACATGGTCATACTCCTCAATCGGTTTTGACTACTTGCGGTAGCTAAATATAAAGAGCAATAGCCATGCCAATCCCTATACAATGTCATAAGCCTTTCATTTTAATAGAGATTCTCCTCAGCACAGAGGAGCTACAGATTGGCATTCGCCGCTATCCGTAGATCAAGTGGCCCGAAAACGGCACCTGCTATGGAGCAAGAGAAAAAAGGCCGCGTGCGCGGCCATTTTGTAGACTTTCCTAATAGGCTTTAGCGCAATCCCGCCATGTATTCTGAAACCGCCTTGATCTCCGCTTCAGACATACGGAAGGCTATACCTTGCATGACCTTGGAGTCATTTGAACGACTGCCATCCTTAAAGGCCTTGAGCTGCTTAATGGTGTAGGCAGCATGTTGCCCCGAAACACGAGGATAGACAGGAGGTATGCCTTTGCCTGCCGGACCATGACAACTCATGCACGCCGCCACGCTGGTCTTGGCATTACCGCCACGATAGAGACGTCCACCCGTCTTGGCCAGCTCCTTGGAGGCCGCCACACCGCTCTTGGCAGCCATAGCTTCAAAATACGCCCCTAGATTGACTGCATCTTCGTTGCTCAGAGGCGCCGTCATGCCGGCCATGAGCGGGTCTTTGCGGGCTCCGGACTTATAATCCAGCAACTGCTTGGCGATATAATCTGCCCCTTGCCCGGCCAGATTGGGCCACAGAGGATTGGCACTATTGCCGGCAACCCCATGACAAGCCACACAGGCTCCGGCCTTGGCCTTACCGGCTGCAATGCTGCTCGCTGCGTTGGCTGTGCCCCATATTAATACCGCCGAGACAGCCACCATAAAAATTCCGATGTTCTTCATTTTGGATCCCCCTTCTGGGTCCGATAGCGTTACATGCCGATATCTACTGATTTAACGCCATAGAAACGATAAGCTCCGAAATACACCGCATCACGAATTTCAGCGCCGCCTTATATACCAAGCCCCCGATTCGGGGTCAATTTGCCATGTCAGATATCGATTCCGTCACCCTCTTCCGCAATGCGAAATTCCGGCTCAGCACGCCCAAACTCAAGGGCCTGCCCCCGGACAAAGGCGCCGAGGTGGCCTTTGTTGGACGTTCCAACGCAGGAAAGTCCAGTGCCCTCAACCGTCTCACGGACCAGAAGGCCCTGGCCAGGACCAGCAAGACCCCGGGGCGCACTCAGCAAATCGTGGTTTTTGATCTGGATGATGACCACCGCCTGATCGACCTGCCGGGATACGGCTATGCCAAAGTTCCCATTAGCATACGCCAGAAATGGCAACGCACCATGGGCCGCTATCTTGGTGAACGCCTGTGCTTAAAGGGCCTGATCATGCTGATGGACATACGCCACCCCGCCCGGGAAGGGGATCTGCAAATGCTGCAGTGGTGCCGGCAGGCCCGCATGCCGGTGCATATCCTGTTGACCAAGGCCGATAAACTCAGTCGGGGACACGCCATGGGACAGCTGCAAGGCCTGCGCCATAAGCTGGACTCAGACCAGCACGAAGTCAGCTTACAATTATTTTCCGCCACCACCCGCCTGGGAGTGGATGAAGCGCGTGATCATATGGCAAGCTGGTTGGAACTGCGGACAAAAAAAGACCCCGGAACAAGGGGAGAGAGACCGGGGTCTTAAACAAATCCCGGGTATCGGCCCGAGATGTTCCCGCTCAGGGAGGAGGAGCGGGTAGGACGATACTGTCGCCCTGCATAATCAGTATAGACCCTGGATAAGGATTTGGTTCCCAATAGACAAGGCCAGATTCCCTGCATTTTCAGTGTTTATTGTGCTTTCATTTCGTATCATAGTGCCGCAGCAAGATCAGAATAAAACTTTTCTTAATTTAATATATTGATTATAAAGCTAAATCTAACTCGAAACTTATAAACATCAAGTTAAGCTTCGTGCCTGTAGCACGGTTAAACTCACTTTAAAGTTAACAAACGTTGACATTTTTTGTGGGATCCCAACACTATAATAATGGTATGTAAATACAATGGGTTACCTGCATCCACACCATTAGAAGCCACAACCCTGTACCGATATGGTATGTGAATACAGTGGGCCAGATATTGGCTAAAGTACTCCGTTCCATTGTCGTTGTATAGGCAGTCCAAATATGATTTACAACAGGAAAACCTGAAATGGGTCGGCCCCTGAAACGCATTCTATACGTGGAAGATGAGCCGGATATCCAGGCCATAGCAAAACTGACCCTGGAAAATATCGGCCAGTATGACGTGAAACTGTGCAGCTCAGGCAATGAAGCCCTGGCCTCAATCAAGGGGTTTGAGCCTGACCTCGTGTTACTAGACGTTATGATGCCAGAGATGGACGGGCCCACCACACTAAAAGAACTGCGAAAATTACCAGAAGGTAAAAATCTACCCATCATTTTCATGACGGCAAAAGTCCAACCTTCTGAAGTTGAACACTACAAGGATTTGGGCGCCATCGGCGTCATCGCCAAGCCTTTTGATCCCATGACGCTATCAAATACAGTTAATCAACTCTGGCAGGAAAACCAGCCAGCATAAGCAGGCGACTTCGGGCAGGGTACACGCCACACCCATCACCCGCATTGGGATACCCGCCAAACCCCCCTTAAAGATATCTCCTGCGTGTTACGATATACCTGAGTGCGGTCAATACCCTTAGATAAAATCGACATTGTATTAATGGAATAACCACTCATGCACGATGACATTCTGCAGGCCAAGATTCTTGTAGTCGATGACGAGCCCAGCAACCTCAGACTGCTGAAAAGACTGCTGGCAATTGAAGGATACAATAACGTCATCACTGTCTCTGATCCTCGAGAAGTGTGCCCAAGGCATGCCGAGGAGAATTTTGACCTTATCTTGCTGGACATCAACATGCCTCACATGGACGGTTTTGCTGTCATGGAGGAGCTCAAAGCCATGCAACCAAACCATACCTATCTGCCGGTATTGGTCCTAACCGCCCAAATTGACCGTGAAACCCGACTGCGAGCCCTGAACAACGGCGCCAGGGATTTTCTAACAAAACCCTTTGACCGTCAGGAAGCACTCAATCGAATACACAACATCCTGGAAGTACACTCCCTGCATAAAACCATTCGCAATCAAAATGAAGGACTGGAATCGCGCATACGGGAACGCACACAAGAGCTTTATGACACGAGGCTGGAGATTGTCCAGCGCCTGGGTCGTGCCGCGGAATACCGTGACAATGAAACGGGCAATCACATCATACGCATGAGCAAGTACTCGCAATTGCTGGCGCTGGCGGCTGGAATGAATGAGTACGAGGCTGAACAAATATTACATGCCAGCCCCATGCACGATATCGGGAAAATCGGCATTCCCGACAACATCCTGCTGAAACCCGGCAAGCTGGATGCCGAGGAATGGAAAATCATGCAATCCCACACCACTATCGGTGATCGCATTTTGTCAGGCAGCTCTACGGAATTACTGGAACTGGCTCGCGAAATCGCGATGACCCACCATGAGCGCTGGGATGGAAGCGGTTATCCAAATAGCCTTAAAGGCGAGGAAATTCCCCTATATGGCAGAATCGTGGCCCTGTGCGATGTATTCGATGCCCTCACCTCCGAACGTCCTTACAAGAAGGCCTGGACAGTGGAAGACGCCATGATGGAAGTACACCGCTCCAGTGGTACACATTTTGATCCTCATCTGGTAGAGCTATTCGAGGATATCTTGCAGGATATCCTGGCAGTGATGGCCAAATACCGGGACAAAAAAAATGAACAACAAGAGGTCATGCGATACGGCATGTAGATTATTTTGAGAACAGCGAACAGTGACATCACCCGGCGTTTGCGGGCATTGCACGAAGACTATGCCGAGAAGCTGCCCGGCAAAATTGCAGAACTGTGCGCATGCTGGGGCGAGTTGAGTGCTGACTGGCAGATGGAATCACTGTCCACCTTTCATCGTCTGGCACATACATTGGCCGGATCGGGTGCAACCTTTGGCTTTGAACAAGTCAGCTATTCGGCAAGGGCTCTGGAACAAACCCTGAAGGCCCTGGTAAAGAACGAATCCAGCCTGAACGAGGAAATCAGCGAGACCATAGAGCGCCAGCTAAAAGAGCTGCAACAGACCTCGCAACACTCTATCCAGGCCCCACCTGCTGAAGTGGGCATCATGAATGTCGCACCATCATCACAGTCCGCGGCACCTGCAGCCCATGCCAGGCTGTATATCTATTGCCCACAAGAGCAACAGGCTATAAAACTGGCCACCCAAACAGGGAATTTTGGCTATGAGGTCAGCATCTTCACTACGTTAGAGGATACCGCCAAGGCAATACAGAAAAGGCAGCCTATCGCCGTTATTGTCAAGGCTACACCCAACGAAGCGGGCATGGAGAAAATAAGCTCCCGGATAACAGGGACACCATTGGTATTTATCTCAAGCACCGATGACCTGGATTGCCGCCTCACGGCTGTGCGCTATGGCGGTCGCGCCTACTTTGTCGAACCAATAGATATCAGTGTCTTGGTTAATACGCTGGACAATCTGAACATTGCTGATAGCAAACACCCTTATCGTGTGTTGATTGTCGAGGCTTCCGCGCCCCTGGCCGCACAGTATGCATTGACATTGGAGCAAGCCGGCATGGAAATCAAGATCGTCACCGATCCCATGAATGTTATGCGCGCACTATCCGAATTCCAGCCAGAACTGATATTAATCGATGTGTTTATGCCAAGCTGCTCCGGTATAGAACTGGCACAAGTCATCAGGCAACAGGAATCATATATGGGTATCCCTATTGTCTTCCTTTCCTCTGAGTCGGATAAAGAAAAACAGCTAGCGGCCATGTGTCGCGGTGGTGATGCCTTTCTGAGCAAACCCATACATGGGGACTACCTTGCTTCCTCTGTCTCGATACGTGCCGAACGTTACCGTGATCTCAAATCACTGATGGATCGTGACAGCCTTACCGGATTACTGAACCACACCAAGACCAAGGAAAAACTGGAAGTCGAAGTCGCCCGCGCCGATCGTCACGAGGGCGCGCTGTCTGTCGCCATGCTGGATCTTGATCACTTCAAAACTATAAACGACGCCTACGGCCATTTGACAGGTGACCGTGTGATTAAAAACCTGGCCGGCCTGCTGCAACAGCGACTGCGCAAGACTGATCTGATCGGTCGCTACAGTGGCGGGGAATTCCTGATTGCCTTACCTGGCTGCGATGCCCAAGCCTGTCTGGAAATACTGGATGAAATCCGCAAGAGTTTTAAAAAGATAAACTATCAGACAGAACAGGGTGAGTTCTCGGCCACCTTCAGTGCCGGTATTTCCAGCTACCCCAAGCATGGTAATACCGATTTACAGGCCATCGCCGACAGGACACTTTATGCCGCCAAGGCTGCCGGTAGAAATCGTATTATTATCGCTAACTAACTGCTCAATGGGCCTCATCCCAGTTCCTGCCCACGCCGACATCCACTAGCAAAGGGACGGACAACTCGGCCACCTCGGTCATACACCGGATCACCTGCTCGCGGACCCCCTCCAGCGCCTGCTCCGGTACTTCAAATACCAGCTCATCATGGACTTGCATAATCATGCGCGTCTCATCCGCGTTCGACTCTATCCAGTTATCTACAGCGATCATGGCCAACTTGATCAAATCCGCGGCCGTGCCCTGCATGGGGGCATTAATAGCGGTGCGTTCCGCATATTGACGGCGCACATGATTACTGGAGTTGATTTCCGGCAGATACAGACGACGACCATACAGGGTTTCTACATAACTCTGGTCATGAGCCCGGGCGCGTGTATTGTCCATAAATACCTTTACACCGGGATAGCGCTCAAAGTAACGATTGATATAGTCCTGAGCAGCGCTGCGATCGACCTTGATCTGCTGGGCCAAACCAAAGGCCGACATGCCATAGATCAAACCAAAATTAATGGCCTTGGCGTGGCGTCGTTGTTCGTTGCTAACCTCCTCAGCACTGACACCAAAGACTTCCGCCGCTGTTGCCCGGTGCACGTCCACGCCTTGCTGAAAAGCCTGCAACAATCCCTCGTCGCCTGATAGGTGCGCCATGATGCGCAGCTCTATTTGTGAATAGTCAGCAGACATCATGATAAAGCCGGGCTCCGGCACAAAAGCCTGACGAATACGGCGGCCTTCCTTTGTGCGCACCGGGATGTTCTGCAAATTGGGGTCACTGGAAGATAAGCGACCGGTAGCGGCAACGGCCTGATGATAAGAAGTATGCACACGTCCCGTGTCCGGATTGATCATCTCCGGCAACTTATCCGTATAAGTGGACTTCAGTTTGCTCATGCCTCTGTATTCGAGAATTAGCCGCGGCAAGGGATAATCCAGCGCCAATTCCTGCAACACACCTTCCGCCGTCGAGGGCTGACCCTTGGGTGTGCGCTTACGCACCGGCAGCTCCAGCTTCTCAAAAAGGATTTCCTGTATTTGCTTGGGTGAGGCCAGATTGAAGGTTTGCCCGGCCTCATCATACGCCTGTTGTTCGATCTCCAACATGCGGTGCGCCAGCTCACTACTCTGCTTGCGTAACATAACAGCATCTATGCAAACACCCCTGCGCTCGATTCGGGACAGCACCGACAACAACGGTAGCTCAATATCAGTATATAGACTGGCCAATGCCGGTATGGCCTGTAACTTTGGCCACAAAGCTTGATGCAATTGAAGCGTGATATCCGCGTCTTCCGCGGCATAAGGTCCAGCCTGTTCGATATCGACTTCATTGAAAGTCAGCTGATGCTTACCTTTGCCGGCAACATCCTCATACTTAATGGTTTTATAGCCCAGGTATTTACTTGCCAGGCTGTCCATATCATGGCGTGAGGCGGTACTGTCAGCCACGTAGGACTCCAGCATGGTGTCATGGGCGATACCACGCATGGTGATGCCGTAGCGAGCCAGCACGCTCATATCGTATTTAAGATTTTGACCTACCTTATATTGCGCATCATCTTCCAGCAAAGGTTGTAGCTTTGCCAATACATAATCCCTGTCCAGCTGTTCGGGGGCATCGGGATAATCATGCGCCACCGGCACATAGGCTGCTTCCCCGACCCTGTCTGTAAACGACAATCCGACCAGTTCCGCACGGGAGGCATCAACACTGGTGGTCTCGGTGTCGAAGGCAAACAGCTCCGCTGTGCGTAAACGTTCTATCCAGGTCTGCAATAATGCTTTATCAACAATAATCTCATATTGTGCATGTTGTCGGGATGACACGATATGATCGCTATCATCCCCCTCCAGCTCCGCCAACATGCGGCTGAATTCCAGCTCGATAAAATTATTACGCAGTCTTCCATCGTCGCGGGGCAGCCGTTTTAACTCCTCAGGGGTCTGGTTGAGCGCGACATCACACCGAATGGTAGCTAAAGTCCGGGATAAAGGCAGTTGCTCCAGTGATGCACGCAAGGAGTCACCTACCTTGCCGCTGATCTCGTCGGCATGGGCAATGATGTTATCCAGCGAACCATATTGTTGCAGCCATTTGGCCGCTGTCTTGGGACCGACCTTGGGCACGCCGGGGATATTGTCCGAGGCATCCCCCATCAGGGCGAGGTAATCGATGATCGCTGCCGGCGGGACACCAAATCTTTGCTCCACACCGGCAACATCCATTTGCGTATCCTTCATGGTGTCTATCAGGGTAACGTGCTCATTCACCAGCTGCGCCATGTCCTTGTCGCCCGTGGAGATGAGCGTCTCCATGCCTGCTGACGTCGCCTGTGTGGCCAGGGTGCCGATAACGTCATCGGCCTCCACCCCTTCTATACTGAGCAGCGGCAGCCCGAGTGCCTGCACCACATCGTACACCTGCGCAATCTGCGTGCGCAGATCCTCCGGCATGGGTGGGCGATTGGCCTTGTAGTCCGGATAGATATCGTGCCGGAAGGTCTTGCCCTTGGCATCAAATACCACGGCGATGTATTCGGGTTCATATTCCTTCAACAGCTTTTGCAACATGCTGGTAATACCAAAAACCGCGCCCGTGGGCTCTCTCTTGGAATTGGTGAGATTGGGCAAGGCATGATAGGCGCGGTACAGATAGGAGGAACCATCGACCAATATCAGGCGCGGCATTTGTTTGTCTGACTGCGTCATACTGCGGTGTTTCGCCGGGTGTGTTAAAAAGACCTTATGAACGACAACAAACCCACAGTCAACAAGCTGATCGGTCTGCGAACGTCTTCACGCATCATGTCACGCGAGTCCTGGAAGATTTTCCAGATCATGGCGGAATTTGTAGAAGGCTTTGAGCGACTGTCCCAGATCGAACCCTCGGTCAGCATTTTCGGCTCGGCCCGTACCGACCCGGAGCATGCCTATTACATCCTGGCCGAAGAAATCGCCCGCAAGCTCTCTGATGCCGGCTTCAGTGTCATCAGCGGAGGCGGCCCCGGTATCATGGAGGCGGCCAACAAGGGCGCCTTTGCCGGCAAGTCTCCCAGCGTTGGTCTGAATATCGAACTACCGCATGAACAAACCGGGAATGATTTTCAGGATATCGGCCTAAGCTTTCAGCATTTCTTTGCCCGTAAGGTGATGTTCGTCAAATACGCCAAGGCCTATGTCGTCATGCCCGGTGGCTTTGGCACCCTGGACGAACTCGTTGAGGCACTAACTCTGATACAGACCGGCAAGAGTGTACGCATGCCCATCGTGCTGGTGCACCGCCCCTTCTGGACCGGTCTGGTTGACTGGTTCAAAGCCACACTGGTTGAAGAAAAAGTCATTAGCCCGGAGGATCTGGATATGTTCGTCATAGCCGATACCGCTGATGAAACCATAGAGGCAATTTTTCGTTATTACGAAAACAGTGGCTTCGAACCCTCTGTGGAAGAAGAAGAAATCAAGTTGAACTTATAGGATGATGACATGCGTTACCTTTTCATTTCCGCGACTCTGCTAGCGAACATCGCTCTGGCCGACCAGACAAAGGAAGAAATACCTCCACCGCCGCCTTTACCTGAACAAGGCCGACCGCTAGAAAGTGACTTTCCAGATCACCTGGAACCGGAAATCACCATAGTGCGCAAGGCCAAAGCCATACACGAGGAATACCGGGTGAACGGCAAGCTTTATATGATAAAAATTACTCCTAAAAAAGGTAAACCGTATTATCTGATTGACAATGAAGGCTACGGTGAATTCACCCGTCACGGTCTGGAACCTACCATTTCCATTCCTATGTGGGTCATAAAGCAATTTTAATTTCATGTCTGTTTACACAGTAGTCAATGCCGAGGAACTTTCCCGGTTTCTCTCACAGTACAACCAGGGCAAGCTGCTGAATCACGAAGGTATCAGCTCTGGTATAGAAAATACTAATTACTTTGTTACAACAGACAAGTCAGAATTCATATTAACAGTATTCGAGCAACTCACATACGAGGAATTACCCTTTTTCCTGGACCTAACGGCTTACCTCGCTGAGCATAATATACCCTGCGCCCACCCGGCGGCGGACAAAAACGGGCGCTATTTGGATACAATAAAAAACAAACCCGCCGCCCTGATACAGCGCCTCAAGGGTGCATCGGTGGAGCGCCCCACCGCACAGCATTGTCGGGCACTTGGAAATGTATTGGCCAGGATGCACATTGCCGGACAGAAATTTCCATCACAGCGAAAAAACAAACGCGGACCTGCCTGGTGGCACAGTACCGCGGCAAAACTATGCTCCTGTCTGTCTGACCCGGAAATGGAATTATTACAGCATGAACTGCAGGCGCAGGATACCTGCCGCCATAGCGACCTCCCTCGCGGCATCATTCACGCCGATTTATTTCGAGACAATGTCCTGTTTGAGGGCGTTAATCTCAGCGGCCTGATTGATTTTTATTATGCCTGCACCGATGCATTGATCTACGATCTTGCCGTCACTGTCAATGACTGGTGCAGTAATACTGACGGCTCACTCAACGGGGAGCTTGCTCATGCCCTGTTAAGCGCCTATCAAACGCAAAGGTCCTTGAGCAACACCGAGCATCAGGCCTGGACAATCATGCTACGTGCGGCGGCCTTGCGTTTCTGGCTGTCACGCCTCAACGACATGCATTTTCCCCGACCTGGAGAAATTACCCATACCAAGAATCCTGATGTTTTCAAGCGTATCCTGCAACACCGCAGACAACATGAAAAAAGCCTGCTCAACCTGCTGCACACTACAGATCCCGTTGGCAACAATTCTGCTCATCTGTAGTCACCGCTAAAACACAGCCACTCATCAGCCATGCTGATAACACCGTCTGTAATGCCCTGTGTTTTCTTTCTGGCGGCCACTTGCTTGCTTATGCTAGCCTATTTACGTGCTGCTCTCAGGGAGGAACCATGCAAATCCGTCGACAGCAACTGAATCATGTCAGTCAGTGGTTACAATGTGGCTGGCGTTTTTGGAAAAATAATATCCTGCCCTGGATGCTTGCCGCTATGCTGTTCATGATCCTGGCCTTACTGTTATTCCGCATCCCTATTATTGGCAAGCTGCTGTTGCTCTTTATCATCCCTATTGTCTATGCCAGCGGTTTATTAATGATAAGTCAGTTTGCCAAAGGCAAACACAAACTGAATAAAACCTTTAAAGATAAAGTCTCTTTGGCGCTGAAAATACTGGCCGGCATTTTTACCCATGGTGAAAAAGTCATCCCCATCATATTTCTGGGGACGGCCATGTTGCTGACGGGACTGCTGCTGGAGATTCTGGGTCACTTACTCGGTGGGACTTCCTTTTTCTCAGCCACCGTTATGGTTGATGCCGGGTTCACCGGTGGCTTGCGTTTATTAGGTATAGAAACACTTTTGCTGGTTTTCTATTTCTTTATCGCTGTTGCCGCTTTCTATGCCATTCCGCTGACACTGTTCGAAGATATGACATTGGTAGATGCAGTCATCATGAGCTCCAAGGCCTGGTTAAAGAATGGCTACCCCTTCAGCATCCACATTATTATGTATGCTCTGCCTTTCATTGTTTTCAATATATTTTTACCTGCAACGGATATAACAGGGTTTATCGTGCTATTAATCCTCGGAATTTTATTATTACCCCTGTTCATGCACAGCACTTATTGTAGTTATAATCTGATGTACAGAAAGACCTGATCAGGCGTTCATGAAACCGCGAGTCTATTATGGAGCACAACTGGCGTGTTATAGTTTTGGACACAACCATCCCTTTGGCCCCGATCGCCTGCAGGCCTTCTGGCAGGAAACCCTGGATCAACACTTGGATAGCAAAATTGCCATCGCCGAGCCAAGGCTCTGTGAGGAGTCGGCACTCACTTTATTTCATACGCGAAGCTATATCGGCCGCGTAATAGAGCAATCAAAAAGCGGACAAGGATTTCTTGATTATGGCGACACACCCTCATTCAAGGGTATTTATGAGGCAGCGCGATATGTCGTCGGAAGTGTATTGGACGGCCTGGATACGCTCATGCAAAACAAGGCCCGGCACTGCTTTATACCGATTGCCGGGCTGCACCATGCACGGCGCGACAGTGCAGCAGGTTTTTGCGTCTTTAACGATATCGGCGTGGCCATCGAGCACGCACGTCGGCACCACGGTCTTGCCTGCATAGCCTATGTTGATATCGATGCCCATCATGGGGATGGCGTATTTTATAGTTATGAAAATGATGCTGAATTAATCTTTGCAGACTTACATGAAGACGGCCGCTATCTCTATCCGGGAACCGGTAACACCGGGGAGACAGGCATCGGCCAAGCCGCCGGCAGCAAGCTCAACATCCCCATGCCACCCCATGCGGATGACGATCTTTTTCTACAGGCCTGGGACAAGGTGGAAGACTTCTTACGCCAGTTCAAGCCGGAGCTCATTATATTTCAGGCCGGCGCCGACAGTCTGGCCGGTGATCCCATTACACATCTGCGATACAGTCACGCGGCACATGCCCACGCCACCAAGCGACTCTGCCTGCTGGCCGAGGAATACTGTGGCGGTCGGTTATTGGCATTGGGCGGCGGCGGTTACAATCGCCGTAACCTGGCGTTGGCATGGAATGCGGTCATCAGCAACATGATCGACCATGCCGCAGGCAAGACTTAACAGGCTGTTGAAAATTTTGCCTCGTCAGAAAAATTCGTGGGTAGTTTCCGGTACGGGTAACGCCCCAAGCGTATGATATAAAGCGATTTCAGCGGCATGATAAGTCCGAAAACCATACGCTTTTCTGGTAGTCAG
>BTRG01000058.1:0-14965 GCA_036986275.1 Gammaproteobacteria bacterium | reverse complement strand
AAGACTAAGACATAACGGGTGCGATGTTCGTAACGACGATGGATGAAGTTAAATGTTTATGCTGTTTTCGGCAGGGATACGTTTAGGCTATTGACCGGGGCGGGCTAATGGGTGACCCCTTTTCTTCCTGACTTAAACCGCTTCACCCTTGCCGATAAACATGGCATCTCCATAACTGAAAAAGCGATAACCCTGCTCCACGGCATGGGCATAGGCATTCAACACCCGCTGCTTGCCGGCAAAGGCACAGACCAGCATCAGCAAGGTCGACTCCGGCAAATGAAAATTGGTCACCATGGCATCAATGGTTTTAAACTCATAGCCGGGATAAATAAAGATATCCGTTTCACCTTGAAAGGCCGTAACCCAGCCGGTCTCACGTGCCGCCGTTTCCAGGGCGCGCACCACCGTCGTGCCCACGGCAATCACCCGGCCCCCGGCCTGGCGTGTGTCGGCAATTTGCTTGGCCACCGCCTCGCTGACTTCTATGCGCTCACTATGCATCGTATGGTCCAGGATGTTGTCCACGCGCATGGGCTGGAAAGTCCCGGCACCGATGTGCAACGTGATAAAAGCGGTTTGCACGCCCCGGGCCTTGATCTGCTCCAGCAAGGCATCATCGAAGTGCAGACCTGCCGTGGGTGCCGCGGCGGCCCCGGGTCTATCGGCATACACGGTCTGATAACGGCTGCGATCAGCTTGCTCGGCATGGCGCTGTATATAGGGCGGCAAGGGAGTGTGACCGTATCGTTCTAATAACTCCAGCACAGGGCACTCCGATTCAAACCGCAGATTAAAGAGGTCCCCCTCCCGTCCCAATACCATCACATCCAGCTCACCCGCAAGCAGTAAACGGGTGCCCGGTTTGGGAGTCTTGCCGGCCCCCACCAGAGCCAATACCCGGTTCTCCTCTAAGATACGCTCTATCACTACTTCTACACGGCCACCGGTCTCTTTGACGCCAAACAGGCGCGCCGGCACTACCCGGGTATCGTTAAGCACCAGTAAATCAACGAAGTTTAGTAAATCTGGCAAGTCAGTAAACTGTTGGTCCATACGGTCAGTTTCATGCTGCAATACCAACAATCGGCTGGCCGAGCGCGGTTCCACGGCATACTGGGCGATCAATGCTTCGGGTAAGTCAAAATCAAAATCAGACTTCTTCATGGCGCGCTAGCGTATCCGGCGCCTGCCACGATTACAATTTTTTTGGGAATCGTTATACTAGCGCTCCCTTGCCGGGGTGGCGGAATTGGTAGACGCGCCGGATTCAAAATCCGGTGGTGGTGACACCGTGTCGGTTCGAGTCCGACCCTCGGTACCATTTTATCCTCTCTGAACGACTTCAACTGTGTCCAACCGGCTTATTCCCTTCTTTTATTTATTGGTACTTGTTTATTAATTACAGTTATTACTTGAAGTTGGCCGCTAGCCAACATACTCTGAGGCAATGCAACCACGGAATGTGACATAACCTGGCATGCCAAAATTACTCACCTTGTCTCGTGCCGCACGCCTGGTGGGTGTCAGCCGTGGCGTGTTGCAAAGAAAAATCAGCGAGGGTGAGCTCGCCACCTTTGAGGGCATGGTAGAACCAAAGGATCTGCTACGAGTCTTTCCTGATTCACACTTGGAAGACGACAAAGAACTCATACGTGTACGTGAAATCATGGCCAAGGCCTTTGGCAGACGCGTACGTGAGCGCGTGCTGCCCGATACCGACGTGCTGGCCACCCGGCTCGGGGCCTTAAGCCTGGAGTTGGCCGACACCAAGTCCAGGCTGGCCCGTTACCAGGATTTGATCAAACAGATACAGAACAAACTCGCATCTGCAAATGAATCGCGCTCCTGGCTGCAAGAGCTGCTGGAAGACAAGGAGCTTGCCAGCGACTTCCCGGAATCCATTGTTGCCAAGGACCACTTTTTGCGTGTCATGAGCGCCCATGCGCATATTCGACCCAGCGGCAAGGACTTCCTCGTCGATGGTGACGACACCCTGCTGGAGGCCGCATTGCGTGCGGGTCTATCGCTAAATTATGGCTGCAGCAATGGCAATTGTGGGTTGTGCCTGGCCAAACTGATTTCAGGTGAAATTAAAAAAGTGCAACACCACGACTATGTATTCAGTGAGGCGGAAAAGGGCCTGGGTATGATGCTGCTTTGTAGCAATACCGCTGTTAGCGATGTTGTCTTCGAGGCCCATGAAGCCAACAGCGTTAGCGATATTCCACGCCAGCGGATTGCGACCAGGATTAAGCGCATGCAGACCCAGCCTGATGATACTCTCATCCTGAGCCTGCAAACCCCACGTGCACAGCGCCTGCGATTCCTGGCCGGTCAGAGCATACGTCTCAGCCACGATCAATCACACTGGGTCACGCTGCCCATTGCCAGTTGTCCCTGTGATGATCGAAATCTGCAATTCCACCTGCCGCCATCCGGCGACAAGGACATCGCCTCCCTACTGTCCCGGCTAAAACCCAAAGACACCCTGTACATCGATGGACCCGAAGGCGAGTTTCTACTGGACGAAGAGTCTCATCGGCCCATTATTTTTGTCGCCCTGGAGCACGGCTTCGCCCCGCTTAAGAGCTTGATTGAGCACGCCATGGCAATACAGGCCGCCGAACATATGATGATGTATTGGTACAGTGTCCGCGCCCACGGTCGCTATCTGGAAAACCAGTGCCGTGCCTGGTCCGATGCGCTGGACGAACTGGAATATGAGCCCATAGACGGGAGTATCGAGCAACTTGCACAGGCAATCATTGAGCGGGATAACCTGGCAGATTGCGATTTCTATATCGCCGGACCGGGATCACTGGTAGACAAGCTGAACACCAGACTCGATCAAACAAGTCACCCCCCACAACAACGCCACTTCTCACGCCTCGGGGCGCAATCGTCCACGCTGACCCTGGAAAATCAATAAATTCGTTATATTCTATAATACATTGCGGGTCATGCAGCCTATGCTAGGCTTATACCATTGTTTTTATGAGAATATTTATTGAGCGGCACCAAGCAACCCCCCCCCTCAAAGAATACTGGTTTCCACCCAAACTACGGGATAAAGGATCAAGGACGTCACCATGAGATTCCTGCTGAACCAACGATATGGCCTGTTTGTTATGCTCTCGCTGATGACGGTATGCAGCCCTGCGCAGGCCGCACATGACGCCCCCGCCTTTAGTGACCCGAAGGTCATTAGCCCGATGTCCAGCACATGGAAACTGCAGGCAGTAACACCAGAAGCCAAGAACCGCGACGCAGACCTGATTATCAGCCTGGGACAACAGACCTATCCGGCCCTGCGTGCCACCGTAGAACGCTATGCCGTCGAGCATAAATTGAACATCGTCATCCGCAAGGGAACCTGTGGTATTTCCGCGGGCCGTCTGTTGCGCAAAACCATAGACATTGGGGGATTCTGTTGCCCACCGGGTGCAACAGACAGACTGCCCGGACTCATCTTTCATACTCTGGCCATCGCTCCCATCGCCTTGATCACGCATCCAGACAACCCGATCAGTTCAGTGACCCAGGCCGAGGCCAAACAAATCTTCTCTGGAAAACTGTCCCGCTGGTCCGCTCTATCCAGCCCTGTCGATCGCAACAGCCTGATACAGCCTGTAGGCCGTCTACATTGCAAAGTCCGGCCCGGTCATTGGCGAGGGCCGTTGGCCGTTGAAGAAAACTTCACCCCGAGACTTTATGAAGTAGGTGTCATCCCCGATATGATTGCTCAGGTCTCAAAAAGCCCTGACACCATAGGCTATGAAACACTCTATATGGTGCGACATCATCAATCGATGGGTAAAGTGAAAGTGCTTCAGATTGATAATCATCACCCTTCCGATGAGGAATATATGTTGAAAGGGCATTATCCACTATATCGCACCTATAATCTTACTACCTGGAAGGGCTCAAGCAAACGGCACCAGCGCGCGCAAGCCCTGGTGGAGTACTTACGGTCTTATATTGAAAAACATCATAAAGCATTTGATTTTATTCCTTATACAGCGCTCAGGAAGTCCGGCTGGAAATTCAGAAAAGATGAGCTCATAGGCGAGCCTGTCATGACAACACCACGATAAATCCTGTGATTATTTTCAAACGACTGTCTTTAACATTCAAGATGCTGACGCTTGTTGTCTTGACGGGCAGTATTGTCTGGACGGTATCGGACTCGATACAAACACGGAGCCTGAAGGAGATATTCCAGACCAAACTGGCGGAACGTTTTAGCAATCAGGCGCGCGAACAACGCATCTCGTTTGATCGCTACGTCAAGGCGCACCACCAGACCATCAAGCTCTTCGCCACCAACAATAGTTTGAATCGTTACGTTCGGAATTCTCGCTGGCGCAACAGGCCCGAGCCAATTGCCTATAACAGCACGCCTTCCTGGCTGCCCGTGCTGTCTGTACTCAGAAAATTTGTACAACCTCATTTTGTATTACTGATGGATGCCAATCATAAAACTCAGGAATATTATCAGGCCGATGACCTGCCCCTGCCGAAGGAATTATACAATGCACATGGGTTGCTGATACGCCTTAGTCGTAATCAGAGTTTCCTGACAAAATTCTCTGACACGCCGTACATACTGGCCTCTGAACCCATTGTGGATAACTCCGGCAAGCATATCGCCACCATCATGCTGGCCTCGCCACTGGATGAGCAATTTTTAATTACGTCACAAGGTCCAGCGGGACGCAATAACATCGTTGCCCTGCTGGATGAAGAGCATGTAGGAATTCTGGCCAGCAGTAACCGCCAATTGATTGCGCCAGGCAGTCTTATCAGTGATCTCAAAGGTCGATACCTCATTACCGGCCAGGGCTTTTTTGATTATGGTGCATCAGACCTGGTCATTAACTTCGCCTCCTTTATCTCGACGGACGAAGTCAACCAGCTTACCCATGCGGTATTGGCTACAGAACAACGCTTACGCTCGATCACGGCTATTGTCTTCGTCGCTGCCTTGAGCCTCATCCTGATCTGGATCACCCGGCGCATCAGACACCTATCCGAACGTGTAATCGATTTTTCCAGGCATATGCAGCTGGAACAAATTCCGCACCGAACGGGTGACCAACTCGACATTCTGGAAGACCGCTTTCTGAGCCTGACAGAGGCTGTCAAACGTAAGACCGAAGCACTGGAACACCAGGCCATGCATGATCCGCTGACGGAACTGCCCAACCGTAAATTAATCAACAGTGAACTACAGAAGGAAATTCTGCGTGGTAAGCGCTCTGGCAAACCCTTTGGCCTGCTGATGATGGATCTTGATCGATTCAAGGAAATCAATGACACGCTGGGCCATCATGTTGGCGACTCAGTCCTGCAACAGGCAGGTGTGCGCATTTCCGGCCTGCTACGAAAAACAGATACTGTAGCCCGTCTCGGTGGGGATGAGTTTGCCATATTGCTACCGGAAACCGATGCATTGGCGTCAAAAACTATTGCCCAAAAACTGGTGGAGGCCTTTCAGCGCCCCTACACCGCTAACAACCATAGCCTCAATGTCGGTACCAGCATAGGCATCGTCATGTTTCCGGAACATGGCGAAGACGTCAATGTGCTGGTGCAGCGCGCTGACATCGCCATGTATGTCGCCAAGCGGCAGAAACTGGGCTTTGACTTCTATGATCCCGAGAAAGATGAGCACAGCCATAAACGACTAACCCTGACGAGTGAACTGCGTCATGCCATTTTTGGAAATGAATTACAGTTGCATTTCCAGCCTCTGATCAATGTTGCCACCGGTGAGGTCAAGTGCGCGGAAGCCTTGTTGCGCTGGCATCACAAGACACGAGGGAATATCCCGCCTTCCAAGTTTATCCCGCTGGCGGAACAGACCGAGCTTATCCATCCTCTGGCCGATCAGGTCATTAACAAGGCCTTGCAGGAATGCGCCCTCTGGACACAACGTGGCAAAACCATGCAGGTCTCGGTAAACCTCTCGGTTCATAATCTGCACAATAAAGACCTGCCAAAACAGATCAGCTTATACCTGGACAATTTGCAACTACCGGCCCATCTTCTGAAACTTGAAATCACTGAAAGCACCATTATGACCGATCCCACGCGTGCCCGTGGAACACTGGAGAAACTGCACAATATGGGAATAACGCTTTCCATTGATGATTTCGGTACCGGTTATAGTTCTTTGAGTTACATCAGGCAGTTACCCGTCGATGAAATCAAGATCGATCGTTCATTTGTCAACAATATGACGGTGAATGAAAACGATGCCATTATCGTCAGGGCGACGATAGAGCTTGCACATAACCTGGGGCTGAAGGTGGTTGCCGAAGGCGTGGAGTCCCGGGAAGGATGGGACCTGCTGGAGATACTGGGCTGTGATTATATTCAAGGTTATTATATCAGCCGGCCCCTGGCCGTTCATGATCTAAATGAATGGCTGAGCACACAGCCCGAATTCCGCGGCCTGTCCGTGCAAAAAGCCTGAGGGGTTAAGCGGCCTGCACAGGAATGGAATGACTGATGCGTAGTGGATGGTTATTCTCATCAACATAAACCATCCTGGGTTTGAGTTGGGCCAGCTCTTTTTCTTCCACCACCGCAAAGCTGCAAATAATGATAATGTCTCCCGGTGAGGCCTTGTGGGCCGCTGCGCCATTCACGGAAATGACACCCGAATCGTCTTCCGCACGTATGGCATAGGTCGAAAAGCGCTCACCATTGGTCACATTATAGACCTCAATCCTCTCGTACTCACAAATATCAGCGGCTTCGAGCAACTTGCCATCTATGGCAACAGAGCCCTCGTAATGGAGCTCGGAATGAGTCACATGCAGACGGTGCAGCTTGGCGCGTAATAGGGTTCTTTGCATCAGAATACTGGAATTCATAAGGTGTATATTTACATTATCCCGGTTTCACGCCGACGATTCAATCAGCAACCAGACTCAGTTCCAGGTTGTCGATCAGCCGCGTGCTCCCCAGCCTCACGGCAGCCAGTATCACCAGCGAGGTATCGGATACCGTAGGCGCAGCCAGGTCCTGTTGTCGCAACACACTGACATAATCGGGCTCGAATCCAAAACCCGTCAAGATGTTTATCGCCTGGATCTCTATCTCTCTGCGTTGCAATTGCCCATCCTTTATTAGATTCGCAACCGTTTGCAAGGTTTCGTAGAATCTGGGCGCCACCACCCTTTCCTGCTGTGTAAGGTATTGGTTGCGTGAACTCAGCGCCAGACCGTCTGTTTCGCGCACAGTATCCAAGCCTATGATTTCTATGGGTAATCCCAGGTCTTCGACCATCAGACGGATTATCTTTAATTGCTGATAGTCTTTCTTGCCAAAGACGGCAATATCGGGTGTGACCAGGTTAAACAGGCGGTTCACTACTGTGGTGACACCTTCAAAATGCCCTGGCCGTGAGGCACCGCATAAAATATCGCTGACCCCGGGCACCCTCACCTTGGTTTGTTGCTCCAGGCCGCGCGGATAAATCTCGGCCACCCCGGGGATGAACAAGACATTCACGCCTTCGGCCTCCAGCACCGCGCTATCCTGTTCCGGGGTGCGCGGATAAACATCCAGGTCATCGTTGGCACCGAACTGCAAGGGGTTTACAAAGATGCTTGCCACCACCGCATCGGCCTGCTTGCGCGCCTCATGCACCAGGCGCAAATGCCCTGCGTGTAAATTCCCCATGGTGGGGACAAAGGCAATGCGGCGATGCTGTTGCCGCAATGAAGCAATAGCCAAACGCAATTCCGCGACAGACTCAAGCTGCTGCATGCATCAACTAAAGCTGTGTTCGGGACCGGGAAAGGCGCCGGATTTCACTGCCTCAATATAGGCCGTGACCGCGCCGGAGACACTGCCACCTTGTTCGAGGAAGTTCCTGGAAAACCTGGGACTGGGACGCGGATAAATCCCTAACATATCTTGCAATACCAGTACCTGGCCATCGCAGTCCGGACCTGCGCCTATGCCTATGGTGGGAATAGCGATAGCTCGTGTCACCTCCGCCGCCAGGGCGCTGGGTACGGCCTCCAGTACGATCAGGCTGGCGCCCGCTTCATCCAGGGACCTGGCATCACTCAGCAACTGCTTTGCTGACGCATCGTCCCTGCCCTGCACACTATACCCCCCCAGCTTATGTACGGACTGGGGCGTCAGACCGATATGCGCGCACACCGGCACGCCACGCTCGGTCAGGAAACGAACCGTATCGGCCATGACTTCACCGCCCTCCAGCTTGGCGACCTGGGCACCCTGTTTCATGACCTTGCCTGCACTCTTTAATGCCTGTTCCGGCGATGCCTGATAACTCATAAAGGATAAATCGGAAATGATTAAGGCATGCTCGCAACCCCGCGCCACGCAACGGGTGTGGTAGACCATGTCCTGAATGCTGACAGGTATCGTGGTGTCGTTACCCTGCATGACCATGCCCAACGAATCACCCACCATAATCATATCTATACCGGCCGCATCCAGCAGGCTGGCAAAACTGTAATCATAGGCCGTCAGGCAAGTGATTTTTTCACCTGCCTGTTTTCGCTTCTTTAGGGTATTAACGGTAATCGCGCTCATGAGTCACTCGATACGGGATTAAAGAAATGCCTGCCCTGCCCCAGACCGGCAAGGTGATCAAGCAACATATTATAATCGTTGTCGCTGCCGACAAAATTGACTTCCGCCGTGTTCACTATCAGCAAGGGTGCATTGCTGTATTGATAAAAGAATTGCGCATAGGCGTCGTGCAGCTTTTCCAGGTAATCTCGCTCCATATAGCGCTCATAGTCTATACCACGCTTGCGCACACGTTCCTGCAGCGCGGAAACAGGCGCCTGTAAATACACCACCAGGTCCGGCACGGGCAGGTCCAGGCTCAGGCTGTCATAGACCTGGTCATAAAGCCGTAACTCATCGTCATCCAGATTGATGCGTGCAAACAAGCTGTCCTTCTCTAACATGAAATCTGCTACACAGCCGGGGTGAAACATATCACCCTGCTTGAGTTGCTCGATCTGTTTCACTCGCTGAAACAGATAGGATAACTGTGTCGACAAGGCATATTGCCGGGGCGCTCGATAAAAACGCTCCAGGAAGGGGTTGTCCGCCGGCTGTTCCAGCAAGGCCTCACTGCCGAAACTCTGTGCCAGGCGTTTCACCAGGCTGGTCTTGCCCACCCCTATGGGGCCCTCAACCACAATATAATCCAGCTGTGATGCTTCCATCTTAAACTTCTTATGCCTGGGCTGTGCTGCTCGGGATCGACAAAGTATCCACCAGTCTCTCCACCACCTGATCCCGGCAATGCGCTAATAATTCATTCACCGCCCCCTTGCCTGGTATCTCCAGCCCGGGCGCAATATCCTGTAGAGGATACAACACGAAGGCGCGCTCGTGCAGTCGCGGATGCGGCACCACGGTGTTGTCTGTCTGTAAGGTCATTTGCCCATAGAGCAGCAGGTCCAGATCCAGGGTCCGTGGCCCACCTGTCGGTCCCTGTCGCCGGCGGCCCAAATCCTGCTCTATCTCAAGCAAGGACTGCATCAATTCCACCGGCGGCAGGGAACAATGCAGCCCGCAGACAGCATTATAAAAGTCCGGCTGGTCCTCAATCCCTACGGGCGCGGTTAAATACACAGGAGAGCAGGCCTGCAACCGGGCATTGGGTAACTGCCGCAAGGCATTCAGGCTATTCTGCAAAGACTGTAGCCGGTCGCCAAGATTGCTTCCGAGGCCGATATATATGGCCGGTGTCTCAATCATACGATGGGTTGTTCCCGGTACGGTTACCACCTGATGGCCCCTCGGCGCGATCCCCCCGGGGCTTGCGGCGCCGGCGGCGCCGGGTCTTGTGTTGGGAAGGTCCCAGTGCCTTGATCATTTTCTCGCGTCCGGCCAGATCGACTTCCTGGAACTCGGTCCACCACTCACACAGGCCTGGTTCTATTTCGCCGGCACGGGCGCGCAGACACAGGAAATCATACGCCGCACGGAAACGCTGATGATCGAACAGGCGATGGGCACGTTTGCCGCCACGCAACTCAAAGCGTTTTTGCATAACCCAGATGTCCCGCGTGACCATGCTGAATCGCTTGGGCACCGAGGTATGACCCGCCTGTTCATGAAAGGCCTCAGTGGCCGCAGCGCGCAGCGCGTCTTGCGGCGCCATACCGTCGGCCAGTCGCGTCGCCATGCCCAGCATCACCGGCCGCCATAACATCACGGCATACAGAAAGGCCGGCGTCACCGGTTTGCCCTCATTAATACGTGCATCGGTATTATTCAGCGACAGGGTCACCAGCTGATTGAAACTGAGATCGGTGCCGTGATCCAGTTCGTGGTCCGTAGCCGGAAAGAGATACTGGAACAACTCGTAATGCCGCAACATTTCAAAGACACTCATGGCCATACCGCTATGGAAGAGCTTCAAGATCTCCTCAAACATGCGTGCCGGCGGTACTTCCTGCAGGTGATACCCCAGTCGCACAATCGGTTCACGGCTCTTCTCTTCTATCCGCAGCCCCAGTTTCGCGGCAAAACGTATGGCCCGTATCATGCGTACCGGGTCTTCGCGGTAACGCCGGTCCGGATCGCCGATGACCCGCAATATCCCCTGCTTCACATCTGCATAACCGCCGACATAATCCCGCACCGTGGTATCGGCAGCGTTGTAGTACAAGGCATTGCAGGCAAAATCACGCCGTATTGCATCTTCTTCTATGGTGCCGTAGACGTTGTCACGCAGGATGCGGCCACTATCGGAATGCGCCATATCGGCGTCTTCATCGGCCTCCTGCGGCGCGGCGCGGTAGGTAGCGACCTCTATGATCTCACGCCCGTAGCGCACGTGGGCCAGGCGAAAACGACGGCCTATCAGGCGACAATTGCGAAATAGCTTGCGCACCTCTTCCGGGCTGGCATTGGTCACCACGTCGAAATCCTTGGGTTCGTAGCCCAGGATCAGATCCCGCACACAGCCACCCACCAGGTAGCTGTCATAACCGGCATCCTTCAGGCGCAGCAACACGTCCAACGCCTGCTTGCTGATATCGGCCTGGGAAATACCATGCTCCGACGCGGAAATGACGTCGACTTGAGGGGAAGGATTATTCACAGGTGGGAGTAAACTTTATGTAAATACGGCTGCTCGTAGTGGTTGTAGGATTATTGACCAGCCGTATAATACACACCTTTCCAGCCGCAAGCTTATGCTCCCTTCGTCTAGTGGCCTAGGACGCTGGCCTCTCACGCCGGTAACAGGGGTTCGAGTCCCCTAGGGAGTACCATATTCAATGGCTTACGTTCCTGTATTCTTGCCTGTATGAACAAAATATAGAATACCCAGGAAACAACGTGCAGCGCATCCTACAGTTCTTATGTAGTTGTACGCATAGAACCCCATTCCCAACGGTTTTGATTATTTAATTTGCCAAACACCTCAACCGCTAACATATACCTTCACGGTGGCAAATAGAGGTTCGACTCCCCTTGAGAATGCAATTTAATGAGCACTTACATGCACCCGGGTCTCAGGTGTCGATATTTTGCAGATACGCACAGCAAGAACTCAAAATATACTTAACCACGATCATCTAATAGAGTTAGTTCACGTAGGATGCGGTGAGCCCGCGAACCGCATCGATCAGGTTCTACCCATAGACAACCACCACCATCCCAACTTTCCCCCTAAGTTCACGTAGGATGCGGTGAGCTTGCGAACCGCATCGATCGGGTTCTACCCATAGACAACCACCCTCATCCCAGCCTTCCCCCTAAAAGGGGGAAGGAGTCATGATTGTGTTGGATTACGCTGCGCGCCCCACATACTCGAAATAATAGAGTGAGGGATTATGTGGGACTTACAGTGCCTCTAAGCCGTTTGCTGGGCGCACAGTTCGGCCAGGGCATTGACGGCGCGCTCGTGTTGTTCCACGCAGGGGTTATCCTTGTCCCAAACATATCCCGCCAGCACGGAACACACCTGGCTCTTGACGCCTTCGGGATGGACCGGGCAGAAGAAGATGGTGGACAGTTTGTCCTCGTACCAGGCATTGACGAAGGTGCGGAAGGTATCGACGCCTTGCATGAGATACTCGGCGTATTCCTTATCCCAATCCACCTGTTCTCCGTTCAATTGCCGTATGAGGGTCTTGGCCGCCCGGTTGGCGGATTCCAGGGCCAGGGTGACGCCGGAGGAGAAGACCGGGTCCAGGAACTCGGTGGCATTGCCCATGAGGGCGTAGTACTTACCGCACAGCCGTTTTACGGAAATGGAATAACTGTGTATGCGCTCGGTCGGGAACACGAACTTGGTGTCGCCCAGGCGTTTACGGGCGTTGGGTTCGGAGTCGATAATGGCCCGCAGCTTTTCGTCCAGCTCGCCCGGGAAACTGTCGATGAAATCCGGTTTGGCGACAACGCCGATGGAGGTCTTGCCATTGGAAAAGGGGATGATCCACAACCAGGCGTTGCCGGGCAGTACACAGATCCAGATCTGGCCTTCCTCCGAGCCCTGGGGCCGCTTGTCCCCGGTAACATGGGTGAATATCGAATCGCGTATGGCCAGCTTGGAAGGTAGGTTGAGGTCCAGCAGGCGCGGCAACACCCGTCCGTAACCGCTGCCGTCGAGAATGAAACGCGACGAAATGCTTATTGTCTTGCCATCCTTGTCCTGGATCACCGTCTCCGGGCCCGTGTCCGTGAACCGGACGTCCGTGACCTTGTGCTCCCAGAGGATCTCAATGCCCTTGGCCTCGACGACGTCCGCCAATACCTTGTCGAAATCATCCCGGGGCACCTGGTAGGTGTATTTCCAACCGTTGGTGAACTGCTCGCCGAAGTTGATAGTGCAGGCCTGATCGCCGCGCAGGAATACGGCGCCGTTTTTCACCATGTAATTGCGTTTATGCACGGCCTCCAGCATACCGGCCTCGTCCAGCAGATCCATGCTGCGGGGCAACAGGCTCTCGCCGATGACAAAGCGCGGGAATTTCTGGCTCTCGATGATCAACGCCTTATAACCGGCTTGGTGCAACAGGGAAGCGGCACTGGTCCCGGCGGGCCCGGCGCCGATGATCAAAACATCGGTGTTCATATCTGCCATGGTGTTCTCCTTAGATTTTTTATTACCCTACCCCGCCGCTGGCGGCGGGCGCATGCATCATATCCGCGGACCAAGAAAAATGTAATTCGGGATGAGGCGGCTCTTGATAAATATTCTCAATTGAATTGGCGAATGAAGCACAGGAAGAATAAAAGCCTTTCCCCACAAAGTCCACGGTTATTGACCCTGATCACCGCGAAATCTTACTGAATTCTACCGCCCTCACTTGAATATTGCACTTTGGGGGTTAAGGAGTCCGGTAAGCTGCCCCCACCGATTCACGAACACACCATAAAAGAAGTGGAATTAATTATCTGGCTCCTATGGTATTTGAACAGCAGAGGACTTTAGATTAAGCAAGGTGATGGTTCACGGGAAGCACTATATGCTGAAGGAACTGGCGCTTGCTTACAAGGGCCGGTTTGGGACAAGAAAGGGCGTTCCCAACGAAGAAAACAGGTATTATCGGGATAAGAATCGAATGACACTTACTTAAGCGGTTTCATAATCAATGTAGAAGGGCGGGTTAGGCGCGCGGTTTGCGCCGTAACCCGCCAGATGTTCTCATTATAAATGCGTTGTGTTGCTGCGCAACGGTTGGTGGGTTACGCAATAAACGCTAACCCACCCTACATTTTGGCTTAAGTAAGTGCCATTCGGATAAGAATCCTTATGCAAACGTCTGGCGTGGACGACCTGTTCTCAAGTTTTTAATATTGCCTAATGAAGTGAAGTGAGCTTGATATGGACGTTATAGAAATTCGTTATTGCTTCAATTTTGACAAACAGAGGCATGAGAATGTTAATCTTCAATTAGATGCTCATAGTCTTGAGATCGTCAATAAACCTTGCCGTGATTTGCCGGAGTGGACCAAGCTCGAGTTTCATCGATGCCCACATTGCCCACTTGATAGTGAAACTCATCCAAACTGTCCGGTTGCTGTGAGTCTAGCGAGTGTTATCGGACGATTCGAAAATGTTTGTTCACATGATGAAGTAGATCTGGAAGTTATTATTGATGAACGACATGTATCCCAGCACACTACTGCGCAAAGAGGAATATGTTCTTTGCTTGGTCTGCTGTTTGCTACCAGTAGCTGCCCTCACACAACCTTTTTGAAACCAATGGCCCGTTTCCACTTACCATTGGCATCCGAGGAAGACACTATTTTTAGAGCAACCGGTATGTATCTTCTGGCCCAGTATTTTCTTAAAAAAGAAGGGAAGGAAAGTGATCTGGAACTAGCCGGGCTAAAACTGATTTACGATAATTTGCATTTGGTAAATACTATGATTGCAAAACGTATAAAGAGTATAACTCAGACTGATTCCTCCGTTAATGCTGTTATTTTGCTGGATATGTTTACCAATCTTATGCCATTTGCGATAGAAGATCATTTGAACGAAATTCGTCATTTGTTCGATTCATATCTCTCCGGTTCTAATAAATAATCAAGCCAGCACTTAAGCAGTATACCAAGACCGATAAAAGCAAAAGGGGCGCTCCTTAAGAGACAGTATTGTCTCTTACTTTAATGAATCCGTTGAACTGGGCAGGGTTACTCTGCCCCAATTCTTTCTTAGAAATGGAACGCAATGCCAGCGAAGACGCCGGTACCCGAAAGATTGATTTTTACATTATTGGCGTCTTCTGTATCGGCACCGACATATTTGACCTCGCCGAAGACACCGACGTGCGTGACGCGGTACTCAAGCCCTGTCATCAGTTGATAGGCAAATCCCTCTGTACCGCCTCCGAGCGTCGGACCACTGATGTTGGTTGAGGCGTAACCGATGCCGGCTCCGATAAAGGGCTGCAGACTTGAGTTAATGCGAAAATACTTTTTCACGTTGGCC
>BTRG01000057.1:0-16084 GCA_036986275.1 Gammaproteobacteria bacterium | reverse complement strand
CCCAGGGCGCGTTATCGGGTTACGGTTCCGGCAACATTTTTTGAGGTCATGCGCCGGCTGCTATCGACGCGCTGGCGTGACGCCATACTGGCCCGAATCAGCGATGGGGTTCAGCGTTAGTCTATAACGTGTGACACCAGGCCATCAGCCAATTTGGGCTCAAACCAGGTGGACTTGGGTGGCATAACTTCACCAGCATCGGCCACGTCCATAAGCTGGTCCAGAGACGTTGGAAATAAGGCAAAAGCCACGGCCATCTCGCCACAGTCCACGCGACGCTCCAGTTCCTTCAATCCACGTATACCGCCGACAAAATCGATGCGCTTGTCGCGGCGGGGGTCACTGATACCCAGCACCGGCTCAATCAGATTGTTAGCCAATAGACTAACATCAAGCCGAGCCACGGGATCATCGGCCGGAATTAAATCAGCGTTTACCGTCAGACGATACCACTGGCCCGGCAGATACATGCCGAATTCACCGTTGGCAGCAGGGCGCACCTCGGTATCGCGCTTGTCGACAGTAAATCGGGTGCCGACTTTCTCCAGAAAACTTGCTTCATCCTGGCTGTTCAGATCAGTAATGACGCGGTTGTAATCCAGAATCTTCACCTGATTATCGGGAAAAATCACTGACAGAAAATAATTGCTGTCTGCATCCCGGTCACGCTGTGTGCGCATGGCCGCGACACGCGAGGCCGCGGCGGATCGATGATGGCCATCGGCAATATACAGACAATCCATAGCATCGAAGGTCTGGCTGATGGTCTCGATTTGCGCATTATCACTGACCACCCACAGACTGTGCCGTACCCCATCATCGACCGTAATATCCACATCGGGCGCCGCCGCCGTAATCCGGTTGACCAGGGCATCAATTGCTTCATTGTGACGATAGGTTAGAAACACCGGGCCGGTCTGTGCGCCCAGGGTATCGATCTGCTTGACCCTGTCGTCCTCCTTGTCCGGGCGCGTGAATTCATGTTTGCGTATGCGATTGCTGTCATAGTCCAGGACCGAGGCTACAGCCACCAGCCCTGTCTGCTCATGATCGTCCATGACGAGTTTATACAGGTAATAGCGGGGGGCCTCGTCTTGCAGCAGGACGCCTTCTTGCAGCATGCGATCGAAGTTCTCCTTACCCTTGCGATACACGGCATCATCATAAGGACGGGTGCCCTCAGGAAGGTCTATTTCCGGTCTTGATATATGCAGGAAACTCCAGGGCCTGCCATCGGCACGTCGACGGGCCTCCTCGGTATTCAACACATCGTAAGGCGGAGCGGCGACATCATCGGCACGGTCGGCAGCCGGGCGTAGACCGGCAAAGGGGCGAATCAGGGGCATGGCGGAGTCCAGAGTAGGCTGTCTAGTGAGTTCGGGAGCCGGATTAAAAACCGCTTGCCGGGAGAGGTCAAACCCGATTTACTGGATTGAGCCGATTTTGTCACCCCGGGTATCACAATACTGGCATTCCAGACCTGACTACACGCATATGTCTACAAACTGTCGCACCTATCTGCCTCCGGAATGGGCACCACAATCCGGCGTCATGCTTACCTGGCCCCACCGCTACCATGACTGGGCCAGCCAGCTTAAGGAAATCGAGCAAGTCTATATTGTATTGACTGAACATATCAGCCGCTATGAGCGCGTGTTGATTGCTTGCTATGACAAGACCCACCGTGACCATGTTGAGGTCCTGCTTGAATCCAGCAGCACCGATCTGCAGGCGATTTCCCTGATTACGGTTCCCAGTGACGACACCTGGGTACGTGACTATGGACCGATCACTGTCATCTGCCAGGATGAAGCCGCCCTGTTGGACTTCCAGTTCAATGGCTGGGGCGGCAAATACAGCACCAATAAAGACAACGGCGTTTCACGCACGCTGCTGCACAAAGATGGTTTTGGCGACACGCCCATGGAATATATGCCCTACGTATTGGAGGGGGGCAGCATTGATGTAGACGGTTCGGGCAGCCTGCTGACCACCCGCTCCTGCTTGATGGATAGCCGGCGCAATGCCAATGTGGAGTGCAGCGCACTTGAGCGCGACCTCAAGGACTGGTTCGGCCTGACACGTATTGTGTGGCTGGATGTCGGCGCGCTGGCCGGCGATGACACCGATGGACATATCGATACGCTGGCGCGCTTTTGCAATGCAGACACGATCGCCTACACAAGTTGTGATGACCCGGAAGATGAACACTACGCTTCGCTCTCGCGGATGGCAGACCAACTGCGTTCTTTACGCGCCATCAGCGACCGGCCCTATAAGCTGGTACCACTGCCCTTACCGGCCGCGATCTACAACACTGCCGGACAACGCCTACCGGCCACCTATGCCAACTTTCTCATCATCAATGGCGCTGTGCTGGTGCCTGTTTATGATGATCCGGCCGATCAGACAGCGTTACAGGCGCTGAGCGAGACCTTTCCTGACAGGGAGGTTATTGCAATCGACTGCTTGCCGCTGATACAGCAATACGGCAGCCTGCATTGCATTACCATGCAACTGCCCCAAGGTGTGTTGCCCACTGTCACTGCATCATGAACAAGAAAACAAACATCTTGATTGCAGGCCTGGTGCAACATGGCTGCACCAATAACCCGGCACAAAATCTGAAGACAAGTATAGAGGGCTGTCGTGAGGCCGCGAGCCAGGGCGCGCAACTGCTTGTGCTACAGGAATTGCACGGCCATGCCTATTTCTGCCAGACCGAAAACACGGATCACTTTGATCTCGCCGAAGAGATTCCCGGCCCCACCAGCCAGGCGCTGGGCCGGTTCGCCAAAGAACTGGGCATCGTCATTGTCGGCTCGGTCTTCGAACGTCGCGCAGCGGGTATTTATCACAATACGGCCATCGTCCTCGACAGCGATGGCCGCCTGGCCGGCAGTTACCGCAAGATGCATATCCCCGATGATCCGGGTTATTGCGAAAAATTTTATTTCACACCGGGAGAGGGTAATTTCCTGCCTATAGACACATCGCTGGGAAAACTGGGTGTACTGATATGCTGGGATCAATGGTATCCGGAGGCGGCCCGCTTGATGGCCATGCATGGCGCCGATGTGCTCATTTATCCTACCGCCATAGGCTGGGACAGCCGCGATGAAGAGGTTGAACAACAGCGACAACGGGATAGCTGGATCACTATCCAGCGCGCCCACGCCATTGCCAACGGCATCCCCGTCATCAGTTGCAACCGCGTAGGCTTCGAGCCTGGCCCCACAGACGTTACACCCGGTATCCATTTTTGGGGTTCCAGTTTTATCGCCGGACCGCAAGGTGAGATGCTGCAACAACTGGGCATGGCGGAAGCCGGTGTTTGTGTGAGCAAACTGGATCTCAAACACTGCGAGGCCGTGCGCCGTATCTGGCCCTTTTTCCGTGACCGCCGCATCGATGCCTACGGTGATCTCAGCAAGCGTTACGGAAAATAGCGTAGCTTACGATGCGACGCCCTGGCTGGGAGGAAAAATCAGACACGACACAGGTTCACAAACCTGGTGCATAAAAAATTGTGCACACGGAGTAAACATTCCCACCACACCAACAGCAGGCGCTCCAGGTGAGCTGACAGGAAGAGATTAAAGGCCTGTCCTGATTGCCGGCCCCGGTATTCTATCGGCTACAAACGGCATAATTACCAGGCCTGACCTGCACATAAAAAAACAGCTGGTTTTCAGTTTATAAACAGAGTCTTATATTACGTTCCCCTGGCCACAACTTGTTATGGTGTAGTTTTTGTCTAGAATCTAGTTAGACATATGTCTATTGCCGTGCGTGCCCAATATTCAACACTCAAGATCATGTTATGACTCTAAACGAAAATGAATTTTACCGTTCGGATGTGGACTGCGACGCCGGTCGGTATGCGGGTTGCGGGAGCTATTGTTGTCGACTGCTTGTACGCCTTGATCCCGACGAACAAGTCCCTAATGAAATCGAAGGCCTGCCACCCAAGGGCTATGTCGACAAAGATGAAAAAGGGTATTGCGTCAATTTCAATCGAAAGACCCACCACTGCAATATCTGGGCAACGCGGCCCCGGGTTTGTCGAGAATACAGCTGTAACCCTGATCCGCTATTACAGATCGCCCTGCGTGAAGGCTTTGTCTCGGTTGTGCAACTGGCCAGGCGCGCGGTCGAACTCAACATCCCCAAAGATGAGTTTATAACCATTCCTTTTGTCAGGGATGATATAAACGATAAAAACTGAGCCCCTCAGAGCATCCTGACTATTTTTCTGGATAATGCCTCAACGTATGACCCGTATAAAGTTGTCTCGGCCTGTCTATGCCGTGGGTCGTATCCTCATGCAGTTCCAGCCAGTGACTGACCCAGCCCGATGTCCTTGCCAGGGCAAAGTTGGAAGTAAACATGTTTACGGGAAAACCCATGGCCTTGAGCAGTATGCCAGAATAGAAATCGACGTTGGGGTAAAGCTTACGCTCGACAAAGTATTCATCCACCAGCGCGATCTCCTCCAGGCGCATGGCGATTTCAAGTAAAGGATCATCGACCCCCAGGTGATCCAGCACTTCCTTGGCGGACTTTTGTATCACACGTGCACGCGGGTCAAAATTCTTATAGACCCTGTGGCCGAATCCCATCAAACGAAATGAGTCATCCTTATCCTTGGCGCGCTTGATGGCCTTGGGAATATTGTCCACCGTGCCGATCTCTTTCAGCATACTCAGCACCGCTTCATTGGCTCCGCCATGGGCGGGACCCCAGAGACTGGCAATACCCGCGGAGATACAGGCGAAAGGATTGGCGCCGGATGAAGCCGCCAGTCTAACAGTGGAAGTCGACGCATTCTGCTCATGATCGGCATGAAGAATAAAAATCTTTTCCATTGCGCCGGCAAGAACAGGATCGGCCTCATACTTCTGGTTGGGCAGGCCAAACATCATTTGCAAAAAGTTGGCGCCATAGTCAAGTTCATTATCAGGATAGCGTTGTGGCCGGCCGATGTTATAGATATAACTGGTAGCGGCAATCATTGGCATTTTGGCAACCAGCCTGATCGCCGCCGTGATACGCTCCTGCTTGTCATGGATATCCAGTATGTCGTGATAAAACGCCGACAAGGCGCCGACCACACCGACCATAACCGCCATGGGATGGGCGTCACGCCTGAAACCTCGATAAAAGCTCAACACCTGATCGTGCAATATACTGTAGTGACGTATGGTTTCGCGATACTCACCCAGTTGTTCGGATGTAGGCAGTTCACCAAACATCAGCAAATAGGCGACTTCAAGATATGTTGCCTTCTCCGCTAATTCCTCTATGGGATAGCCTCGGTAAAGCAGTATGCCCTCATTGCCATCTACATAAGTAATGGCGCTACGGCAGGAAGCAGTAGAACGAAAACCGGGGTCAAAGGCCAGCAAATGGTCCCGGCTATAGAGCGCTCGTATATCTACAGCCTCCGGTCCCATGGTGCCGGAAATAACAGGCAAGCTGCCATTGTTCTTTTTTTCTGAAATTATCGCATTGACGAATCTATCAGCCATGTACGTTCTCCACTGGTATTCCGGCTATCTACCGTCTCAGCCTTCGTAAAAAAATGAATAATTTATAATAGCCCGGACCGGGCCACGATACAGCCCTGCAAATATAAAACGATGTAATGTAACATGGACAGCCGAAACAATAACGCATTATACAACTATAATTCACGAGCATGAACCATGAATACTTGTCCACACTGTAACGAGATTTTGCCTGTAAAACTGCGCTGGATCAGCCTATTCGCCGGCCAAACTTCCCATATTTGCCCAGCCTGCAAACAATCCTTTCGTCTGGCGTATCAATCAAAAATCCGTATCAGTTTCATCAATGTGCTACTGATACTCGGCTTTCTGGTGTCCTGGAATATGCCTAATCCAGCACGTAATTTAGGTATTTTTGCTGTCGTGGCGGTCATTGCGGTTTTCATATTACCGCGCCTGTCACATTACGAAAAATCCAGCAACCCCTACGACTCATCTGAAAAATAATGGTCGTCTTCACAGACAACATCTACTACAGGCTATTCTGACTCGACTGCTTCTGCAACCAGGCAAGCAAGGCCTCCTGTACCGCCTCGCCTGCCCGCCCGGGAGCCCTGGCATGATTATGCAGGCTCACCACTACCCAGCGCTTTCCATGTGGGTCAATAAAGTAGCCGGCCATAGCGCGTACATCGTCCAACAGTCCGGTCTTGAGGTGTAGCCTCCCCTGCAAGGGTGAACCTTTAAAACGCTTTCTCAGGGTACCGTCGAGTGCGGCAATAGGCAATGAAGATATAAACTCCGGCATAAAGGGTGACCGATAAGCATCGCGCAACAACTCTCCCAGGTGCTGTGCACTAATACGTACACGCCTTGAAAGTCCGGCTCCATTTTCCAGCACCAACTCAGGAAAGACCTTGCCTTTACGTTGCAACCAGTCATGAATCACGCGTAATCCTTTTTCGGTAGTACCAGGCACACCCTCGCGCTCAGCACCCAGGGTTAATAACAACTGGCGCGCCATGACATTATTACTGTATTTGTTAATCAGGCGCAGTATATCTGACAGAGGTAATGATTCCCTGACATAGTAAGGTGTATTGACGCCTTCGATGCCACCCGATGTTAAATCACCATTAAAATATCCCCGTTGCTGCAGCCACAAATTCTTGAATACCTCGTAAAAGTATTTCTCCGCATCACCTATTGCGCGATAAAAACCTTTATTACCACAACTTCCGGCATAGCGCCCCGTGAAGCGCGCAATCTGTTGCCGCTCATCCTGTATGACATCGAGCTTGATCCGTTTTGACCAAGCGCCACAACGTCCAGACTTTAACTGTATTTTATTCTGAATACTCAATCCCGGTGCGGGATCAGCAGTAATAGCGATACGTCCTGAATTCACATCGGGCTGGAAACTAAAAAAGACCGATTGGAAATTAAGCAACAAGGCGCCAGGACTGACATTATAACTGCGGTAGGGTTGACCATCGAACAGCGCGGGATCAACACCCTCTGTTTCAAAATAAGAGCCATCCAGCACCAGATCACCGGTAATGTGTTGCAATCCCTTCCTGCGGATGTCACGCACCATGCGCCACAAATATTCCGTTACCAGAAAGGGGTCACCATATCCCTTGAAATAAACATCACCATCCATCAGACCACGTTGCACCGGGGCGCTGGTAAAAAACTCGGTCTTCCAGCGGTAGGCCGGGCCCAGCTCCTCGAGCGCCACCAGAGTGGTTAATAGCTTGATCGTTGATGCGGGATTCCGCGGCGTATCCGCCTGCCAGGCAAGAATAGGTTGTTCATCGTCGACGCCATGGATATATACACTCAAACTCTTGCTAGGAATCCCATATTTTTGAAGTATCTTTTGTACTTCCGGAGGCAATACAGCGCCCCGGATTTCACTTCCATATACCGGTACTATGAATACGAGAAATACGAAAAAAAGTGCTACGACCCGTGCTACCCGAAAACCGGAAAAACCCGCTTGCTCAGACATTTTCCCACCAGTCACAGACAATCCTGCCGACAACAACATTTACCAGGTAACCATAGGAACGATGTACATTGAGACCCGATTCGTTGCGAAAATAATTAAAGACGTTATGGCAATAATCATGGATTGCGTCTGTCAGGCCCAGAGCCTTCATATCACCAAAATCATCAAATACGGTTTTATCCAATGCCACCAAATCTCCTTCAGCGGCGACATTGCTCCACTTTCTGATATTACCAGGGTAGCAATGCGGAGCACTTCGTTGACAACCCTTAATACGTTGTTGAACAAAATGCATACCCAGCGGGCTTCCCAATGTAATAAAGTGGTCAATCCGTTTTGTATAACCTTCTTCATGCCATAGCTCCCACAAGCTGTCGTATGCAATCACACAACCCATGCTATGGCTGACAAGCAGTACTTCCCGCCCTTCGTCCAGCGCCTGTCGTAATGACTTCTTCAGCATAGCCCGAATTCTGCTGCCGATTCCATCGATGTCTTCAAAATAACGTATTGTTTCCTGCACGGAACTCTTGACTGCCGCATCCGGAATGATGTCAATAAACCAGGGGTAACGATCGGCCAGGGAATAAAACCAGCTTGTAATCTTGATATTCAATGACAAGGCCTCACGTTTTTCCTCTTCTGTTGCTTGGGTTCGCCTGATCACGCTGTCTATCCAGTAACTGTCCAACGCACCCGGCTTGTCGCAGCCATAATATTCATGATTCCAGGACACTAGAATAAAATCATCGGCCGCCTGCGATAAGCCCCTGGTGCAAACCGGGCCGGCCTGTTCCGCGCCGCGTACAAGACAGCGCCATAAGGCCTGCTTGTGTACCTCGGCCGGTGGCTTGGGGTTCTTTCCCGGTACGAATATGATGCACCTGGGCGTATGATGATCATTCATAATGCAGAATATCTTAACGCAAACAAACACAAGAAAAAGCGATCCACCATAGTGAACAACGACATCAACAAGGTCCTGATCCTGGGTTATGGCGAAATGGGTCACGCGCTGGAGTATCTGTTACAAGATCGATGCCAGCTCAACATCTGGCAACGTCACCCGGTCAATGATCACTGCACCGATAATCTTGCGCAAGCGGCGAGAGATTGTCAGCTGGTTCTCTACTGCATACCGGCAATACCTGTGTACTCACTGGCCAAGCAACTCAAACCCTTGATAGACCCAATTGTCCCTTCGTTATGTATTGCCAAAGGCCTGGACGCGTCAGGACGTCCTGCACTGGAAGCCATGGCGCAGGGATATAACGATGACCATATCCGTGGCGCCTTGTACGGACCCATGATTTCTGAAGAGATAGTTGCCGGCAAGCCCGCCTTCGCGCAGTGCGTTGTAAACAATGCCGATGCAATGACATCTATTTTCGGGTTATTTCAAGACAGCACCTTACATCTTACCCCCTGTACGGATGCCAGGGGCCTGAGTTGGTCGGTGATCCTGAAAAATGTGTATGCAATGGGTTTCGGTATATGCGATGCCTTGCAGTTTGGTGACAATGTGCGCGGCTATCTCGCATCTGCCGCACTAAATGAAATGCAGGAAATCGTCACCACCCTGGGCGGTGACGCCAATACGGTCATGGGTCTGGGCGGATTGGGTGACCTCATTACCACCGCCACCAGCAAGGGCTCACATCACTATGCCCTGGGATTCCAGATTGTTAATGGTGAAAAAAATCTCAGCGGTGAGGGCCTGCATACCTTAAACATGATAGTGCAACACCAGCTACTCTCCCTGTCGGACTACCCGCTGATGTCGCTCATCAATGGACTCATCTCAAATGATCAGGACATCAAGGCCCGCGTAGAAGAATATTTATACGGGCGTGGCATCTGAGCCACGGGCCGGTTGGAACAACCGTCACGAAAAAATCTATCTCGCGACGGGACAAGTGCGTACAATCCCGCCACCGTGGCCAACCTTAACCCCGAACAAAAAACCGCTATTCGGCATATCGATTCCCCGCTGCTGGTGCTGGCAGGCGCCGGTAGCGGCAAAACGCTGACCATTACCCACAAAATCCAGTGGTTAATAAAGGAATACGGACTGGCGCCGGAAACTATTTGCGCCGTCACCTTTACCAACAAGGCCGCCAGAGAGATGCGACAACGCATAGGCAAGCTGCTTGGCGAGACACCCAGGGGACTGCGCATCTCCACCTTTCATTCTCTGGGCCTTGAGATCATACGCCGGCAACACACGCAGCTCGGTTACAAGTCCAGCTTTTCCATACTGGACAGCGAGGACAGCGCCGCCCTGGTGCGAGACCTTATGCGCGCGGAACTGAGCCAGGAAAAAGGGGTGGCCGAACAGGTGCGCTGGTGCATCTCGAACTGGAAGAACGGGTTGCAGACGCCGGAAGAGATAGTCCGGCAGACCTTCACTCAGCCAGTAGAACTGGCCGCTGCGCGCGTCTACCCGGAATACCAGCGTCACCTCAAGGCCTACAACGCCGTCGATTTTGATGATCTTATATATATTCCGACGCTGTTGTTCAGATCGACGCCCGAGACATTGGCGGGCTGGCAGGAACGAATACGTTATTTGCTGGTGGATGAATACCAGGACACCAATGGCGCGCAATACGAACTGGTCAAGCTGCTGGTCGGATCACGTCATGGTCTGACGGTGGTAGGTGATGACGATCAATCGATCTATGCCTGGCGTGGCGCGCAGCCGGAAAATCTGTCACAGCTGAAAACTGACTTCCCCGGCCTCAAGGTCGTCAAACTGGAACAAAACTACCGTTCCATGCAGCGCATACTTAAGATCGCCAACACACTCATCGGCAACAATCCGCATGACTTCAACAAGGCGTTGTGGAGCGATCTGGGTTATGGCGAGCCTGTCCGTGTAATGCAGTCCAATAGTGAAGAACAGGAAGCCGATCGGGTGGTCTCGGATATACAACACCAGATTTTCCAGAAACGAAAAAAATACAGCGACTTCGCCATCCTCTACCGCAGCAACCATCTCTCACGACCCTTTGAGCGCATGTTGCGTGAGCGCAACTTACCCTATCACTTGAGTGGCGGCACATCGTTTTTTGATCGCACTGAAATCAAGGACCTGATGGCCTACTTCAGGCTAGTCAGTAATATCGATGATGACACCGCTTTCCTGCGCGCCGTCGATACACCACGGCGCCACATCGGCCCGGCGACGCTGGAGAAGCTGGGCAGTTATGCCTCGCGACGCGGCACCAGCCTGCTTGCCGCCGCCCAGGAGCTGGGCCTGGAAACCGTGTTGAACGCGACACAACTCACACGTCTGCGACGCTTTACCGACTGGATCATGGAACTGTCGCAATCCGTCGAAGGGTGTCCGGCGGTGGAACTGGTACAGCGCATCATCTCGGAATCGGACTACCGCGATTGGTTGCGCGAGCTGTATAAAGATGAGAAGGCCGTGGCGCGCCGACTGGAGAATGTGGACGAACTTTTATCCTGGATTGCGCGTCTTGCCAAAACAGAGCATATGGAAAAAACCCTGCATGATGTCATCGCCAACCTGACATTGCTGGGCATGCTGGAAAAAGACGACACGGACGACAGCAACAACCGCATCAGCCTGATGACCTTGCATGCCGCCAAGGGCCTGGAGTTCCCCTGCGTGGTGATCGCCGGTATGGAAGAAAATATCCTGCCACATCATGCCAACCAGGAAGGCGCCGGCCTGGAAGAGGAACGGCGCCTGGCCTATGTCGGTATCACCCGCGCCCGCGAACGCCTGGTCTTTTCCATGACCCGCAAGCGCAAGCGTCATGGTGAAATGATGCATTGTGAGCCCAGTCGCTTCCTGCAAGAACTGCCGCAAGACGACCTCAGCTGGGACAACAAGGCCCAATCGACCCAGGAGGAAAAAATGGAGTTGGGTAATGCCTACCTGGCCAATCTCAGGTCCCTGGTGGAAGAAGGCTAGATTCTGGCCGCCATTAATCTCTATTTTTAGGCCGTTTCGTCGGCAGACCGAACAGCACACAAACACGGTCGCGCGTTTAGAGTACAATAGGGACATGGCCACATAGACGAAACCCATAGCGCCTGGACGGGCTGTTATCCATCATGGCAACACAGACACTGTTTCATTCCACCGGTGACCTCGGCAAACAACTCTTGAGCGCCGAGTCCTTCCCCATGTTTTATCGCACAATCAACAGTCTGCGATTTCCCCTGGCTGTCGCCGATGTACTGGAACTCAGGCATACGCTCAACCATGCCATTGACGGCTATACCTCACCGGTGGACACGCCGGATTACCGCCAGTTTGAGAGTGCCCTGAACTCGGCCATCGAATCCTTTGGTATCGACAAGCCCCGTCATGCCAAGAAACTGCGCATGATCATCACGCTGTTTCGAGACTTTCATTACGCCCACATTGTTGCTTCACGTAACAAGGAAGCCAGGTTGCGTCATTTGCAAAGTAAAAACCGTGAAGCCCGCGTGCGCTCCATTCGCTATGGTGTACTTACTTTTATTGCCAGCCTGCTGGGCGCATTTATCTGGGTAGGCTTGCCACAAGCCAGTTGGCTCATCAAGGCCAGTACGGCGATATTGGCGATCATTTCCTGGGATAACTTCCATTCCCTGTCGATACTGGACAAGGAAATCGTCATTCTCAGACAGGAACTTGCTGATCACTTGCGTCAACGCATAAAAACCGTGAAATGGAAGCCCTTAATCCATAAACTGGCGCTGATATTGGGTTTTAAACATGTGTCAGGTATCAATGTCTTTCTGATGAACGACAGCATGGACAACACTCTTTCACAGTCTTCCTTACATTAAGCGTACAACAAGCAAGCACTAACCCCGAGGATGGTGCTCGGAATACTAGCCGTTGAACTGGGGGAGGTTCATGCTGACCCCATTTCTCACTAATAAATAGGTACCTTCAGCTTCATTAAGTGCAGTTGTATATTGAATACGGCAAAACAGTAACGATCGATAAAAATGCCACAACACCAGCCACCACTGAACGAACTCATCGGGCTCATCTATGAAACCGCCGAAGATCCGGAGTTGTGGCCCATGCTGCTGGCGGGCGTGGCCGAGGCCGTTGAAGAAGCCAGCCAGGATCCGGCGGCAGGCTTGCTGACAGAAGCCTCCACAGAACAACATGCTGTCCAGTCGGGCGGAACAACCGTGGAGAGATTGTTCGGCAAACACCCACCACAACTGAATGAAGCCCAATTGGTGGAACAGCTTATTCCGCATTTTCAAAGATCCCTGCGCATCAACAGCAAATTATCCGAATCACGCCAGCAACAGACGCTGGCGCTGGGCATTCTTGACCATTTGCCGCTTGGCGTGATGCTCGTCGATGCCACCCTCAAGGTCTGCGCGATGAACCGGCATGCACAGGACATCACTTCACGCCGCATGGGTTTGCGACTCCATGAAGATCGCCTTGTAAGCGAATCCATGACTGATACTCTGGCCTTACGTAGCTTGGTGCATAAGTCAATAAACGATAGTGGTGCGGAAGCAGAAACCCTGTCATTGAGCGGCCAGGCATCCCTGTCGCTACTGGTGATTCCAAATCCCTGCGGGCATGAAAACCCCACAGCAAATCAGTGCTGCACGATATTTGTTGCCGCCCACAAGCTGGGCCACCATGTTTCCCAGACGCTGCTCAGGTCCCTGTTCGGACTGAGCCCTGCCGAAGCGCGTCTTACCCGCCTGCTGGTCGCCGGCAAGCCGCTGGAAACCGCGGCGAATGAACTGAACATCAGCCGCCATACGGCACGCTCCCAACTCAGAGCGGTCTTCACCAAGACCGGCACCAACCGCCAGCCGGATCTGGTACAACGCGTGCTCACCAGCCCCGCCATGATTAACCCCGCTCCCGCAGCCGAGTCACCGGCCGGCAACATGGGCAAGGCACGCCCCAGAGGACGGGAAGGCTATCTGCGCCTGGCCTGCGGACGCCGCCTGCACTATGCGGAATACGGCGATCCAGCCGGCGCCCCGGTGCTTTTTTTTCACAGCATCGCCGGCTCTCACCTGCAGATCCACCCGGATCCCGCACTGATCGGTTTCTCTGGCCTGCGCTGGATCGTGCCTGAACGGCCCGGCTTCGGGGATTCCGATCCCCATCCGAAACGCCGCCTGCTGGACTGGGCGGATGACATCCAGCAGCTGGCGGATCACCTGAAACTGGATCGCTACTACCTCGCGGGCTATTCGGCCGGTGGCGCTTATGCCGCCGCCTGCGCCTGGCGCCACCCTGAACGGGTGATCCGCACCGCCCTGATCAGCACCATGGCGCCCTTCAATTCGCTCTCGGTCCTGGTGGGCATGCCGCCCACCAACCGCATGCTCATGGGCATGGCGCGCTATACCCCTACCCTGCTCGGTCCCTTCATGCGGGTAATGCTCCATGGCCTAGCACGTAACCCGGAACAGATCACCAGCCGCCATGTCGAGCTATGGCCGGAAGCCGATCGGCAAACACTGGCCCTCCCCGGTATGCGGGAATATATGGTGGACGTGTTCCGCCAGGCCATCAAACAGGGACCGGACGCCATAGTCTCGGAACAGATCCTGCTCGCCCATCCCTGGGGCTTTGATCCAGCCGGGATCAAAACCGAAACGCACATCTGGCACGGCGATGCGGATATTCACGTCCCCATCAGTATGCTGGCGCCCATCACCCGCATTCCCAAACACACCCTGCACACCATACCGGGCATGGGACATTACCTGATCCTGGCCCATTGGCGGGTGATCTTCGAGACACTGGTGGACTGACACAGGGACAACGTAAAAGGTCGCTCCGAAACGAAGCTGTTTCACAGATATTGCCCTGATACCTGTGGCATTACTCACAGATATCGTCACCATCATAGATAATTCAGCGTGGTGGTCGCGCCTGCTGTTTAAAGACTTAGTTATGAAAAAGCAAAGGAAGCAAAAACCAAAAAGGTGACCGTTAAACTTGACCCCCTTGGTCTTGTTTGGTAATTAATGTTTGTTTTTATATATTACTAACTTAACAACTGAATAATAGAAAATAGATGATATTGCGATCCAGATAATCAATACCCATAGCCATTTACTTTCCAATTCATAATAAAAATAACTATATAATATAGATAGCGAAATAAATCCAAAGACAATAGCGAGGGGCAACATTACTGCTTTTTTTAACTTTAAATTATTATTGCATTTCCTGCATGCAATTATGTTCCCTGGCCCAGAAGAAAGAACTAAAAAAAAGGAAGCTTGTTGCTACAAACAGGGCATTTTGCCATCGATTATTATCCTTTAATCTATATCATCATTGGTTACATTGAGCATTTTTTACCAATGCCAACCAGTAAAGAAGTGGGGCTGTTAATAATGGAGCAATGATTGCACCACCAACGAATCCGTATACTAATGAGAATCCCCACACCATTGCTATACTTGTCACCGTAAAAGAAATCAAAATCCGAGTTTTGTCGAGATAGCACTGATAGCCTTCATCAGACAGAAACAGGGCCTGGCGGTTATGGCCACGCTGGACAATATGATGTGGACATCGAGGCACCAGGAGTTTTGCCTTCCTCGGCATCTGTACACCTCCTTCCCTGGAGTATGGTTGGATGAATCGTTTGATCTACTGATCTATTAGCAAGAGCGTGCATCAGAAAATAGATCTGTCACCTTTTTGTGTCAAAGACTTCCTGATGAACACAAGTTACTTAATGGCCTCGTACTCACTAAAAATCCCAAGATATATTCGTTCTTTTACTTCACTGAAGCCCGAAGCTTCTAATGATTTTATTACCAGGGCGGAATCTACCATCTGCTCCATGGTTTCCCAGTAATAGGACATCAGGTATTTAGCGGCAGCACTACCTGTAAATATTCGAGTAAGAAAAGGCAAGATATACTTGAAATATAATTTCACAAAAAAATAACCAATTTGGCTTGATGGAAGGGTTACATCCATAATCAGTACTTTTCCACCCGGCTTAAGGATCCTGAAGTATTCTTTGAAGGCTGTGTCCAGATCATCCACGTGTCGTAAGGCAAAACCCATGGTCAGGAAATCATAGACATGATCCGGTACGGGAATATTGTTTGCCATTGCCTGGATATGCTCAGTGTCCAATTGCTTTTTTGACTCTTCCAGCATTCCCCGACTTGGCTCTACAACTGTAACCAGCCCAGGGCTGCCTACAACATCGGCAGCGGCCCGTGCAGTTTGGCCTGTCCCTGCGCCCACATCAATAACCTTCATGCCTTGCTCCAGGCCGGCACGTTTTACTGCTTGCCTTCGATAGCGATCACCGGAATTAAACCAACCCCAGCGCGCGATACCTTCATAGTGTTTTGCAGAATCGTCAAACACTTTTCTTAAGAACGCCTGTTTTGAATCGAGGTCACAATAATGTTTTGTGAGGGCTGGATGTGGCTTCATTCTCATACTCTAGGAGACTGTCGGATTTAGGTATTGGAAGTGGCGGTTCATTGTGTTAGCTCGACACCTAAATCCAAATTTTTGTTTCAAAAAAATACGATTCACGCTGAGATGCAGACATTTTCC
>BTRG01000056.1:0-16098 GCA_036986275.1 Gammaproteobacteria bacterium | reverse complement strand
TTAGATGGCAACAGCGGATATTCTGCGCACCATACTGGCACGCAAGGCCGAGGAAATTACCGAGCGCAGCCGGCAACAGCCACTGGCAACATTAAAGGAGTTACTGCGAGATGCCGCGCCACCGCGAGGATTTGTACAGGCCTTGCGAGATCGTGTCGCCGGGAATCAAGTGGCCGTGATTGCCGAGATCAAGAAGGCCTCACCGTCCCGGGGTGTGCTGCGGCAAGACTTCCGGCCGTCTGAAATTGCCAGCACCTATGCGGCCCACGGCGCCAGTTGTCTGTCTGTATTGACCGATATCGATTTCTTTCAAGGTGCGGATGAGTATTTGCATCAGGCCCGTGAAGCCTGCGGCTTGCCCGTATTGCGCAAGGATTTTGTGATAGACCCCTATCAAGTCTTTGAAGCACGTGTTTTAGAAGCCGATTGCATATTGCTTATCGTTGCCGCCCTGGAAGACAAACAAATGGCCGGCCTGGCTGCGGTGGCGCAAGAGCTGGGCATGGATGTCCTGGTGGAAGTGCATGATGCGCAGGAACTGTCTCGTGCATTGAGGCTGAATGTGCCGATGATAGGCATCAACAACCGCAATTTGCGCACATTTGAAACCCGGTTGGAAACGACGTTGGATATGCTGCCCTTGATCCCTGACGACAGACTGGTGGTTACCGAGAGCGGCATCCATACGGTCGAGGATGTGGTGCGCATGCGGGAGGCGAATGTGCACGCCTTCCTGGTGGGGGAGGCCTTTATGCGGGCGCCCGATCCCGGTGAGCGCCTGGCGGAGTTGTTTTCTATTTAGCGGTATCAATAATAATGATGCTGCGACCCTCGATCTGAATCAGGCCCTGGGATTCCAGATTCTTCAGCACCTTGCCCGCCATTTCCCGTGAGCAGTTGACCAGTTTGCCCAGTTCCTCGCGTGAGATTTTGACCATCATGCCATCGGGGTGGGTCATGGCCTCGGTATCCGAAGACAGGTCCAGCAGGGCACGGGCGATGCGACCGGTCACGTCCAGGAAGGCCAGTTGTCCCAACTTGCGGTTGGTGTCCAGTAGGCGCTCGGCAATTTGGCCACTGAGCTCCAGCCAGACGCTGGGCATTTCCTTGGACAATTGGTGAAAGGCGTCATAACTGATGGAGGCGACTTCGCACTCATTCTTGCGCACACGCACCCAGGCGCTGCGTCCCTTGCAGGTCTCGAACAGTCCCAGTTCGCCAAAGTAGCTGCCCGGACCCAGGTAAGCCAGGATCAGTTCGTTGCCGTCGTCGTCTTCCATGTAGACAGTGACCGAACCTTCGGTGATGAGGTAGAGGGAGTTGGGCACTTCACCGGCGCGTAATATAAAGTCCTTGGGTTTGTAGCGTCGACGTACGGCCCGTGAAAGCAAGGCTTCTATTTCGGGTGTTATTTGTGAGGGTACTAGTTTGGCCACTACTTCATCCCATTATTTTTCTTTGTGGTCACTACTGAAATATACTCCATTCCCAGTCTTAAGGGAGAATTCAATTGAAAGCAACCGTTGAATGGACCGGTGAAGCCGGTTTTAAGGCCGTGGCGGATAGTGGTCATGCCATACAGATGGATGGCCCGCCGGACCATGGCGGCCGCAATCAGGGCGCCAGACCCATGGAATTGGTGCTCATGGGCATGGGCGGCTGCGCCTCCTTTGACGTGGTGCATATCCTCAGGAAATCCCGCCAGGATGTGACCGGTTGCCGTGCCGAGATCGAGGCTGAGCGGGCGCAGACCGAACCCAGGGTCTTTACCCGCATCCACCTGCATTTCATTCTTTCCGGTAACAAACTGGATCCGGCCAAGGTAGAACGGGCGGTGGTGTTGTCGGCGGAAAAATACTGTTCCGCTTCCATCATGTTGGGCAAAACGGCCAACATTACCCATGATTTCGAGATGCTGCCATCGGCTTGAACCCCCTATTAATGCACCAAATAGGGCCTTCGTGGATGGCAATAACCTGAAGATGCTTTATTATGCGCCCACCCAAAAAGGTGTAGGCGAGGGATACGTCACACTATGTAGGTAGATAGATACGCAGGATAAGCAATTAAAGTAAAGAAATGACAGGTACTATGAGCGACAAAAGTGAACTTGAGACAGAAGTAGCAGAGCTAATGATTGAATCATTGAATTTGGAAGATGTGGCTGTAGATGAGATTGATCCCGAGGCCGCGCTATTTCGCGAAGGTCTTGGGCTGGATTCCATTGATGCCCTGGAACTGTCCATGGCCATCTCGCAGAAATATGGTTTTAAAATCGAATCGGACAGCAAGGAGAATCAGGCCATGTTTGCCTCCCTGCGTGCCCTGTCCGCATACATCGAGACGAAAAAAAAATAATCGCTTCCGGCACGGTCTCTGGCAAATACCAGGGCTCATGCCTGAGCCGACGGGATGATGCAGCTACCCTTTTTCTCTCCAGGTGACTCCGCGGACATCGCGGCCTGGCGCCATGGCCAGGATATTAGCCGCGGCCGTTTTGCCGGCCATGTGTTGGCCTTAGCCGAGCAGTTGCCCGCGCGGGGCCACATACTGAATCATTGCGAAGATCGATACCGGTTTCTGGTGGCCTTTGTCGCGGCCTTGTTGCGCGGACAGGTCAGCCTGTTCCCCCCCAATAAAGCCCCCAGGGTGCTGCAGCAGTTAAAGCAGAATTTCCCTGACGTGTACTGTTTGCGTGATGAAGGCGATGAACTGGAGGGTATGGAGAATTGCGCCTATCCTGATCTACCCGCGGAGGACGGGGACGTGACGGCCCTGGCCATACCTGCCGATCGTATCGCTGCCATAGCCTTTACTTCTGGTAGCACCGGTGAACCCAGGCCCTATACCAAGACATGGGGCGGCTTTGTCGCAGAGGCGGAGGTGGCCGGACGCGCGCTGGGATTGCGGCGCGACGAAGCACAGCATCGCTATCTGGTGGCGACCGTGCCGGCGCAGCATATGTATGGTTTGATTACTTCCATTATTCTCCCGGCTCGTTTTCGCATTGCCACTGGCGCCGATCGTCCCTTTTATCCCGAAGATATCCGCAAAGCCGTGGCCGCGCGTTCCACGCCCCCCATATTGGTGACGACACCGGTGCACATACGAGCCTGTGTACGGGAACAGACACGGTTGCCAGAGACGGAATTCATCCTGAGTTCAACGGCGCCGCTGCATGCAAAGATGGCCGCGGACGCAGAACGTTTGTTTAACACCAGGGTTATGGAATTCTATGGCAGCACCGAGACCGGCGCCATTGCTCTGAGAAGACAGGCCGAAACAGATGTCTGGCACACTTTTGACGACATACAGGTGACACTGAATGAGGGGTCCTTTGAAGTTTCGGCGCCCTATTTTTACCAGTCCCCCATGGTGTTGGGCGACAGCGTGGAGGTACTGGATGGCAGAAACTTCAAGCTCCATGGCCGCGATACCGAGTTGATCAAGGTGGCTGGAAAAAGAGCGATGCTGGGTGACCTGAACCATCAACTATTATCTATTGAGGGGGTTGAGGATGGCACGTTCTTTCTGCCTGATGGTGATGAGAGTGGACGTGAAGCCCGCCTGATTGCCTTTGTTGTGGCCCCGGGTATGAGCAAGGACGATATTGTGGTGGCCTTACGTGAGCGTATCGATGAAGTCTTTTTGCCGCGCCCCTTGAAAATGGTCAATGCCCTGCCTCGTAATGCAACGGGAAAGTTACCAAGAGGGAATCTGGTGCAATTATGGCGGCAGGCAACGGCTTAGGGCGATGACACGCATTCTGGTTTTGTATTACTCCCAAACCGGGCAGCTTACTCGCTCGGTGCAGTCCATGATGGGTCCACTGGAGACGCGGGCGGATGTTCAAGTGGTGTGGCAGAATGTGCAGCCTGTCGAGGCCTATCCTTTTCCCTGGCCATTCCTGGAATTTTTCGATACCTTCCCGGCCTGTGTGTACATGGATGCGCCAGCCATCAAGCCACTGGGTTTTGCGGCCGATGACAAGTTTGATCTGGTGGTGCTGGCCTATCAGGTCTGGTTTTTGTCTCCCTCCCTGCCCATTACCGGTTTTTTGGCATCACCCTGGGCGGCGGTGCTGAAAGACACGCCTGTGATGACTTTTATCGCATGCAGAAATATGTGGCTGTCAGCGCAGGAGAAAATGAAACACAAGTTGGCCGAGCTCGGTGCGGTGCTGGTGGATAATGTGGTGTTGATTGATCAGGGACCTGCGTGGGCCACCTTCATCACCACGCCACTCTGGGTGTTGACGGGTAAGAAGGACGGATATTGGGGCTTGCTGCCGCCTGCCGGGGTGTCTAAAGAGGAGATTGCGGCGACCTCACGCTTTGGCCGCGCTCTCAGTGAGCGCCTGCCTCTGTTACAATTCCATGCCCCAAATAAAGTGGGACCGCTGCTGACGGGATTGGAGGCAGTAAAGGTCAATCCCGGTTATATTGCAGGAGAGAAGATTGCACACCGCAGTTTTATGATCTGGGGCAAGTTATTGAGGGCGCTGGGTCCCGCGGGTCATCCACGGCGGCGAGTTGTATTGATCGTGTACATTCTCTTTTTGATAGTGATGATACTCACGGTCTTGCCAGTGAGCATGATGATACGCGCCGCACTGCGGCCGCTGCTGCGACAAAGGTTGGATGAACAGGTGAGAAATCTGGAAATGCCTTCGGGCTCTTCATCGGAGTCCATGGCGCAGTTTCGGGATGAGGCCGGTCCCACGATAAGAAATAGATGAGACGTAGTAATAGTATTATGAATGATGTTTACCTGACAGCGCTGGGCAGTTTTCTCCCCAACGCACCCGTCAATAATGACGAAATCGAGAACCTCCTCGGCATGGTCGGCGGTAAGCCCTCGCGTGCCCGGCGTCTGACTTTGCGCAACAATGGCATACAGACGCGCTATTATGCTATCGATCCTGATACTGGTGAGTTCACACATAACAATGCGCAACTGGCTGCCGAGGCCATCCGCGTTGCCTGCAAATGTGCCGGCATGAGTCTGGATGATATTGAATGCCTGTGCGCCGGTACCTCCAGTCCTGATCAGATCAAACCGGCCCATGCCAATATGGTCCACGGCGAACTGGGCTCGACGCCGATGGAAGTGGTCTCCACGGCCGGTGTCTGCACCTCCAGCATGATGGCGATGAAGTACGCCTATATGTCGATTGTTACGGGAGCGGTGCACAACGCGGTGAGTGTCGGCTCTGAACTGTCATCCAGTTTTATGCGGGCTGAAAATTTTGAGCCTGAAATCGAGGCCCGTATCGAGGCCCTGGAGAAAAGGCCCGAGTTGGCCTTCGAAAAAGATTTTCTGCGCTGGATGTTGTCCGATGGCGCCGGTGCAGCCATGCTGCGATCCGAACCGTCCAGGACCGGCCCTTCACTGCATATAGACTGGATAGATGGCCTGTCCTTTGCCGGCGACATGCCGGTCTGCATGTACAGCGGTGCGATTATGCAGGAGAATGGCACCTTACAGGGTTGGCGTGCTGCCAGGACACCTGCGGCCGCGATTGCTGAGGGTTATTTTGCCGTTAAGCAGGATGCGCGCTTGCTGGACGAGCATGTTCTGCCGGCAACCGTGGATCGTGCCTTGATTCCGATTGCCAGCAAACACAACCTGACACCAGATGATGTGACCTGGTTTTTACCGCATTACTCTTCGGAGTATTTTCGCCCCCGGCTCTATGAACGCATGAAGCAGGCCGGTTTTGAGATTCCCGAAGAGCGTTGGTTCACCAACCTCACCCGTGTCGGCAATGTCGGTTCGGCTTCTATCTACCTTGTTATTGAAGAATTACTGAATTCCGGTAAGCTCAAAAGCGGTGATCGTCTGCTGTGCTACATCCCTGAAAGCGCACGCTTCTCGATCTACTACATGCTTTTGACCGTGGTCTAGGCCACATATTGGATCTTCTATGAAGGCCAGGGAAGTACCTCAAGACCCCTCCATGCTGGGTGAACACCGGCGCGCCTGTTATGCCACCAATGACGAGGGTGAATATATCATTGTTCCCAGCAAGGGCTGGGAGGTCGAGTCTATTGTCAATAGTCAGGCCGTCGATGAGGTGCGTGAACAGATCGAGGCCGTACGGCAGCAGGCCTTGAAGGGTGAGGTCAGTCCATTGACGTATCATATGACCCTGCGCCATATGGACGCCAGGCTGTTGGCGGCCAATACCGGTATCTGGCGCTGGAAGGTCAAACGACACCTGACGGTTAAGGGCTTTGCCGGCCTGAATCATGAGTTGTTGATGCGTTATGCCGATGCCCTGGGCATGGATGTGGAAAGACTACGGCAAGTACCCAAGGAGCCGGAATACCTTGTCGACTGATTCTTCGCAACTCATTACAGACCTGAATAATTTTAATCATCGTCATGCCGCCCATTGCGAGAGTGGCACCGTGACTACCTTGTTGCGTTCGCAGGGCCTGGATCTCACAGAGGCCATGGTGTTTGGTTTGGGCGGTGGTATTTTCTTTATATACATGCCCTTGTTTAAAATGGCCGGCATGCCATTGACCGCCTACCGTGATGCGCCGCGTATCATTATTAAAAACATATGTAAACGCCTGGGTGTGCGTATGCGCAGCCACCGTTATCGTACGCCGGAAGAGGGCATGGCTGCATTGGATGATTTTCTGATGCAAGGCATACCCGTAGGTATACAGGGCAATGTTTTCTGGCTGCCGTATTTTCCGGAAGAAATGCGTTTTCAGTATAACGGTCATAATATGGTTGTGTTTGGCAAGAAAGATAATGAATACCTGGTCAGTGATCCGGTGGTAGAGCAAGCCACAACCTGTCCGGCCGCTGACCTGCAACGTGCCCGTTTTGCTAAGGGTGCCTTTGCACCAAAAGGCTTGTTGTATTACCCGGATTATGTGCCGACAGATCCGGATATTGCAGGCGCCATTCCTGTTGCGATCAAAACTACCGCTAAACGCATGACGGAAATTCCCATTCCTTTCTTTGGTGTCCGTGGTATGCGCTTCATGGCCAACCGATTGATCAAGTGGCCAGAGAAGTTTGGCATTAAGCGCGCCAGTGCCCTGATCGGGAATGTTGTACGCATGCAGGAAGAAATCGGTACGGGTGGGGCGGGTTTTCGATTTATTTATGCCGCCTTTCTACAGGAGGCAGGTGACCTTCTTGATAATGAAGCCTTGCGTGAGGCATCAAAACGGTTGAGCAGGACAGGGGACCGGTGGCGCGAGTTTGCCTTGCTCGGTGCCCAGCTCTGTAAGGGACGGAAGCAGGATCCTGCTGCTTATAAGGACTTGGCGAATGTCGTGCGCGATTGCGCGGATCGCGAAGAAGCCATCTTTAATGATTTGAAGAAGGTCTTCTAGGGTTCGCGTACCGTCGCCGCATTCAGTTTGTCGATAAAAAGCGTGGTGTGTTCGAACGGCATCACTGAGACATGAAACAGCCCCAGTAGCCTGGATGCAGCGTAGCGTAATCCGGGGGCTCTATGTATAAAGCACCACCCCCATCCCAACCTTCCCCCTAAGAGGGGGAAGGAGCAAAGTAGGCCAGATACAGCAATACTGGCAGGCATACCCTCCCCCTTGTAAGGGTGTATAGACCGGGGACATAGGTAACAGGTGTACGAGGACATAGGTAACACTTTTGTACACTGCATGGTGAATACTCAACGGGAGGATCATCCGGAGCACCACCCCCATCCCAGCCTTCCCCCTATAAAGGGGGAAGGAGTCAATGATTAGCTGGATCAGCGTAGCCTGGATGCAGCGTAGCGCAATCCGGGACAATGCATGAGAATAGAATACACCCCGGATCCCTCTGCGTTTCATCCAGGCTACATACTGAATAAGTCACTTGCGTTACATCACTACCAGATTTGTGGGATAGCAGTGAGTTATTCTATCTATTGCGACATCTGTTCTCAGCCAGTACTGAAAGTCTGGAAAATCCCTTCATTCCCTTGCTGTTTATCCAGCCCATTGATCCGGATTGTGATTCCATTGGTCTGCGTTTGTTTGGTTCAAACTCTATCTGCTACCACACTTATGTGTAACGTCGCCCATGAAAGCAACACCAATGAAGGGATCTCGAACTATTCAAACCATTTCTAGTGCATGCGCCAGTCGGTTATCTGACACATGGAGTGATGTGCGTTATTTCTGGTATTCGCGTGAGAAGGGTGGCTGGTTAGGATTATCGATGTTTGCTCTTATGGTGTTGGCGCTGGTTGCTTTTATGCAAATGGTGATCAGGGAGAACACCGATACCAGAAATCTCACTTGCCTGGCACTAAATGTGTATTTCGAGGCACGCGGCGAACCTCGGGCCGGTCAGCGTGCGGTAGCGGAAGTCACCTTGAATCGTGTCGCCTCAAGACATTATCCTGATACTATTTGCGAGGTGGTGTATCAGGAGAACTGGGATTACAAACGGCGGCGCAATGTCAGCGCATTTTCCTGGACAGAGTTAAACAAGATTCCTGGGCTAAAAGGCAAGACATGGCAAGCGGCATGGGAGGCTGCCGAGGCCGTCTATTTTCACCGGTTTCCCCCTTTGCTGGATGGCGCTTTGTTTTATCATGCACGTCGTATCAGGCCTGCCTGGGCCAAAGAAAAAAGGGTGGTTGCACGTATAGGCAGGCATATATTCTATCAATAAAGTCTTAATTGTCTGGTGTTGACCATACAAATTCTTAACGAAACGTCACCTGTTGGCAAAGGCCACTTTGCTGTAGGTGTCAATAAATGTCTGTTGATACATTGGAAACTTGACAAGGGAACGGAGGGATTAAATTTTAGGCACGGCCCTGCATCTGGAAATAATTACTAACCGATCGGGGATGACCGATTCCGGCAACAGATTGAACAACAATACGGTATCAAACTGGGGCAGATGGAACGGGGCAGGCCTGCTAAACATACAGAGACGGTGGTGACCCCTTTCCCTTTCAAAGATAAAACGACGGCGATGCCTACACCACACTGGCGACGATGCCGATAATTTTGCTTTCCGGTTTCAGCGGCTCCCAGCTCAATCCTCCAACCATTTCATCGACCTCGAAACCAACGCCTTTCAACTCTGCCTCTATGGTCTCTGGTGTGAAGTGCTGGAACCAGTTGTAGATCTGCCATGTTTCACCAGGCTCAACGATCAAATAGCGATCAAGCGAGAGACACTTCTCTGGGTAGATGAAGGTACGCTGAATTCCGACATAGTCACCTGCTGCCCAGAAACCGTCCATTAAGCGATTCTCTATGGTGGTCAACTCTTGCTTATCCACAAGAGAACCGGTCCCAGCAACATCAATGACAATCTGCCCGCCAGGATTAAGCATTTCATGTATCCGACCCAGCAAGGTATTTCTTTGCTCTGGCGAGAGAACACAAAGGTCGGTATAGATCAGTGTTACCACATCGAAACCAGTAGGCAGATCGTCTGACAGGTAATCAGCCTCAATATAGTGAATTGACCGCTTAGCCTGAGTCTTGGCGTACTCTAATGAGTGCGCTGAAAAATCCACGCCAGTTACTTCTGCGCCTCTAGCTGCGAATCGCTGAGTATAGAGTCCTGGCCCACAACCAAGGTCGCACACAAGTTTCTCAGATAGGCCAACTTGTGCGTCAATCCACTTGACTACATTGTCGATAGCCTCAAATCGCCGTGAGGCAAGATCAGTTTCCTGGTTAAGATGAAGGCCCAGCATCTGCCGAGCAAGGTGGGGGCGAGTCCATAACTCCTTGGCGGTGTAGCGAGAAAAAGGCGCAGGACGCTGGGAAATATCATATAGCAAATCATACATAGCAATAATCCTTCGAAGCCATATGGCTTTCAAAAACTAGGAAAAAGAAAATAGGATTAGTACGGAAGCACAGGTTAACGCCGATTCACTAACGTTCAACGGAACAGGGTGTGAATGGTGCGACCGCATTTATGTAGATGCTATTTCATAACTCGGCCAAAATAGCAAAGATGTAAATCTGGAACAATGGCCAACAGCGAATGGAGGCCTGGCGCGACGTTCCATTATTCACGGCGCCCTATTGGATACCGTGAAGAATCAGATCTGTAATATTTAATAATCAGGAACATAGCGATGAAAATGAACCGGGTTTCCGGCGAAAAGCAGTCCCAGCTTGTTCGATTCCATCTGCTGGGGTAGTCTTGCTCCCCCATTAGAAAACAATAATAAAGTTTTCTGTTTTTTTTAGAGTCATAGTTTTTTTGCAGGGCAGTTTATGGCCGTCAGAAATCGGTTACATCGAAGCGAACTCGCTGTACCTGGAAGCAATCCCCGTATGCTTGAAAAAGCGCCTACTGCTGGCGCCGATCTCGTATTCCTCGATCTTGAAGACGCGGTCGCTCCCGATGATAAGGAACAGGCACGGAAGAATGTGATTTCCGCTCTGAATTCCTATAACTGGTCGCAGTGTTCGGTGTCCGTGCGCATCAATGGCCTGGATACCCATTATTGTTATCGAGATATAGTTGATGTGGTTGAACAGGCGGGCGACAAGCTGGATACGATTCTGATACCCAAGGTTGGGACGCCGTCAGATATTTTATATGTCACGACAATGCTGGAACAGATCGAGTCGGCAATGAATCTTGAGCCGATAAATATCCATGTACTGATTGAAACCGCATTGGGCATGGCCAATGTCGAGCAAATCGCACAAACCTGTCCGGAAAGGCTGGAAGCGATGGTATTCGGCGTGGCGGATTACGCCGCCTCTACCCAGGCACGCACGACTCAAATGGGGGGTGCGAATCCCGATTACGCCATTTTGACTGATACGGATGAGAATGGTAAGCGACAACGCCATTGGGGGGATCAATGGCACTTTGCGCTTTCGCGGATGGTAGTGGCCTGTCGCGCTTATGGCCTACGGCCTATCGATGGCCCGTTTGGCAATATTACAGATACCGACGGTTATCTATCGGTTGCACGGTCGGTGGCAGCCCTCGGAGTCGAAGGCAAATGGGCGATACATCCCTCCCAGATTGCGTTGGCCAATGAAGTGTTTACGCCACCTGAACCAGAGGTAGATCGGGCACGTCGTATATTGGAGGCGATGGAACAAGCAGCAAAAGAAGGGAAGGGGGCGGTTACACTTGACGGACGATTGATTGACGCCGCATCAGTCAGACAAGCACGCGTACTGGTAGACAAGTCAGACCAAATAGCTTCAAGATAGGCAACTATATATTTGGCGCCGATTTCCCAAATATGAAGGGGCGCTCAAAACGAGGAATTCAGTTTGAATATTCACGAATATCAGACAAAGGAACTTCTAAAAAATTATGACGTACCGGTTCCGGCGGGACGGGTTGCCCATACCATCAGCCATGCCGGCTCTGTTGCCGAAGAGTTAGGCGGTTCACGCTGGGTGGTGAAAGCGCAAATCCATGCCGGCAGCCGTGGCAAGGGTGGCGGGATAAAATTCGCTGGTTCAATCGAGGAAGTTCAGAAGTTATCGGATCAGATGATAGGTTCCAGGCTGGTGACACCTCAGACTGACAATAATGGGCATCTGGTTCAACGTGTATTGGTTGAACAAGCCTTTAATGTCGAAAAAGAGTTTTATCTGGGATTGGTAATTAATCGTGCTTCCCAACGCATCACCCTGATTGCCTCGTCATCGGGGGGCATGGATATTGAGGAAGTGGCCCGCGAGACTCCGGAAAAAGTAATCAAGGAAATCATCGATCCCGCGGTAGGTCTTCATGAGTTTCAATGCCGCAAGGTATGCGCACGTATCGGTCTAGTGGATAAACATATGCAGACCGGTGTGAAATTGATGAAACGTTTTTACCGATGTTTTCGTGACAAGGATGCCTTGCTTGCGGAAATTAATCCATTAGCACAGGTTGAAGGCGATAAACTGGTGGCACTGGATGCAAAAATGACCTTTGACGATAATGCACTTTTTCGTCACCCTAACATTACCGACCTCCGTGATTTTGATGAAGAAGACCCCAAGGAAATCGATGCGTCGGGGCACGGTTTGAATTATATCGCCCTGGATGGAAACGTTGGTTGCATCGTAAATGGCGCCGGGCTGGCCATGGCGACAATGGATTCAATAGCGCTACATGGAGGGCGTCCGGCAAATTTCCTTGATGTGGGAGGAGGCGCGTCCCCGGAAAAAATTGCAAACGCTTTCCGTATCGTGCTCGAAGACCCGAATGTCAAAGGAATCCTGCTGAATATTTTTGCCGGAATCAATCGCTGTGACTGGATAGCAAAGGGGATAGTACAGGCCATACGCGACCAGGAGATCAGGGTACCGGTTGTTGTCAGACTGGCGGGTACAAACGTCGAACAGGGCTGGGTCATATTGGAAGAATCGGGTTTGGAATATATCAAGGCAGCAAAACTGGATATTGCAGCAAAAAAAATAGTCGAAGTGATTAAAGAGAAAGCATAATGAGCGTGTTTGTTGGAAAAAATTCAAAAGTTATTTTCCAGGGATTTACCGGGCAACATGCCTCGTTTCATGCTGAGGAAGCCATAAAAGGGGGGACGCAGGTGGTGGGCGGTGTAACGCCTGGTAAGGGCGGGAGCACCCATCTTGGTTTGCCAGTATTTCATACCGTGGAGGCCGCGGTACAGGAAACCGGTGCCGATGTTTCCGCTATTTTCGTGCCACCAGCCTTTGCCGCCGATGCCATCATGGAGGCCATCGATGCCCACATTAAAATTATCGTGGTCATTGCCGATGGTATACCGGTTCAGGACATGGTGCGTGTAAAACGTTATCTCATCGGTCATGAAGCCATTATCGTCGGTCCGAATACTCCCGGTATTATTACGCCTGGTGAATGCAAGGTGGGCATTATGCCATCACATATCTATAAACCCGGCCGTATCGGTGTGGTGTCGCGCTCGGGGACCTTGAATTATGAGGCGGTTGAACAAATGACCGAGCGAGGCCTGGGGCAGTCCACCAGTGTTGGTATTGGTGGCGATCCCGTTAATGGTTGTGATTTTATTACAGTGTTGAATGCTTTCGAGAACGATCCGGAAACGGATGCGGTGGTTATGATCGGTGAGATCGGGGGTCCCCAGGAAGTGGATGCCGCTCTGTGGGCAAAGACAAACATGAGCAAACCGATTATCAGTTTTGTCGCTGGAATTTCAGCACCCCCGGGCCGCAGAATGGGTCATGCCGGTGCATTAATTTCAGGTGATGCCGATACTGCCGAGGTAAAAATGAATCGCATGGAAGAACTCGGTATGTATGTTGTGCGTAATCCCGCCGATATTGGCGAGACTGTAGAGAAAGTATTGTCGCAATTAAAGCCTGAAACAACGAAACAGGCAGAAGCGGTTTAATTTCTCTGGGGTTGTGTCCACGCAGCTTGCTGCGAATGCCGTCATATAAGAGACCTGGAATCCTGTAGGGTGGGCATTGCCCACCAAAGAAAATACGGAGATTGAGAAAAAAGGTGGGCAATGCCCACCCTACATGTACTACGGATAACTGTTGTTTTCTGAAGTACAGGTAGCGCGCCTATTATGCGCCCATCTGTTTCTGAGCAGCGGCGACGGCTACGCCCTTATTAATATCTGCTCCGATATCACTCAGTATCGCCTCCAATGCACTCAGACAAAGCATGATGTTTTCGGCTCGACTACTGTAGCCCATTAATCCGATACGCCAGACCTTGCCCGCCAGGGCACCAAGGCCGGCACCGATCTCCAGGTTGAATTCCTTCAATAATCGGGTGCGCACTTGTGCTTCATCGATTCCTTTTGGAATGGTCACCGAGTTCAATTGCGGTAAGCGGTATTTTTCCTCGACGATAAATTCGAGACCCATGGCCTCAAAACCGGCACGTAAAACCTGGTGATTATTCATATGACGTTGCCATGCTTTTTCCAGGCCCTCTTGCTGCAACATCAGCAGTGATTCGTGCAAGGCATACAGGGCATTGATAGGCGCGGTGTGATGATAGGCGCGTTTGCTGCTGGCCCCCCAATAACCCATGACCAGATTCAGGTCGAGAAACCAGCTCTGTACCCGGGTTTTACGATTCTTGATAATTTCGACGGCCCGCTCGCTCATGGTGACAGGCGAGATACCCGGTGTGCACGACAGGCATTTCTGGGTGCCTGAATACACGGCATCCGCGCCCCATTCATCCACACGCAGTTCGCTGCCTGCCAGTGATGTCACGGTATCGACGATGGTTATACAATCGTGTTTGTGGGCAATATCACACAGGGTTTTAATATCCGATGCCGCACCGGTTGACGTTTCTGCGTGAACGAAGGCGACAGCCCGGGTATCGGTATTGGCCTTCATGGCGTCTTCCACTTTTTGCGGGTCAACAGGTTTACCCCATTCGTCCTCGACCATGATCGCTACAGCACCCATGCGTTCGACATTTTCTTTCATACGTCCGCCGAAGACCCCGTTCTGGCAGACGACAACCTTGTCTCCCGGTTCAATCATATTGACAAAACAGGTTTCCATACCGGCAGAACCCGGTGCCGACACCGGGATGGTTAATTCGTTTTTGGTCTGAAAGGCATATTGCAACAGACCCTTAACCTCATCCATCATCGACACAAACTCGGGGTCAAGGTGGCCAATGGTGGGTCGGCCCAGCGCTGACAATACGCGCGGGTGCACATCTGACGGACCGGGGCCCATCAAGGCTCTTGGCGTGGGATTGAAACTCTGCGTCATTATCAGTACCTGGACTTAATTATTGTTCCGGCATTGTAGGAATCACAACATTCGTTTGCAAGTTAATCCGGGTGGGAGTAATGATTATGCAAATAGCGCCCACGATTTCATCACAAACCCTGTAAAAATGTACAAGGAGACTTGTACTCGGTAAAGATGACACAGTGAGCATGACAGTACCGACAGCCTGTATGACCGAGGGAGGAGCAAGATGAATAAAGGAATTGCAATGCTTCGACGGGCACGGATGTACTTCCCGGGCTTACCGTATCATATCGTTCAACGCGGCAATAACCGGGAAGCCTGTTTCATTGAACCGGCCACGTTCGTCTTTTCGTCGTCAGAAGTTCTCTCGTATTGTTCGTCCGTTCAAGGATTTTTCGTTGAGCATATCTAAGAGCTCGTTTCCCACGTAAAACGCTAGCCGACATACGAGGCCCGGGTGGCATTCTGGAAGATTGGTGCTTAGGGACAGATAAGCGAGCTCCGCGTTGCCGAACTCAAAACTACGGCGCCAACGACTTTAGCAGTTCATCGACCTGCTCGTTGGCGGACTTCTTCTCCACGTGCTGCTTAACGGCTCCAGACATGGCCTCGCGAAGATCATCCGGCGAACAAGGTTTGAGCAAAACCTTATAAATCTGCCCTTCATTGACCGCAGACTGCATCTCCTCGACATTGGCCTCACCCGTCAACAAAATCCGCGTCGCCGTTGGGTCAATCTCCTTGACCTTCCGCAGAAACTCCGCGCCATTCGTGTCCGGCATCCGAAAGTCGGAAATCACAACATCAAAGGGTCCCTGATTGTTGAGAATCTCCAGGCCATCTTCAACACTACTGGCGGTGGCGATATTGAATTTGGAGCGCATCTGCCTGCGCAAAGCAGACAGCATATTCGGCTCATCGTCAACACACAGTACTCTGGGTAAATTTGTTTTAGCCATCATAGAATACCCCTATCATCCTTTTCAGCACTTCTTTAATTAAGATTTATTTAATGACCCGGCGACTTGCGTTCGGCCCCATCCCGCTGGAGGTCCTCAAGGGCGTGCTCGCAAATAGAGCGCCCTCTTCTTAGCCTGATCGTGAGCCATGATGCTGATGACCGGCCTCGCGGGCGACCTTGCCATCCACGAATTTTATCGGTTGACGGGAAGAGAACTTGAGTTGCGATCACACGCCACTGAGCACCTTATCTACCGCACCACGCCCTAAAGTTCCATGAATTGGTGGGAATTGCCCCATCGCTCCAACAGCTGGGCCACCGCGACGCGAGTAAGTGGCAAAACCAGGCCTTGCCTAAATCCCTTGGGGTTCTATTCCCCGCCGCTTGCGGCGTAAACTGTATGAATGAGCGAATATATACATAAAAGTCATAATGTTACGGTATTGATGTACCATTTGG
>BTRG01000055.1:0-16591 GCA_036986275.1 Gammaproteobacteria bacterium | reverse complement strand
GCCGGGTTTGGCGACTCGCATCCATTGTTTTAAAGCTAACTCCATATCGGGCATGAAGAACAGACCAAAGGATGAGACCACGGCATTAAAATAATCGGATTTGAACTCAAGATCACTGGCGTCCATGACATGGTAGTCGACATTATGCAGGTCCAGCTTGCGCAGGTTCTTCCCGGCCTGGCCCAACATGGCCTCGGACCGGTCTACGGCATGCACACGACCGGCACTGCTGACCGCCTGCGCGGCAGCGGCCGACACCGCGCCGGTGCCACAACAAATATCCAGCACCTTGTCACCGGGTTGCAACCTCATCAGGCCGACCAGCCTATCGGCCACAAAGGGAAAGAACCTTAACGCCGGACTGTCGTAGCCCGAGGCCACTAGATCAAAAACATCGGTAATATCGTTCTTAAAGACCTCGTGATCGAAGTCATTCATATGTGGTTGCTATCTCTCCGCAATATATTGCATATTCATGAGCTGACTGACCTGTTGCTGCTGGAGCGCGGAGTCAAAATGACGACGTGGCACTGGAACCGGAACGGGTACAGGCACGGCGCCACGGTGCGGTCGATGGTGGTATGGACAGGCGCTTAGCATGGTGCCGGCAAACAATACAAGTACGATAATCATGAATGTCTTCTTCATCACAACCTCCTTTTTACTGAATCACAAAACAGGCAACCTGACTTGTCAGGTTACGCCACCAGGATACAATACCAAAGTCTTTTACACTCCGCCCTTGCCTGTCCGAACCACAGGAAATCTCCATGAACGCTGAACGCATGGTATTGCACAGCCAGGATGTGCACTGCTCGCCGCCTGATCTCCCGGCCCTGGTCGTTGTCTTGCGGGATGCCGGTCTGCTGGGCAATGCGCTGCCGGAAAATGAGACGGCATTTTACCCGGGGGATCAGTTCACGCGCCTGCTGACCTTTCTCGGTTGCAGACAGAGCCTGAAGGGCAAGACTATTATCACTTGCTCTGGCTGACGCCCTCGGATGCCATAGTGTAGCGCCTAAATATCAATCACTTAGACCCGCACGCCCCATTTGCTATTCACTTTGATTTTAAACATGCCTTTTGTATGGGAACTGGTATGATAATGGTACAATTTTTTGCTTGGGGGGAGACGATAATATGAAAGCACGCAACCTATATCAGATTCTGGTTATATTCTCGTTGGCACTGTTTATTACCGCCTGCCCGGGTGCAGATCCAGAAGACTTGGTGGATCTGAGTGGTAGTATTACTATCGTCAACAACACCTCTAACACATTTACGACGGTTAACATCGATGAGAATTGTACGAATGGCTGGAGTGGAGAATTCAGTTCAACGTTAAATCCGAATAGTAGTGGCACATACACCGTCAATTCAAGCATTGCAACGGACACCTTTGATGTGCGTGTTTGTGATAGCGGCAAAACTACCTGCTATATCTGGTTTAATAATGCTGCCGTTGCGGGTACTTCGGATACACTGAACACAGATTTCGCTACAGGACCAGTTTCAGGCTCCGGTAGCTGCTAACAATAAGACCTTATAGACATACAGGGCGGGCATAGCCTGCCCTTTTCTTTTTCCAGACATGTACGGTGGGCATTGCCCACCCTACTTTTTTACCTTTTCCAGGCTCTGGTCTGAACCTGTCTGGTGATCAACACTATCTCTCAGCAACGATATAGTTAATCCACGCCTCCTGGTTCTCGGCCTCGGTCACTTCCTCATATTCACCGGTGCCTTCCAGTTCATCATCATCGCCGGTGTCTTCAAACCTCTCCCAGTAGATACGGGCCTTGCTGAAACCGGCCTCTTGCAGCAATTCGGTGACTTCGGGGATGGTCCACATACGCCAGTGATAACTGAATGCCCGTTTAAGTCTTGAGCCATCGGGGAACTTGAAATGGATATAACATGACATCTCGTGAGTAATGGGATTGAACTTGTGCTGATCCCAGATATACTCAAAGTCTTCATCGTCCACGTCGCGCTCTTCTTCCATCTCCTCCATGGATTCCGTGCCGCCAAAAATATCCAGCACCAGGATGCCATCCTCCTTCAGGCCACCGCGGGCAAGCTTGAAGTAATCACGCAAACTGTCGCGGGTCTTGAAGAACCAGTAACTGAAGTTCATGGCGCAAGTGACATCGGCCTTGGGTTCGGTGACATCCATCACATTGGCCAGCATCAGCTGAATACGATCCGAAATATCCTTGCCGGCAGGTTCTACATGTTTCTTTCTGCCGTATTCCAGTGTTGCTTCATCCAGGTCTACGCTGATCGCGATACGCTTGGGATCGGTCTTGCACCACTCCAGTGAGATCAATGAAGTGCCACAAAAATCCTCACGCAACACCATGGGCTCTTTGCCGCGCAATGCCTTGTAGGTATCGATATAAAACTCTACATCGCTTTCCGGGGCTTGCACGGATTTTTCGTACAACTCCTGTATATCCGCCTGCTCGGCCATGCTGGGGCCGGTGCGTTTCTTGTACTTAATGCCTTTACCTTTCTTTTTATTTGTCATGCTTTGTCTCTTAAGATGTTTATTAACCTGTGTTGCTGTGAACACTCCACCGGCGGCCGTATGGCCGAATGTCTCCCTCTCCCAAAACTGGAACATCGTATGTAGCCTGGATGAAACGCAGTGGAATCCAGGATGCATAATGCTCTCATGCATTGACCCGGATTCCGCTATCGCTGCATCCGGGCTACGCTAATCCAGCAAATCAATCAATTTGCCGCCTATAGGCGTGGGATTTTTTATCCCATCTAAAAGACATTAAAATTCATACGGCCTGGTTCAACATTCCCTTCCACAGCGGGGCCACCACAATGTTGAGTTTACCATGGGCCTGCCGCAATGCCTGCTCCGCCTGCTCGGCACTGGGTGCACGGGAAAAGATAAAGCCGAGATAGCTGGAACCCTCTGGCAAGGGCGCCAGTTCATAACCTTCACGCAGGTTGATCACAACGTCTTCTATATAAGGTATACGCCTGGCAGCCTGGATACCCTCGACACGCCGCAGAATACCAGCCTCCTCTATCGGTATCATCAGCACCCCGGCCCCTTCATCGCTCGTCCGGGGATGTACACCTGCCCCGATGGCATGTTGCAACACCAGCGACTCCAGACTGAAACCGGTGCCAAACTGGAACAAGCGCCCGCAAAGTCCTCCTATAGTGCGCGCCGCCACTTCCAGTATCCAGACTCCCTTTTCATTCACGCGGCACTCGGCATGCACCGGACCCTCGCGCAAACCAAAGGCCTTGCAGGCCTGTTGTATGCATTGTTGTATGGCTGTTTGTACATCAGCGGGCAGGCGAGAGGGAGTAATGTAATAGGTCTCCTCGAAATACGGGCCATCGAGGGGATCGGGCTTGTCAAACAAGGCCAGCATCCGTAACCGGCCGTCATACAAAACCGCTTCCACCGCCACTTCCCTGCCGGGGATAAACTCCTCTATCAACAGTTTTGTCGAGGCACTGTCACCGTCCAGCAACTGTTGTATACGGGCCACGGCCTGATTCAGTTCATGCTGATTATTGGCGCGTATCACACCTCGGCTGGCGGACAGGGCAACGGGTTTGACCACACAGGGGAATTGAACGTGGCTGAGCTGCGCAGACAGATTTTGTTTCAGGTCGATACAACGATGGGCCGGCACCGGCAACCCATGTTGTGACAAGTGCGCGCGAGACAAGTCCTTGCGCCGGGAAGACTGTACGGCCCGCGGTGGATTGTGTGGCAGCCCAAGTGTGCGGCCAAGAAGGCTGGCCAGTTCTATAGTGTCGTCGTCCGTGCCGATGACACCGGCGATGTCGCTTAAGTCAACCTGGCGTTGCAGGGCCGTCAGCGCCTGATCGGCATTGCCGACTGGCACGCGCACACCCTGCAGGCCGGCAGGCGTCAGTGCTTGCGGGCCCTCGGATACCAGGATGATTTCTATACCCAGTTGCTGCGCGGCCTCGATAAAGGGCCAGGTACGATAACTGGCGCACGGCACAATCAACAACACCTTTTTGGACATGGGTGAGTAAGAGATTGCTTTGATTGCAGCGGTCGCGCTAGAAACCACCACCGCCGCAACCACTGCAGGCACCGCTGCCGCCCACGGCATTGAAGACATTATTAAACACGAAGCTGGTATTCAGGCCCTGCTGTACAAAATCAATATCACAACCCTCAAGGTAATTGAGGGCAACGCTATCCACCACCAGGGTATAGCCCTCGCCTTCAAGTAGGCTGTCATACTGACTGGTGGTCTCCGCAAACGTCATGTCGTATTGCATGCCTCCGCAACCGCCACCGGCTACAAATACCCTGATCCCGGCCATGCCGGTATCGGCATCGGCCATTAGCTCGGCGAGCTTCTTACCCGCTGCCGGGCTGATCTTGATTTGCGTGCTATCAATAATATTGGTTTGCGACATTCCCGCACCTCCTGTATTTGCACGGCATTTTAGCATTTTCGACTGCGCTTGGTTACACTCAGCTCATCTGATAAACAGGCGTATTACCATGTCGAAAACCGTTCAATGTGTAGTGTTAAAAAAAGAAGCCGAGGCCCTGGACAAGCCGCCGCAGCCGGGTGACCTGGGCCAACGCATTCTCGAGAACGTCTCCAGGGAAGGGTGGCAACAATGGCTGCAGCGGCTGACCATCATTATTAATGAAAACCACCTCAGCACAGCCGACCCGGCCACCATAGCGCTGATCGAACAACATATGCTGGGCTTTCTTTTTGGCGAAGGGGAGCTGGGAAATCTACCGGCCGGGTTCACACCGCCGGGCAGTAAAAAATAAGCACGGACTGGCCGGCTATATTCTGGCGACCGGCACCAAGGCCACTTCATCGCCATCTTCGAGCCGGGTATCCATTTTTGCAAACTGCTTGTTTACCGTGATGGTCATTTCGGATGCTGACAGGGCCTCTTGCCAGCGTTGACCCCTGTGCTTCAGGAATTCCAGCAGTGACGTAACATCCCTGACACTGGCCGGCACTTGCACATCTTCCGCTTCACGCCCCAATTGCTTTGGGAGAGTCACAAAATACAGAATCTTTATTGCCATGGGTTTGTCCGGGTCGGGCTCCTGCCGTACTACACCCCGGGCCTGGCACTTGTCCAGATACGATTGCCAGTTCTGCGTTTGTTGTTTGCCAAGTTGTTTCAATGTGGACCAGGAATAGACACCGGTATCATGGCCATCATCGAATACAAATTGTACGGCATAACTCCCTACCGGATTGATTTGTTCGATGTTGACATCTTCTTTACCCACGATAAGTTCGTCCCTCTCTGCTGCTGCCCTGGCATCCGCCGCGGGCGAGAAAACACGCAGGTATTCACAGGGCAGGCTGTAGAACTCATCATCGGAAAAACGGATCTCCAGCACCCGTGTCTTGTGGCGCAGGTTGAGCTCCTGGGGGATGAGTTCCGTGTCTTCAGTCATGTTCGGGCGCCGGGGTCATTTATCCGGACAGGCTGTTTACACCGATTTGGCCAAACAATCTACTGATACTTTGATTAAGCATCAGCCAGTTGTGATCTAGTTTAGACCCAGGAGGGTTGTAATTTTGTTGAAATAGGACGCTAGAATGACGGGAGGTCCCTGCAATACCCAATAGGTAATCATTGACGCCAGCAACATAATAACGGCAGCGATCGCAAATGTTGGCCCCATGCCACTTGTCCTGGTGTGGTTTCCGGCCTTCCTGGATAAACGAAACATTAACAGGCCATCCATAATGGTCAGCACATCATCCATGGACTTGTATCTGTCCTTGGGTACACGCTGTAACATGCGCCTTAACATATCCTGCAGGTCGAATGGGATGGTTTTAAATTCCTTTACCACCTGTAACTCGTTCCGGTTCCATGACGGCAGCACGCCAAACAACATCTGGTAGAGTATCACCCCTAAGGAATAAATATCTGTTGCCGGTGTCCTGGCTTCATTTTTAATGGCATACCAGTTCTGCTGTTTCTCGGAGTCCTTGTAATGCTCATCCAGACAAAAATCCGTCAGCTTGGCCTCGCCACTTTCTGTAAACAGTATATTGGAGGGTCGCAAGTTGCCATGCGTCAGATTGTTTTTATGCGCTATGGCCAGACCTTCGCACACAGGGACCATGATTTGCAGGGCCTCTTTCCACGGCCAGCCCCGCGCCAGCCTGTCTTTCAGGCTACCGCCGGGCAGGTATTCCATAACAATAATAAATGCCCTCTCATTCTTTGAGACACCATAGATATCTATGATTCCTGTGTGGCGCAGACTACTCAGGGTTTGCGCCTCCTTAAAGCCCTTCTCATTCTCTGTGATCTTCTTGATCACCAGAAGCTTGCGACTGTGCGTGTTTTCAAACAAATACACAGCTGCGTACTGTGTCTCGGCCAGGATATCCAGCAGGGCAAACCGCACCTTGACATCAGTAACATCCTCCAGAACCTGCTGCTTCTTTTCCTCATCCAGATGCACACCTCGCATAGCCTCCAATAACTGATCGCGTACATAAACGGCATCGGGGCGCGAACCGGGATTTGGTTCCAGGCAGGCCATGATAAGCTTGTCGATATAGGTCGGGTTATTGGCATCAAATCCCGAGGGCTGTCGTGGCGGGATATCCGGTCTCTCACCCGTGAACATTTCATATAACACCAGTCCCAGGGAATACATATCCGTGGCGGTAGTTAATGTGTTTACACCTACTTTCTGTTCCGGGGACATATAGGCTTCGGTTCCCATGACCAGACTATCGGTTACTGCCTTGTCATCACCCTTGGTAATCAACTGGGAAATACCGAAATCCATTATCTGTACATTGCCTTCGCTATCGACAAGGATATTCGAAGGTTTAATATCACGATGTATGACACCGTTACGGTGGGCATAGGCCATAGCCTTGACTATCTGCACCGCAATATCCAGTTTCTGCGTCACATCCAGCCGATCCCGAGACAAGATTCTGTCCAGTGTACGCCCCTCAACAAACTCCATGACAAAGAAAGGCAGACCACCGGAAATGCCACGATCTATTACATGAATGATATTGGGGTGAGACAACTTGGCGATTATCAGTGATTCCTGCTCAAAGTAATCGACTATCGCCGGGTGCTGACGCATTAGTTGCTGAGACAGGACCTTTACAGCTACCGGTCTGTCCAGAGATATCTGCTTGCATTTATAGACGGTGGCCATGCCGCCTTCAGCAATGACAGAATCTATTTCGTAATCGGTAAACAGTCCCATCGCTTTATACCAACGGGCACATCCTCAGGCATACGCCCGTGTTACCCTCGCCACCCCAACATTTTATTCTGACAGTGGAATGTATAACAACCACCTTGCCAAGGTCTAGCGGGATGATAGTGTATTGTTATTTATTGGCGGTATCGCCTGTTTCCCAATCGATAATAAAATCATCAACACTGTCGGGATGAACAGCATCTTCCGAAACTACCCGCCCCAACACCGAGATACCGGCTTCATGCACCGTCTCCTGGCGGCCAGATACCAATGGATGCCACCATGCCAGCGCTTCACTGCGGGCCAGCATGCGGTAGGCACAAGTTGTTGGTAACCAGTCAAACTCCGGGATATTGCTGACATGCAACACCAGGCAATCGGATACCCGACTTTGCCGGTGTCTGTAGTCCCGGCAACGGCATTTACCCGGATCGAACAATCGGCAGACCACGCTGGTGTAGAAAATCTCTTCTTCACCTGCCTGCTTGAGCTTGATCAGACAACACTTGCCACAACCATCGCACAGGGATTCCCATTCATGCGTGTCCATCTCCTGCAAGGATTTATATTCCCAGAAATTTTCCTCTGGCTTGCTCAATTGCTTACCTGATAATAATTCGTGATCGTAGTGCTTGTTTAATGTTTACGTTGTGTTTGATAGCCCCCGCGTCGCAGGGCCCCGTTGCCAAACTTCTGATTAATCGTATCGCTGATATCATCTAGATGGCTCTGCTTTAGCTTATTTTCAGATTCGAATAAATCCTGCTGCACTGCTTCGCAGCCCAGGTTACTCACTCCCATACCCAGTAAACGTATACCCTTCTTTATATCGGCAGCCTGGGCTGCAAGCAAAGACATTGCCCCATGCAATAATTCTGCTGTGATATCAGTAGGTGTTTTCAATGTCCTGGATCGGGAAATGGTCTTGAAATCCGGAAAGCGCAATTTGAGCTGAACAGTACATCCCCGCTTACCCAGGCACCGTAAACGATGGGCCACGGACTCCACCAACACGACCAGTTGCTCATGCAATACATCGGCGTCATGCACATCCTCAACAAAGGTCACCTCATGAGACAACGACCTAGCCTCATAATCCGGCACCACTTCACTGTCATCCTGACCTTGTGCCAGGCGCCATATATGTAAACCCCAGGTTCCCATCAGCGCCTGCAATGTTTGCTCCGATTGCTTCCGTAACTGGGCGATAGTCTCGATGCCCGCATGGCGTAGCTTGCTTTCGGTGACCTTTCCTACACCCCATACCCTGGACACAGGCAAAGGGTCAAGAAAGCCCTGCATATCACTTTCATGCACCACCACCATGGCATCGGGCTTATTCAAATCGCTGGCAATCTTGGCGACAAATTTATTCGGCGCCACACCCACTGAAGCCGTGAGGTCAAGCTCCCGTCTGATCTGCGATCGTATACGTTTGCCTATCTCGACAGCTGAACCAAACAATCGCTCACTCTCACTGACATCCAGAAAAGCTTCGTCCAGGGACAAGGGCTGCACCAGTGGAGTGTAACGATGGAAAATGGCATGTATGGAGCGGGAGACTTCAGCATAATAGGCATGACGACCCGCCAACATCACAAGCTGCGGGCAACGCCGCCGCGCCTCCCTGCTTGGCATGGCGCTGTGTATGCCATAGCGTCGCGCCTCATAGCTGGCCGCTGCCACCACACCCCGAGCATCTTCGTGGCCGCCTACGACAACCGGCTGGCCCTTCAGCTCCGGTTGATCTCGTTGCTCTACCGAAGTATAGAAGGCATCCATATCAACATGCAGTATCATAATATAAATAGTAATGCACACGAGAGAAGTAAAGGTAACGCATTTTTACAGACTTGCGGGCTAAAGACGCACAGCAACAACTAACTTCCGATAGACAGAAAATATGGCAGCCAGGATAACAACATAGTGAGAAGCAGAATCGCCTCCAACTTTACAATAAAATGGAACCTGGCCTTTTCATCATCTGTCCTGTCAGCAGCCAGAATACTGCTCATCATAAGATCAAAACCCAATACAAAAAAGAGAATGGGCGCAATGGCCGGGACAATTAATGTAGGCAAAATCTGCCATCCTGAATACGAGATCGGGTCGCCGGTGATTTGTGACAATACAACAAATAGCGCCACACTGAACAACAGGATCCCACGTAAGGGTCCGATCCGATTAAAAAAAGATTGTATCAATGTCTACTCCTAAACACTCCCGCCATCACTCAGACAGGATACAGGTTGATGGATTCATAAGAGAAAACACCAGAATATCACGGCCCTCGGTAACGCTTCCACCCGACCGGGTAAACCTATAATCCGTAAACAAGATTTGCGGCCGTAGAGGCCACCTTGTGCGCAGGGTGCTTACTGGCACAGTGCCGTATCGCGGAACCCTGACTCCTTTGCCGCACAGTTGTTGCCCCCAACTGCCTCGCCTGCAAGGCCTGGTTTAACTCTTCAGTGGCCCGCTGGCGCGCCCGGAACATCTCCATTTGTACGCGGCTGTATACACTCACCGCACCATCGCCTGTCGTTTCCACAGCCAGGAAATGGGCATCGGGATAATCATTTAACACTTTCGATTGCACGCCATCCGATACACATGATGAAGGCATGCAGCCAAATGGTTTGACGCTGATGACCAGGTTGGCCTTACGGTGTACCGTGCTCTGTATGACCTTGCCCACTTCCATGTGACCTTCCCCGCCGCGCAACTCATTCAGGTAATATTTTTTACTCAGGCTGGCATTCTCCTCCATATCGGACAGGTGATAATGTCTGAGGCCAAGCGCCCAGGAAAAGCTGCAGAAACTGGCCTTCATGACCCACTTTGTCAGTTTTATCATCAGTAATGTACGAAAGGGTTTGAGCACCTGTGGTCTCCGGGCCTCATGCTGACGACGAAGCAACATACGCTCGCGCACGTTGTATTCGGCCTCCCAGATTTTATACATGATCCAGCCGGTTACAGGTTGCACTTCGACCTCGGCGCCTTCGGATTCAAGGAAACGTTGCAAGGCATAATTACCTTCACCCTCCGTGGTCATGGCCCAGAACTCCCCTATGACGGACACCTTGGGCCTGGCCTGCAAACGATCCAGGGCGATAGACTTGAACAACCTTTTACAATCATAAAGTGCCTTCAGTAGGCTGCTGCTATCAAGCAGGGCCTGGCATACACGCTGGCGGCAGGCCTTCAACACCTTGTCTGTTTCACCCTGCTCTGTTTCATAAGGGCGAATTCGATAACCCATAGCATTGAGTACATCGCCGGCCATAATGCATTTAAGCAAGGTAATAAAAAATCGTGGGGTTAGCGCCAGACCCGCCTCGGCGTGGCTCTGCCTGAAATTCATTGCGTTCTGAAAAAATATAATGCGGAATCCGTCATAACCGGCATCGCGTAGGGCCTTGCGATTTTCGGTCTTGTACATTCCAAAACGGCAGGGCCCGCACGCTCCAACTGTTAACAAGATATAACGCTTGACGATTTCCTGTTTGCTCAGGCCCTCTTCCTTGTACAGGCTATCCAGGTACTTGATGAGATTGCCGACTGTATAATAAGTAGGATTGCACTGACCACGATTACCATACTCCTTGCCCAGTTGCAGCGCATCATTGTCCGGGGTGTCCAGCACCTGGATGTTATATCCCATAGCCGCCAGGCCCGTTTCTATAATGACATCATGGGCAAGGGTAATTCCATTAAACAAGATGGTGGTATGTGTGCGTTGTTCACGGGTAAAGGTCTCGGGACAAGGATCGTGCCAGTGCTCCGGCTTCTCATTCAAACCAAGGCGTCGGCGCTCTTCTCTTTCAAAGCGACGTACCTGGGCCTCTATATCACCCAGTCCTTTAAAAGCGCATTCATCCATCACACTGTCGTATTGAATATGTTGCACAATCGCATCTCCTTATGAGTACGGATTTTAATCGACTGTTTCTTCTGCGGCATGACTTGCCGCAGCTGCCTTCAAAACATCCGCCGGATAAAACACTATAGGTTGCGCATCTTGTTGTATGGCTTCAAAGCAAGCCACGGGTTTTTGTTGCCAGGCCCCCAGCCTGATCTCGCTATTGAGATACTCATTATAAATATCATCCAGACGATAACTGAGTGCCGGTGCCAGATGCTGTAAACCCGGATAGAGTTCTTTTTGATACCGGCCCAGTAATTCCATACGCTTTGCGGCCACCACGCGTTCCAGCTCGCTGCGTCTTTCCGCTTTGTCCAACAACTGCTCCTGGTAACGTTCCAGGGCATAGGCATAGGTCTTGACCCGTATCCTGATAGAACCGCCGGGCTTGTTGGCATCAATATCGTGCAAGGCCATATAGGGTGTACTACTGGCAGAAATCATTCCATCAATAATGCCGTAAGTGGGGGCGTCATGACCACACTTGAAACTGGAAAGATCCAGCACCGCCACATTAGGATGGCGTGACGCAAACTTTGCCGCCCAAACCTTTTGCGCACTATTTACCGAATAATTCTCTGGCCAGACATCGCGTATATCAAATACATCATCTATACGACCCGCGGTCAGATCCTGCTCAAAGAAACGTTCGAGATAACCGGAATGCTTGGGAATGGATCGAATAGATAGCGCGGGATAACCCAGGGCCTGAAACTCTTCTATCACCTCATGATTCAGACCGGGGTCATTATGATAGGGCCTGGCCAATACCAGCAATATAACCTTGTTGTTGGCCTCCGCTTCATTTAACAATTCCAGACCACGGCGCTGCAACTCATGATCACAAACTCTCATGGCTTCCCATGCCTGCGTACAGGCCCAGTCATTTTCATCCTCGGTAATACCGAGCCGCTCGCCCCAGGCAACGAAGAGTTGTTGTCTCAGTAGCTCTTCAATTTCAAAGTTCAAGGCGCCGAATATGTAATCCGTATCTTCAAACCAGTTTCGCTCCTTGGTAAATGCCGCTTCCACCACGGATGGTGTACCGGCCACTACCGGACACGTGACCTGGGAGGCGGTGCGCGTAACAAAAGTAGGCATATGCGTGATTGAAGGAAACCAGATATAGTCCAGGGACTTGTGACGCTGTTTGCCATGCAATAACTGATGCACATGCGCCAAACTTACTTTAGCGGGGAAACAGGGATCTATGGATCCGTATTTGCCTCCCTCGGCCCATAACTCTTCCGAAGTGGGATCTGAGAAAACAATATTACCAGGTAATATACCCAAGGTTTCCAGATAGACACGCAGAAACGGGGCCAGAGTATAGATATTCAGCGCACGAGGTATGCCTACACGCAGTTGTTTACGCCGTACTGCCTGTGTCTCAAAACTCCTTTCTACAGGTCTCTGAATAAATTTTCTTTTACTCACACCCCAACCCCACCAACGGAGCCGCACATCCTCAACATTTACTATCGAACCGGCGGGCGGTATGGCCTCGGCTTTATAGGCGGAGCGAAATACGAGACTGGCTTCATAATCCACCAGGTTGGGGTATTGGCGTTTGAGTTGCCGTCTGACCTTGTGTAGGGCCACCACTTCTTGTTTGGACTCCACCGTGCCTTTCTCGCAGGAAAAACCGGCGATATAGCGTGCAACCTCACCATTACCCAAATCGGTGTCAATAAAAGTGCGCGAGCATTTATTTTCACAAAAATGGCAACGCGTGGATTCATCCGTACGCGTAGTGTATTGCAGGTTTATGGCCAATTCCATACCAATAAAGCGCGACTGACCGCGACGACGCACCAGACGCCTCGCTTCCAGCGCCGCGCCTATTGCGCCCGCTTCACCACAATGAGGATGGACATCAATGTGGGCATCCGCTACGCGTTCTTTAATATAGTCTACTTGCGCCTTGACGGCTGCCAGGTTGTATTGCGTGCCCCCTTGCAAGACAAACTTGCGTCCCAGCTCTGACATACGCGGGACCTGCACCACGTATTGCCAGATATTCTTGGGCAAGACCTGGGCCAGGCCGGCAAACAATTCCTCGCGGATAAATCCTTCTCTCTGAAAATTGACACGGTCACTGTCAAGAAACACGGCGCAGCCATAACTGAATCGCGGCGCCAACTCTGCCTCGAAGGCTACCCTGGCATAGTCTTGCACCTCGATACCAAACTGTGCCGCCATGGCCTGTAATAACATGCCGTTGCCGGCAGAACATTGATTGGATAACCTGAAGTTTTTAATAACACCGTTTTGTAAAAACAACACCTTGATATCCTGCCCGCCAATATCGCAAATGACATCAATATCATCCCCACAGTATTGCCTGGCACTGCTCATATGGGCAATCGTCTCAACAATATTGGCATCACAACGCAGCGCCTTATCCAGTACATCGGCGGCATAACCCGTGGCGCCAAAGCCCAGCACTTCCAGGCTTGCACCCTGCTGTATGACTTCTTCGTACAACTGTTTTAATAACTCCTTTGCGTCCTGTATGGGATTGCCTTTGGACAGTTGGTATGCCTTGCCTAGCAGTTCACCCTCTTCATCAAGCAATACAGCCTTGGAGCTGGTAGAGCCCCCATCTATGCCTATATACACACGTACCGTGCTGCCAGGATTAAAACGTGCGGATGAGAATACCGGCACTGCATAACGTGAACGAAAATTCTCCAGGCTGTCATCAGTCTTTAGCAGACCCTGCTGCGTATACTGTTTCAGGCGCGCGCTGCGGCCTTTTTCCATGAACGCCTGCAGACCTTGCGCGCCTGAGTATGCCCTTGCCTCAGACTGTTGATCGGCGATACCAAACATTGCCGCCCCAAAGGCGGCGTAGAATTCGGAGTGTAGTGGAACCTGGATTAACTCCTCGTCTGACAGGTCATAGCCATCGAGGGTTATGCCACGTTGTTGCCAGGTTTCTCGTATACGCAAACGCCAGCAGGTTTGCAGAAATGGCAGGAAGGTATTGGGCCCACCCAACAATAACACCCTGGGCATCAGGGTGTTGCCACGTGTCAGAACAGAGAGGTTCTGCATAACAATGGCATCGGCCAGAGAATTCATTACCTCACCGGCCGGCACACCTGCCTTGATCAAATTAACGATGTCGGTCTCGGCAAAGACCCCGCACTTGGCGGCAACATGATGCAACTTGCCGACATTAAAGCTTAACCCTGACACGGCCTGTGTATCCATACCAACTTTCAACATACATTTATCTATGGTCGCACCGGTACCGGATGCGCACTTGTCATTCATGGATGTAATGACCTTGCGCGCATCGCTTCCAGGTTGAGGTTTAAACAGGATGACCTTGGCATCCTGGCCGCCCAGCTCGATAACACTATTGACATCCGGGTGCAAGCGCTCAACCGCCAGCGTGACAGCATTCACTTCCTGGACAAAACGTGCGCCCACCGGTGCGGCCAGAGGACCGGCCCCGGAACCCGTGACAAAGGCATGCGTTGTGGCATGTTTTAACTCTGGAAAGTCGACCTCGATCGCCTGCAACATGGCAAGGAGGGTTTGCGCCTGACGGGTTTCGTGCCGCTGGTACCGGCGCCAGCACACCTCAGAATTGCCGGCTTCTACAACCACGCACTTTACTGTTGTAGAACCGACATCAATGCCGATTACTTTCTCCGTGTTGTTCATATAGTTCTTGTTATGGTATGACCATCATTTGATAAAAAGGCCAAATATTTCAGGGTATTGGCCTTACCTTACCCGTCCCCCTGGGACCGGGCAAGCAATACCAGGCTGACGCACCCCGGCAGGTTCTACTCTTAAGGCCCGTACTGTGTCGCAACGCCCTCTCCGAAGCAGACCTGCGATTGTATAGCACCCAAACGCCCTGAACGGATAGAACTGCAAACAAACACGAGAGCAAAATCCCTCAAAAACATCATGTTATCAAAAATACTTAACATATTTTCTATATGGTTTTTGGCGACTTTCCCTGCCTCATGCCTTGCCCGTACAGGCAAATACAACCCAAACTAAGGGCTGCAATGTGTGGCACAGTTTCTGCATTCCAGCACTAAAGCAAAGCATTTGATCCTGTTAATAGAGGGGCCGGCATGTTTGGAACTGACAAGGCAGCAGCCACAAATAATGACATCCCCGCAACCGGGTTTGTTGTCGAAGATAAACGCGTCCTGGATCTGACCTCACTTTCTGTCGTTGAACTCTTTAAATATGCAGACCACGGGTTCCTTGAAAAGTCGCTGACCGATCTGTCTATTATTTCTATAGATGCCGGCGAGACCCTGATGTCGGTGGGCCAACTCAACCTGAACGTCTATATTGTTCTGGAAGGTCAATTACGGATACACCCGGAGTCTGCCGATAGCCGGCCTCTGGGACTTATTGATATTGGCCAATGCGCCGGTCTTGTCTCGGCGATACAAGAAATGGCCAGCGCAGAAACCATCATCGCCAGTGAAAAAACTGACCTGCTTATTCTGAGTAACGAATCCCTGATGACGTTTGTCAAGGAAGACCACGGTATTGCACGTGCATTCTCGGAACTGTTTATACAGTTCATCAGAAATGAGCACTATGTCGCCCTTGAAGAATCAACATTCACGAAACGTATAAGCTATGTCGATGATGTTACCGGCGTACATAATCGACGCTGGTTGAAGCGTATTTTACCGCGCGCCATTTCACGTGCAGCCATGAATGACACCGGACTTTCCGCCATTCTGCTCTCTATTAATGATTATCCCGAGTTTATTAATGACTTTGGTAGTGAACTTGGAAATCAAATGTTGTTTACTACCGCGCAGACCCTGCTGAACAAATGTCGCCCCACGGACCTGATTGCACGTTATGATAAGGACCGATTTGTTATTCTGTTGCCCGAAACAAACCTGGACGGAGCCGGTGTATTGGCTGGCAGATTGATAGAAAAAATCTCTTCCACGGAAGTGGTGATACCTCATGAGTGTGTATTACCCGCTCCCACTGTATCGATAGGTATGCATACTCTTAAGGGACTGGTTTCAGACAGCGTCTTCCTGACAGAGCTTGAGCACAAGCTGGAAGCTGCCGGCTCCTGAGGTCAGCTGCTGGCCAAGAGCTGAATATAGATGAATTAAGTAATATGAAATCTCCTTATCTATATCGATTTCTGGGTTTATTGACCGCGAGAACAGACTAATAACCGTACTTGTTTATCCGCCTTGTTAAAGACGGCCTGATCGTAATGTAAAACTGACCGCTCACAGTCAACTGCCAACTGCTATTTCCTTTAATATCCTACTAGCTTGACAAGGAATTGGAGCAGCCTGGTAAACAGTTTTCCTAAATATTCAGGAAGTCATGCCGATTACCTTTCATAGCATGAAAGAAGATAAAACGGATAATATTGTGGAAAACAGTAA
>BTRG01000054.1:0-16635 GCA_036986275.1 Gammaproteobacteria bacterium | reverse complement strand
TGGCGGAAAAATAACTGACAAATTTGTCTCGAATGTGAGTCATTTTTATAGTTTTTGATTTCGCCATGATAAATATTACGTAAATGTAGCTGTCAACACTAATTGATCAGAGTTTCCCTAATTCACTAATAAGCTGAATCCACGCATCATAAAAGCCATCGACGAACAACCTTATGAAGTTCCATCGCCACCAATACCGTCAAAGCGAAACCCAGTAGCTCCAACCAGTGTTGCGGAGATACTGGCTGGATCCGCAGCACATCGCTAATCCAGGGCGTATACATGGCGCCGATATGCACCAGTTGCGCTACCGCCGTGCCGATCAAAAGTATGGGATTACGTAACGGATTGTGTCGGAATATCGAGCGCGCTTCGGATCGACAATTGAACACATGCACGTTCTCGAAAAGCACCATCAGCAACAGGGTCCCATTGCGCGCCTCGTCCAGAGTAAAACCTATTGTGATAAGCCACTGGAAAACGAGAAAGGCAACAGTGCCGATGACCAACGCCGAGATAACCACCCGTTCTACCATCAGTCGATTGAATATAAGTTCTCGTGGCAATCGTGGTGGACGTTGCAATTCATCACCTTCGGCGGGCTCAAACGCCAGGGCCACGTCCTGAATGCCATTGGTTACCAGGTTCAGCCAAAGCAACTGCACCGCCACCAGGGGCAGAGGCAATCCAGTCAACAGGGCCAGTGTAAACAACACCAACTCCGCGGCGCCTGTGGAGATGAGAAGAAAAATCACCTTGCGTACGTTCGCATAGGCGACACGCCCTTCCTCGATGCCTGCGACTATCGAGGCAAAGTTGTCATCGGTAATGATAAGATCGGCAGTCTCTCTCGCAACATCGGTTCCGCTTTTGCCCATAGCCACGCCCACCTGGGCAATGCGCAGCGCCGGGGCATCGTTAGCGCCATCCCCACTGACGGCCACGAAGTGGCCATTCCGTTGCAAAGACTGGACGATGTGCAACTTTTGGTGTGGACTCGCGCGCGCGAAAACCCGTGCCTGACGGGTAAGCGGATCGATTGTTCCGGCGTCTATGGCCTGCCTGAGTTCGGGGCCGGTCACTAACTGGTCGGGGCGTTCCGCCAGGTCCAATTCACGGGCAATGGCAAAGGCAGTGGCGGGATGATCACCAGTGACCATCGCCACCTCGATGCCCGCCGCCCGGCAGGCGGCGACGGCCGCCTTCGCCTCCGTACGCAACGGATCGGTAATCCCCACCAGGCCAATCAGTGTCAGTCCCTTCAGATGCTCTTCGGTAAATACCTCGCCCAGACCCAGTTCAATCTCACCGGACGCCAGGGCAAGCACTCGATAGCCATTGCTGGCCAGTATGTGGGCCTGTTGTTCAATCAGTTCTTTCTCCAGGACCACATCCTGGCCGGGTGTCGCCATGGTCACACACATAGGCAGCAAGCGCTCAAGCGCACCTTTGACAAAGGCATACTGTTTCCCATTCACTTCATTCAGGCTGGCCGAGAAGAGCCGCTCCGACTCATAGGGTATGCTGGCAATTTCGGGAAAGGCATTGGCCGTTTCTTCCTTGATGACGCCAGCCTTGTGCGCCATTACCAGGAATGCAACGTCCACGGGATCGCCATGGTGAGTCCAGCCCGACTCGCTGCGACCGAGGAAGCCTTCATTCGTCAGTACCGCTGCATGGCATAGACGCTCCAGCAGCGCATCTTCGTCTGCCGACCGTATGCCTCGTGGTGTCAGAATGGTGCCTTCCGGTACCACACCTTCGCCGCTAATTTCCCACTCATCACGATTCGGGAAGACAATGCAGCGTGCAGTCAGCTGATTTACGGTAAGCGTGCCGGTCTTGTCGATGGCGATGAACGTGCAGGAACCCAGGGCCTCCACTGCCAAAAGCCGACGCACGATAACGTTTCGCCGGGCCATTCTCTGCATACCAATGGCCAGCGCTACCGTGAGCGCTACCGGCAGGCCCTCGGGAATGACAGATACCGCAAGCGCGACAGCGAGCAGGAACATCTCGCCAAGTGGCGTACCACGCATCACAGCCACGGCAAACATTGTCAATGCCGCCAGGCCGACAAAGATCGCCACCCAATGGGTAAACCTGTCCATCCGAACTTGCAACGGAGCCTTCGGTGGCTGTTTGAACAATACATCGGCAGAGATACGGCCCAACGCAGTGTCAAGCGCCGTGCTTACCACAACCCCCCGAGCGCGCCCACGGCCTACCAGCGTGCCGGTGAAGAGCATATTGGCCCGATCCCCGAAGGCGACATCCGCAGCCAGCACTTTATTTGCATCTTTCAACACCGGTAGCGATTCACCAGTAAGCAGGGATTCATCCACCTCCAGGTCATGACAAGCCAGCAGCCGTAAGTCGGCAGGGACTTTGTCACCTGACTCCAGAAGTACGATATCGCCGGGGACTAACTCTTCGGCGTTAATTTCATAGATCTCACCAGCACGCAACACCTTACTTATCGTGTGCATCAATTTGTGCAAGGCTTCGGCAGCCCGTTGCGCGGAATACTCCTGAAAAGTGCCAATGATGGCATTGACAAACAGAACCGCCGTTATAAAACCGGCGTCTGACCACTCTTGAATTGCCAGGGACAACAGGGCAGCCACAACCAGGACATAAATTAGAGGACTTGCAAATTGATGCAGAAAAAGCCTGGCAATACTTGGCGGCCTGGCTCTTGGCAAGGTATTACGACCGTGACGTTCCAGACGAGCTGCGGCTTCGCTACCGGTCAGTCCATGAAGCGAGCTTTGCAGCGCGGCAAGAGTGGCATCACCCGGTACTGTATGGGGAGAAAATAGTGCATCAGATACATCTTGCGCAGTCACGCTGGAGGCGCTGATCGGGGGCACATTGGCACGGGGGCTGTCACTCATACAGCGATATCCTTGTTGTGCGATGCCTCATGTAAAGATGATGACTATAACGTGAAATGGCCATCAATGCGGCTGCGACGGCTAAGCTCACTGAAATAACGTCAGTTATTAGGATAGAGCGTAATATTTATAATAATTTCTATGGCGATTAACACCGCAAGAAATGCACCTAATATTGTTATGCATCAAATTTATGTATACAAGAATTTGGCCATCAGGCAGTCAGCATAATCACTGCTAGCAAGGCAACTGCTAACAAAAAAGAAATTGCCTGCCAGACACGCACGGGGTTACGCTCCAACAGTGGTTTGAATTCCTGTGGAATATTTTTTCCACCATGGGTCAGACCATTCTCCAGCACAAAACCCAGCTCCATGGAATCGCTTATGCGTTTCTCTGTATTGACTTCGGTCGCTTGTGCCAACACTATATCAAGCCATGCTGGTAGATCTGGTCGATATGTGGTCAGAGGCGTGTATTTAGTATGCCGCGGCCGTGAGAATGCTTCCACTTCTCCGTAAGGATAATGGCCACCACTGAACATGCGGTATAATGTGACTCCCAGAGCATAGACTTCGGAACGCTCATCTCCCGCCTCACCCTGATAAAGCTCTGGCGCCATAAAACTGGGTGTCCCGGGAGCGCCCTGGTTAGCATCATCCTGAACACCGGGTAGGCGAGCCACTCCAAGATCAAGTAATTTCAAACCATCAGATTTCAGTAACATGATATTTTCCGGTTTGATATCGCGGTGAATAATACGCAGCCGGTTGAGCGTATAGACCGCTTTGGTAAGTTTGACTCCTATGTCAATACCTTCTTGCAGACCAATTTTTCGATCTTGTAACAATCGCTGCTCCAAAGTCTGTCCATCGTATCTCGGAGAAACAGAATACAGTTGTGACTGGCGGCCCGGAGACAAATCAATCATTTCCATTACCCAAGGACTGTGGACACGAGTTGTAATCCAGGCCTCACGGGCAAAGGCCTGGCGGTGCGCATCCTCGTGGTTGAGACGGGGATGTGGAAACTTAAGTACAACTTCACGAGACTCAATGTCATCCCAAGCAATGAACAAACGACTGTAGCGGCCATCAAATAAAATAGATTGCAATCGGAAATCATCAATACAGTCACCGACTTTAGGAAGATCTAAAATTTTCAATTCGCCTATCGCCGTTTCCAAACTGGATCGATCGGGCGGTGGCAAACCGACAACATCAATCACAAGCGCACTGACATTGTCCCGACTGCTTGCTGCAAGTGCGGCTTCGACAACACGCTGGGCGCCTTCTTCCGGCGCATCACGCTCATCGAGAATTTCTTTTATTTGTTTGTCAGCTACTACACCATGCACACCATCGGTGCATAACAGAAAACGATCATACTGTCTAATGCTGTGTTGCGCACAATCGACCCGTATACCCTCCTCCAGTCCCACAGCCCTATACAATACATGCTGCATATCAGGATGGTGATGAACATGATCCGTGGTAAAACGTTGCAGCACATGTTGTCGTAAACGATAAATGCGACTATCACCTACATGGACTACATGGGCCTGTCTGCCATGTAATATCAGTGCACTGAAAGTGGTGGCCATATTCTCCAGGGCAGGATCATGACGTGATTGAGCATGAACCCATCGATTTATCGAAGCCAGGGCACGACTGGCAGCGCGCTCTACTCCCAAAGTTTCCGGTAAGCTATAGTATGCATCGATAAACCCGCGAACTGTTGTTTCCGCTGCTTCACGCCCACCACTGGCGCCACCCATACCATCAGCTATAACAGCAACCGCGCCTTGTATTGCTTGCTGCTGCGCATTCCCTTGATAAGCAGCCAGAAAATCTTCATTGGTTTTACGTTTACCGGTAACACTGGATATGCCAATCTTGATTTGTAGTTGTTCCGACATAAATACGATAGGAAATCTATATCCATTCTCATTAGTATGTGTTCGCAAAACTGTATCTTGCGTGGGAGCTCTTGGCAAATGACAGGCAATCCTGCTCGCTATTCTTCTAAATTTCAGAAAAAGGTGGATTGATTGCACGGCCATAGTGCAAACTGTTGTCAACAGCACTGATATGGTGCAAATAGCCTTATGTTTACTAGATATAATATTGTAACTTATTGATTCAAAACAATAATAATGTATGGCACATAAACTGCAGGGTCATTTCCACACTGATAGACGTGCCGCCAACTGAATACGGAATTCAGTTGGCGGCACGTCTATCAGTGAAAATAAAAACAAATTCACGCGCGTAACCACTGCCATGGGGAATAAAGCACATGTATCTTTCACATATTGCCCTACATCGATCTGGCGCAAAACCGTATGCATGAATTTAGTCGATAACCGGCGACAAAGCCGATCACCAGGAGGCTACCGATGAAATTTGTTACCGCCATTATAAAGCCATTCAAAATCGATGACGTGCGCGATGCATTGTCAGAAGTGGGTGTAACAGGAATCACTGTAACCGAAGTGAAAGGATTCGGCCGCCAGAAAGGCCATACAGAACTCTATCGTGGTGCTGAATACACTGTGGACTTTCTGCCCAAGGTCAAGCTTGAAATAGCGATTAATGCCGACATGCTGGATCAGGTTATTGATGCCATTGTTAGCGCCGCCAGGACTGACAAGATCGGAGACGGTAAAATATTTGTCCATCAACTTGAACAAACCATACGCATCCGTACTGGTGAGACCGGCAAAGAAGCGATCTAGATTAGATTGGGAGATAATAATCATGAAACTTAATATTATTTATAAAAAATTACTGAGTGGACTTTTCGTACTACTGGCGTTACTGCCTGGTTTGGCTCTGGCGGAAGAAGCACCCACACTAAATTCCGGTGACACCGCATGGATGCTAACGGCCACTGCCCTGGTATTGTTTATGACTATTCCGGGCCTGTCACTCTTTTATGCCGGCATGGTGCGTTCCAAGAATGTACTGTCGGTTTTGATGCAATGCTTTGCAATTACTGCGCTGATGACCGTGCTCTGGGTGATCTTCGGTTATAGCATCGCCTTCGGTGATGATGGTGCCTACTGGGGCGGCTTAAGCAAAGCCTTCCTGAAGGGTGTTGGTGTAGACACATTAAGCGGCACCATTCCTGAAACCGTATTTATGACCTTCCAAATGACCTTTGCCATCATTACGCCGGCACTCATCGTGGGCGCCTTTGCCGAGCGCATGAAGTTTTCAGCGCTACTCTGGTTCTCCGCCATCTGGTTAGCCCTTGTTTATGCGCCCATTTGTCATTGGGTTTGGGGTGGTGGTGGCTGGCTCGGTGGCAAAGGCATTCTGGATTTTGCCGGGGGTACCGTTGTCCATATCAACGCCGGAATTGCCGGACTGGTCGCAGCCCTTGTCCTGGGTAAACGCAAAGGTTTTCCAACTACAGTCATGGCACCTCATAATCTGGGTTACACCCTCATTGGTGCGTCCATGCTGTGGGTAGGCTGGTTTGGTTTTAATGCAGGTTCCGAGCTGGCAGCCGACGGAGTTGCCGGCATGGCCATGGCCGTTACTCAGATCGCTACCGCTACAGCCGCCCTGGGTTGGATGTTCTCTGAATGGATCACTCACGGTAAACCCAGTGTATTGGGTATTGCCTCCGGTGCGGTTGCGGGCCTGGTTGCCATCACTCCCGCTTCAGGTGCAGTCGGGCCTATGGGCGCCATTGCCATTGGCGCCACCGCGGGTGTTCTCTGTTTCCTGGCCTCAACAAAACTCAAGCGTGCCTTAGGTTACGATGATTCGCTGGATGTATTTGGCGTGCATGCAATTGGTGGTATTGTCGGCGCCCTTTTAACCGGTGTTTTTGCTGCCACAAGCCTGGGTGGCGCCGGTTTTGGTGACGGAATTAGCAGCATCGGCCAGCAAGTCGGTGTGCAATTCATTGGTGTGATTGCCACAGTGGTCTATACCGGCATTATGAGTTTTATCATTCTCAAGATTATCGATGCCATTATTGGTCTCAGGGTGGATGAAGATCAAGAAACCGAAGGCCTTGACATCGCTCTACATGACGAACGTGGTTATAACTTATAGTAAAAGGACGAATGGTATCGAGCACCCAGTGCTCGATACCATTATTTTTGTAGCATGGCTTTAGCAAATTTTTTCAGAAGTGGTCACAAACCTACACTCATCAGTGCTTTTATCTATTCCGATATCAGTTTCATGGTATGGGTACTGCTGGGTCCACTAGCGATCTTTGTCGGCCGTGATCTGAATTTAACAAACGATCAACAATACACACTGGTCGCCATTCCATTACTCACTGGTGCATTGCTGCGTATTCCTATCGGCATACTGGTGGATCGTTTTGGTCCAATGCGTGTAGGCCTGGTGTGTCAGTTACTGGTCATCGGTGCTTTATTTCTGGCCTTTCAGGGCGAATTAACAACTGTCGGTGGCATTTATACACTGGCGGCCACGCTTGGCATCGCGGGCACCAGTATGGCGGTAGCGCTTCCGCTCACCAGTCGCTGGTACCCAGATGAATACCAGGGCCTGGCGTTAGGTGTTGCCGGCGCCGCCAGCAGCGGTACTGTTTTCGCCGCCCTGCTGGCTCCCGGTCTGGCCGAAGCCTATGGTTGGCGTACTGTCTTTGGATTTGCACTTATTCCGACAGTGCTTGCATTTATCTTTTATTTACTCATGGCTAAAGACAGCCCCAACAGGCCGCCCGTTGAAAAGATTTCGCGTTACGCCAATGTATTGGCAGAACAGGATGTCTGGTGGTTCATGCTGTTTTACGCCTTGGCCTTCGGTGGCGTGATTGCACTGGCCAGCATCCTGGTATTGTACTTTTATCAACAATATCAACTCACAGCTATCGAGGCAGGCTATTTCGCTGCCGTTTGTATATTTGCCGGTTCGGCCTTGCGTCCTGTTGGTGGCTGGTTAGCTGATGTATGGGGAGGTATCCGCAGCATGCAAATACTTTATACAACGGTCACTGTCTCTGTTGCTATTGTTGCCCTGGCCCCGGCTTCCAGTTTTATCAGCATGGCTTTGTTAATGGTCACCATGGCGGCCCTGGGCATGGCCAGTGGCGCAGTATTCCAGTTAGTACCGTTACGCTTCCGGCGCCAGGTAGGCGCCACTACCGGTATGGTCGGTGCCGCGGGTGGTTTGGGTGGTTTCTTGCTGGCGGAAATATTGGGCAAGTCCAAGGTGCTTACTGGTGATTTTCAGTTGGGCTTTTTTATCTTTGCGGGATTGGCGGCATTAAGTCTGCTGGGTATACGCATGGTCAAATCCCGCTGGCGGACTACATGGGGATCGGGTGAAGTCACTTCAGCACGAGTATGAAATGTATGAGGGATACCACCGTTAATAATAATGTAGGGTGGGCATTGCCCACCCTACCTGGATTAAATAGTTTAAGTGTCCTTGAAGGACAATATTGCGGGAGTCAACAATGAGATCGACAACAGTAAGAATTATATTTTCAATAATGATAATAGTATTTTCTGTAATGGCTACAGGATTGCCATCAACAGCACAAGCGGCGGGAAAGAGCAAAGCGGCCACGGCCAAAATGCTTAAGCCCTTCAAGAACCTGAGCAAGGCCAGCGCCACTTGTGCTTCCTGCCATAAAGAAAAAACGGTAGGTATCTATCAACAGTGGGGTAAATCCAAACACTATGGCGCCAATGTCGGTTGTTATGAATGTCATAAGGCCAAGAGCAGTGATCCCGATGCCATTCGCCATAAGGATTACACCATTTCCGTTATTGTCTCCCCCAAGGATTGCGCTCAATGTCATAACACTGAAGTCGAACAGTTCACCAAGAGTCACCACTCACGAGCGGCAGAAATTCTCGGCTCACTGGATAATGTACTGGCTGAAGTGGTTGAAGGTAACCACGCCTTTCGTGGCGAGTCTGCCGTGGCGGTGAATGGCTGCTGGCAATGTCACGGCGCCAAGGTCAAGGTGATGCCTAATGGTGATCTCGATCCCACCACCTGGCCCAATACCGGTATCGGTCGCATAAATCCGGACGGTTCCCGAGGCGCCTGTACTGCCTGCCACCAACGGCATGAATTTTCCATGGTTAATGCACGCCGTCCCGAGAGTTGCGGTAAATGTCACCTGGGTCCTGATCATCCGCAAAAAGAAATCTATGACGAATCCAAGCACGGCATTAGCTTCTACGCCAACATCGACAAGATGAACCTGGAATCCAGTAAATGGGTCGTGGGCGAGGACTATACGGCTGCACCGACCTGTGCCACGTGTCATATATCCGCTACCAAGGACCTGCCCATTACCCACGACGTCGGTGAACGCATCAGCTGGACCTTGCGGCCACCGATTTCCGAGAAAGTCGACGCCAAAGACATTAAGAGAGGTAAGAAAACAAAACCCTGGCGTGAACGCCGTAAGGACATGAAATCTGTATGCACCTCATGCCACGGCACCAATGTTGTTGAGAATTTCTATGAGCAATTTGATGCACTGGTCACTCTCTATAATGACAAGTTCGCCAAGCCGGGCGCCAGTTTGATGAAGCTGACTCTGAAGGAAGGATTGCGTACCGATATCCCGTTTGATGAAAGTATTGAATGGACCTGGTTCTTCCTGTGGCATCACGAAGGCCGTCGCGCCCGTCATGGCGCCTCCATGATGGCCCCGGATTACACCCACTGGCATGGTATGTTTGAAGTCGCGCATCGTTTCTATATGGAGATGGTGCCAGAAATCCGCGAGATGATAGAAAAGGCGGAAAAGAAAGGAAATCACCAGGGCGCAAAAAAAGTACAGGCGTTGCTGGATAAAATCCTGAACTCGGAAAACCATCGTTGGTTCCTGGGTAAGATGTCGGCAGCAGAACGTGCCAAACGCAAGGCTGATGCGAAGGCATTCAAAAAGCGTTACGCACAGGACAAATAAACGACCATGGTTGTTCACTGCTGTCCCGTTAACATAATCTTGATGCAATGCAAAAGCCTGACTATCAGGAAAAACAGTGTAATTGATGATATTGGAAACATGAAATCACGCAACTCAATAACGGAGCCATTCCTTCTCGACTCTGGTTCCGAACTTCGTTCTACCTCCTCCATCCCTGGAGTCGTCCCTCAGGGAGAAGGTTAGGATGAGGGGATATATAAAAAAACGAATTTATTATAGTCCCCTCAACCCTGCCCTCTCCCGAAGGGAGAGGGAGTTAACGGGGCAGCAGTGATGGTTGTTGCTGTCCGTCAGTTCGTCCTTGTTCTGATGGCTGTGCTGTTGACCCTCTCCGGGTCAACAGCATGGTCTGCTGTCAAGAGTGACGAAATTGTCAAAGTCTCCCGTAACACTCCGAATACAGAGTGCCAGGAGTGTCATGGCGAAAAAGGGTTTGCCACACCGACAGGCGAATTTGGCGAAAGCCGTAAGCGCAACCTGTTTGTAGACCCGGATGAACTGGATAGTAGCGTCCATAACAAGGAAAAATGTGTTACTTGTCATAACACCATCAAGCAAATCCCGCATAGAGAGGGCAAACAACGTTCGGTGGATTGCATCCAATGCCATTCTGAACAAGTTATAAAAACCAAGGTCAGTAAAACCAAATCACAGATAGACATCACACGCACCATGGTGGGCCTGCCGCCAACAGAGACTGTCGCCAGAGTACAACCTAAAAAAGTTGCGGCGGAAACCAGCTTATATCTGGACTCAGTTCATGCCCGTGCAAACAAACAAAACCCCGAGAAAGACAATGCAAGTTGCTCTGATTGTCACGGCAAACATAACGTTGTGCCTATGGATGGCAAGGCGGCGGAATCGTTCAGGCTGGCGTCACCGGAAATCTGCGGCAGTTGTCATGAGAAACAACTTAGGCAATACACAAATTCCGTACACGGAGCTGCGGTTAAAAGATTTGGCAAGTTAGATGCGGCCGTCTGTAGCGACTGCCACAATCCTCACAAAATCACATCACCTGATGACGATCCCGTTAAACTGGCCATCACGGAAAATTGCGGCTCCTGTCACGAAAAAGAATTTAAATCCTATCGCGCCACGTATCACGGCCAGGTGGCACGCCTGGGTTACACGCATACCGCCAAATGCCACGATTGTCACAATGCCCATAATGCCTTGCCCAGTAAAAACCCACATGCCCGGACCAACAAGCGCAATCGTCTTAAGGCCTGCAAGGAATGCCACAAAAATGCCACCGCGGGTTTTATCACGTTCGAGCCCCACGGTAACACCCATGACCGTGAACGGTTTCCCGCCATGTGGTATGTATCAAAATTTATGATCGTATTGCTCGCAGGTGTGTTCTTCTTTTTCTGGGGCCATTCCTTATTATGGTTCTACCGTGAACTCAAGGAACACAGAATTGGTAAACAGGCAATACATGTTAATCATCGCGGTGAACTCAAGAGCACGCAACATGTACGTCGATTCTCAAAAAGCTGGCGCCAGGTGCATTTGTTACTGGCCCTGGTTGTGATGACGCTGGCCCTGACCGGCACCACACTTTTGTATGCCGATAGTTTCTGGGCGCCTGTAATGATCAAGCTGCTGGGTGGCCCACAAATTGCCGGTATTATTCATCGTATTGCGGCTACCACCTTTGGTGTGCTTTTCTTCGGCCATCTTGCGGTAATACTGAGCAAGCAAGTGGTAAAAAGACTGGAAAGCTTTGCCTGGTTCGGTCCTGATTCCCTGGTCCCACGTATGCAGGATTGGCACGATTTCGTCGCCATGATGAAATGGTTCTTTGGCAAAGGGCCACGCCCGGTCTTTGATCGCTGGACCTATTGGGAAAAGTTCGATTACTGGGCGCCATTCTGGGGTATGTTTGTCATCGGCCTGTCAGGTCTGATGTTGTGGTTCCCTGAAGCCTTTGCTGCTTATTTGCCAGGCTGGGTTTTCAATGTTGCCACTATTGTTCACGGTGAGGAGGCCTTTCTGGCCATCGTCTTCCTGTTTACGGTACATTTCTTTAACAGTCATTTCAGACCAGAGAAATTTCCACTGGACATCGTCATGTTTACAGGCACCGTACCACTGGATGAATTCAGAGAAGAACGGCCACTGGAATATGAACGCCTGGAAAAATCTGGCGAACTGGATGATTTTCTTGTGCAGGCACCCACGGTCAGGCAAGTAAAAAATTCCAGGATTCTGGGATTTACTTTAATTATTATTGGTTTGGGAATACTGGTATTGGTGTTGACTGGGTTTATACAGGGTCTGATCAGTTGAACCCACTGCGGCCTTTCTTAGGAATGTCGATCTCCTGTTTCGACCGTTTGTTCTCGCGTCCTAACCGGGGCAGTTGATCACCCTGATCCAGCGGGCGATGCCCGGGACGACCCTGAAAGACCGACCCGTGCCATGTAGCACTGGCTTCTTTTATCCGCTGACCGGTTTGACAGGTCGATTCCAGCCATCAAGGTCTTCTCCTTGCTCATGACTCATTGCTCTCATGAGATTGCCTCTGCATAGGAGTGTCCGATAAACTGTGGGGGAGATACAACCTAACCTTAGGTTTTTACAATTATACTTTTGAGGTCACACAGTGAATACGTCCTTGTACGCTCGACGACGGTTTGCGGCAGGAATGTCCACTGGATGCCTCTATTTCCGCCCGCGCCAGCCATGATGGCCCACGCATCCCTTCCAAGCGGTTGAGTCATGGACTACAGCTACCTGAGTGATATCCTGATTCTGTTTACGGCTGCGGTTGCGGTGGTGGTAGTGCTGCTGCGCCTGCGTCTGCCACCCATACTCGGCTATTTGTTCGTCGGTGTGTTGATGGGGCCGTATGGCTTTGCCTTGATCGCTAACACGGAACATACACGGGCGTTCGCCGAATTCGGTGTGGTGTTCCTGCTGTTCACCATAGGCCTGGAGTTTTCCCTGCCGCTTCTGATTCGCATGAAAGGCTCCGTGCTGGGGCTCGGAGCATCCCAGGTCCTGTTGAGCACCGCCATCACCGCGGCCGTGTCCATGTATCTTGGGATGTCTTTGGAAAGCGCAGTGGTGCTTGGTGGCGTCGTGGCAATGTCGTCAACGGCACTGGTCACAAGACAATTGACGGATCAGGTTGAGCTTCATTCCCGCCATGGTAGAAATGCCATGGGCATACTCCTGTTCCAGGACATCATGGTCGTCCCCTTCCTGATACTCGTCGCCAATCTTAGTAACGTCACCGGCGATACGCATGCCCTCACGTTGGTTGACGCGTTGGCTAAGGGAGTGCTCGCCCTGCTGGTAATCCTCGCGCTTGGACGCTGGGTGCTGCGACCGCTGTTCAGAGGGGTGGCCCGATTCCGGTCCACGGAAGTGTTTACCTTGACCGCTTTGCTGGTCATTCTCGGCGCCGCGTGGATCACCCAGCAGTTGGGCCTGTCCCTGGCCCTGGGGGCATTTATCGCCGGCATGATGCTGGGTGAAACCGAGTTCCGCCATCAGGTGGAGGCGGAAATCCGCCCATTTCGTGACGTCTTGCTGGGGCTTTTCTTTATCACCATCGGCATGCTGCTCAATGTCCAGTTGTTGCCGGAAGTATGGGCCTGGGTTCTGCTACTGCTCACGGCACTGATACTGATCAAGATGTTGCTGGTGACAGGGCTGTGCCATTTGGCAGGCTGGAACAACGCCGTCGCCCTGCGCACGGGCCTGGTGCTGGCCCACGGCGGCGAGTTCGGTTTTGCCATCCTGGCGATGGCGCTCAGCGCCAACATCATCCGGCCTGAGTATGGGCAAGTGGTCCTGGCGGCACTGCTCATCAGCATGGTCCTGGCGCCACTGGCAATACGTTTCAACGGTCGACTCGCGGCGATGATCCTGCCCAGCGGATCGAAAATAAGCCGGGCAACGATCCGGGAGCAGGTCGCGGGCACTGTCCACGGGTTAAGCGGTCACGTCATTATTTGTGGCTATGGGCGAGTGGGACAAAACATCGCACGTTTTCTGGAAGATGAGGGCATCAACTTTATCGCCATGGATCTTGACCCTGTTTTGGTGCAGAACGCGGTCAAGGCAAAAGAACCTGTTACCTACGGTGATGCCGCCAGCCTGGAACTGCTTGAGGCGGCCGGCTTGAGGCAGGCGGCGGCCCTGGTGATTAGCCTGAACGATGTGAGTACCTCACTAAAGATCCTGCACAATGTACGCCACAGCAATACCGAACTCCCGATTCTGGTCCGTACTGCCGATGATTCTCAACTGGAGCGGCTACAGGAGGCCGGGGCAACCGAAGTGATCCCGGAAACGATGGAGTCGAGCCTGATGATGGCGTCCCACCTGCTGATCATGCTCAAGGTGCCGGTATCGCGCGTATTTAACAAGATCCGCCGGATACGGAACGATCGCTACGCCCTGCTACGCAGGCTTTTCCCCGGCGAGGAAACTGCTGTCGTGACACCGGGCGACGATATGGAGCAGCTGCAGGCGATTGAATTGCCGGAGAATGCATGGCCCGTGCAATGCCGTATCGCTGACCTTGGGCTGGAAAATCTGGGCATCACCATAACGGCCATGCACCGCCAGGGCCACCGGATACTCAATCCTGCCGCCGATACTGTGCTGCTTGCCGGTGATGTTCTGATTCTTTATGGTGCGCCATCGTCTCTGGAACAGGCGGAGACTGTGCTACTGCGAGAACTATCTGAAACAGAGTAGCCCGCCTTCATGAAATATGCGGGCTAACCTGCCTCCTCAACCGATGGTCCGGTCTGTAATCGATGACCATAGCGCCCGTAGAACCACTTCATGGCGATGGGTGACAGCAAGGTCGTCAGCGCGATTACAATCACCAGTCCCGCGTAGATTTCATTGTTGAAGATGCCGCTGACTCGACCGAGTTCAGCGAAGATAAGTCCCACTTCCCCGCGTGGGATCATGGCGATGCCAATGACCCAACGTATAGGCCACGATTCCTTGATCATGAACGCGCCCACGAGCTTGCCGACGATGGCCACGACCAACAGGGACAGGGAAAAGACCCAGATGAAAGGGGAACCCCAGTCAATTGCACGGAAATTGAGGGACAAGCCGACAAAAACAAAAAAGATTGGTGTAAACAAATGGATGATCGGTTTCATCTGTTCCTCAATGCGGTCAGCGAATCCCGGATCGGTATGGAGGGCGGCGCCCAAGGGCAGGAAGAAGCGCCTTGACAGCGCCAGCCCGGCCGCAAAACCGCCCAACAATTCCGGCGCTCCCATAGTGTTGGCCAGCCAGGCGAAGAACAGTACCAGCGATACGATGGTGGTGGGCAACAAACCCGGAATCTCGCTGACCGCATCGAAGCGTCTGATAATCAGTGAGATCAGTCTGGCTGCAATGGGCGCCAGCACAAAAAACGCCGCCACGAATATCAGTACCTTACTGGCATTGACAAGACTGACACCGCCGCCGATGGAAAATTCGTAGAGCAGCGCCAGCACCACCACCCCCAGTATATCGTCCAGCACCGCGGCCCCCAAAACTACCTGTCCCTCCAGCGCGTGGCGCCGTTTCAGGTCCGTCAGTACCCGTACAGTAATGCCGATACTGGTGGCAGTGAGGGTTCCGCCAATGAACAGCGACACCATTAGCGATAAACCGAACACCCAGTAACCCAGCGAAAACCCCAACACCATCGGCAGTACGAAGCCGACGATGGCGACCACGAACGATTTGCCGCCCGTTCGCATCAGGCGCTTGACGTCTGTCTCCAACCCCACTTCGAACAGCAGCAGGATAATGCCGATCTCCGCCATGAGCTTGATGGCCTGCACCGGCTCAAGCCAGCCCAGCAGGCTCGGCCCCAGCACGACCCCGGCGACAAGCTCGCCGATTACCGACGGCGTATGCAGCCGTACCGCCAACTCCGCGAATATTCGCGCGGTCAGCAGGATGATCAACAGGTATAAGAAGAAAGTATGTACGTCCACCGGAACTCCATTATTCTGGACAACACCCGAGTCAGGCCCGTCAACGCTATACAAATAGACGGATGCATCACACCAACTTTATTAATACTCCCCTTTGACTCTATCTTTGCTTATTTACTGTCTGCCGACAAATCAAAGTGGCGCGCGAGCTCAATAGTATACATCGGGTTATCGGATATGGTGTTATGCCCGACCTCTTCCAAAATAACGGTTTTTGATATGCCCGGCGGCATGGCCGAAGCCAGGGCTTGCACATGAGGCAGCGGCACTATCCTGTCCTTCTCTGCCGCAAGGATGAGGGTTTGTGCCTCGATAGATTTGGCAATGTCTACAGAGTTATATTTATCCTTCAACAACAGCGATACCGGAAGGAATGGATAAAAGCGTTTGGCCATTTTTTCGACACTTTCAAACGGCGTCACCAACGCCAATCGCTGCAACTTTCTCATGCTCCCCAGATAGACCGCCACACTCGCACCCAGACTGCGGCCTATGACGGATATCTGCTCATGTTTATTTCTGAGCTTGTCGTACCAATTCAGCGCATCGGCATACAGCCCCTGTTCCGTGGGCCTGCCCGTACTGCGGCCATAGCCACGGTACTCGGTGAGGTAGATGGTATGGTGGCCAAACGACTCCTGAAACATCGGCGTGTTATAGGCCACCGCCTCAGCATTGCCGCCAAAATAAAGTATCGCCTGCGCCTTGCCGGGGTTCACGACCCAGGCATTCAACACCACGTTTTCACTCTTAAGCTGGATAGAATCCAGATTCTTATAATCAGGCCCCTTGACCGGGTAATAGATGAGCGATCGCTG
>BTRG01000053.1:0-17376 GCA_036986275.1 Gammaproteobacteria bacterium | reverse complement strand
CAACAATCTGGTCAATTGAGCTGAGCAGATTACGCGGAAGCTGAGTCATAAATTGGGCGCCACCGGCGACGGCCACCGGCGGTTTATTTTCAGTGACCAGGGCCACCGGACAGTTAAGCGTGTCGGCCAGTTTTTCCATCACTGCGTTTACGGAATCCAGATCGGCAATCTCCCGAATCATGTTACGGATACGGCCATAGAATGCCGTCTTGCGTTGTCGTACCTTGGACCATGGGATGTAGAACTGGATGTCGAACAGGCGGTGTTGATGAATGGTATAGGCCGTGACGGCCAGAAAAAAGGTTAGCGCGATAGGTAAGGTGATCGTTGTGTTAAACCACTGTATACCAAAGTGCTGCAACAATATAACTATGGTAGGTATGGCTGCAGTGGGTAGTAGACCGATAAACATGCATTTATTTTTAAGTCTTTTGGTGGAGGTGTTCTGGACCTTGCCGCCATAATAAAGCAGCGCCAGTACCGCAATAAGGGAGGCGATGACGTGAAACTCAAACAGGATGTATAGCGGTCCCGGGATACGCGTGTAGGTGTAATCTGCTTGCTCAAATCCCTGTACCAACCACGGCGTAAATAGTAACAACAATTCCAGTATGACGGCCGGCGCATACAGGAAGGGTGTGTAGAGTGGGGCGTAGGGCCGCTTGCTCCAATCCAGGGCAAGCTCAAGGGTAAGATGGATGAGCAGCGGAATGGCGGCGATACTGGCGGCGAAGTATAAGAAGCCCGCCGGGGCATAGATCATGCCTTTTGCTGCATGAACAAAAATCATGACCTCGGCAGCGTTTAGTATGGACAGCGATAGCAGGAACAGCATGTACAGGCGTGTCTGCAGGCTGCGCATTCCAGCCAGGCGGGCATAGAGATAAATCACGCCCTTGGCGATCAATGCGACGATAGCGGGAATTGCATAAATAGGGACTGTCATCATTAATTTTGCCTGTACCAAAAAAGCCGATAGGGGTTATTGTCCAATGTTAGGGCAGTTTTGAACAGCCCTAATAATGGCCCGGCATATCGGCCGGATATGCCGGGTATTCTGGGTATTGGGGATTAGGCGGCCATATCCCAGATCAGGCCGACCTGGCTGATGCTGACCCCGCTGCCGGCCCCGGACAGATAAACCTTGCTGCCGGCTTCCACCTCCTTGTTGACGGCAATATTATGCAAATTTACCGGTATCGTGGCCGTAATCAGGTTACCCATGCTGACCACGGTGTTGGGCATGATATCCACGGGCACACCGACATGCTGCTCGTGCAGCCTAAAGGAGGTCGCCCCCACCTGGTGGAGGATGTATTTGTCCAACTCCTCGGTGCGCCAGTGCAAGTGCTCCTCCATGAGCTGTCGATACATGTCCGAAACAAGGGGTGCAGTGTGCCCGACGATGCCCGGCATGTCGGTGACCACGGGTCCGTGCCTGTTCTCTTCCCCGCAGTAACACAAACGCGCATATTCCCCCTTGGATTGCAGTATGAACCCCGCAAATCCACTGTCGGGGTCGGTTTTCGGACCCATCAGCAGGGCAGCGCCGGCATCCCCCAGCGTCAGCCCGCCCGCCAGGTCAACCAGGTCCTGTTTGTTATCGGAATGACGCAGTTGCTCCACGGCGAGATTGGCGAGGCGGCTGCCTTGTTCACCGGTGACCACCAGCCCCTTTCGCACCTGTCCCGTGGCAATCAGGGCATCCATCAGATGTATGCCATTCATGAAACCGTGACAGGCATTGGAGACATCGAACACCATGGCATTGCTGGCGCCCAGCTTGCTTTGCACAACATGGGCCGTTGAGGGCTCCACCAGATAATCCCGCGTCGCGCTGGTGAAGATAATGATGCCGATTTCCTCGATACCTATAGCGGCGCGTTCCAGGGCTTCGCGGGCGGCCGTGACCGCCATGTCTGATGGCAGGGATCCGGCCGCTGCCACCCGTTTTTCCCGGATGCCGGTGACACGTCGCAGCCAGTTATTGCTGATGCCAAGGCGTTCCTTGACCTGGGCCCCCTCCAGGAGCTCGCGCGTAGTAATAATGTCATTGGGTATACAACTGCCTGAACTGATGATGCGTGAATGGCCTTGTGTGTATGTGTACATAATAACTCCTTGAATAAACGGGGCCGGAGATTCGGCACTAACCCGTTTCCCCGATCCGTAGGTGAGGCGCGTCGAAATGACCCGCCAGGAAGCGATACAAAAGTATCGACCCTTTATGATTCAAGGAATTGACAAAAAGTGATACCATAAAAATATTAGCGATAATTAACAGTAAGTTATACAAGCCCAGTATTTTATTATTGATTAATTCACGGTTGTTTTTATAAGTCGTCCAAGGCCTGGAGTGGGGATAAATCAATCTAGTTGCTGTTGAAGTTGCAGGGCATAGGTCATACTTAAAAATAGGCATAGAATGCCTTGAACCCTGCTGACATGGCGTGGACTAAATAAGAACAAGGAGACGGTTTATGGGTGGAATCGGCTGGTGGGCTGTACTGTTCGTTGTCATCGTTGTGCTGGCATACCTGCGCACTGCGTTGTTGGTTAACACCCTGGTTCTGGCGGGCATACTGGGTCTCTACACGCTCCTGGGCGGTGCCCCTGCGTGGTTGCTTTATTTGTATTGGGGCGTGTTTGCGTTGTTGGCCATTCTCCTCAATGCCCCTCCCTTGCGACGAGCTCTGGTCAGCAACAGGGTGCTGAAAATCTTCCGTCACATCATGCCTGCCATGTCCCAGACCGAGCGCGAGGCGCTGGCAGCGGGTACGGTATGGTGGGATGCCGATTTGTTCAGCGGCAAGCCGGACTGGAAAAAACTGCTGGCCATACCGGCGCCTGGCCTTTCTGCCGATGAACAGGCCTTTCTGGATGGCCCCGTGGATGAACTCTGCGGCATGGTTAATGACTGGGAGATTAACCACACCCATAAAGACCTGCCGCCCGAAGTCTGGCAATACCTCAAGGATAAGGGCTTCTTCGGCATGATTATCCCCAGGCAATACGGTGGCCTGGAGTTTTCGGCCATGGGCCATTCAGCCGTGGTCATGAAAATTGCCAGCCGCAGTGTGACGGCAGCGGTGACGGTCATGGTGCCCAATTCACTTGGTCCGGCCGAACTGTTATTGCACTATGGTACGGAACAGCAAAAGGACTATTATTTGCCGCGCTTGGCCAAGGGTCAGGAAATCCCATGTTTTGCGTTGACGGGTCCCGAGGCGGGTAGCGATGCCGGGGCCATGCCCGACACGGGCGTTGTCTGTAAGGGAGAGTTTGAGGGCAAGACCGATGTCCTGGGCATACGACTTAATTGGCAGAAGCGTTATATCACCCTGGGTCCGGTGGCAACGATCCTGGGTCTGGCCTTCAAGCTTTATGATCCTGACCATTTGCTGGGTGAGACCGAAGAGATTGGCATTACGGTTGCCCTGATCCCAACAAAGACGCCCGGCGTGGAGATAGGCCGGCGGCATAATCCGCTGAACATTGTCTTTCAGGTTGGGCCGAACAGCGGTAAGGATGTGTTTATTCCCATGGACTGGATTATTGGTGGCGCCGACCGCGTGGGCCAGGGTTGGCGCATGTTGATGGAAAGCCTGGCTGCGGGCAGGTCGATATCGTTGCCGGCCCTGGGCGTGGGATCAGGCAAGCTGGCCAGTCGCTCCACCGGCGCCTATGCGCGTATACGGCGCCAGTTCAATATGCCTATCGGTAAATTCGAAGGTGTGGAAGAGGCCTTGGCCCGTATCGCCGGCTACACCTACATGATGGATGCGGTGCGGGTGATGACCGCCGGGGCCGTGGATGCCGGTGAGCAGCCTTCCGTGATTTCAGCCATCGCTAAATACCAAATGACCGAGCATATGCGCCAGGTCGTGAATGACGCCATGGATGTTCGCGGCGGTTCCGGCATCTGCATAGGACCGCATAATCTGTTGGGGCGCGTGTATCAGGGGGTGCCTATCAGCATTACGGTGGAAGGGGCCAATATCCTGACGCGATCGCTGATTATCTATGGTCAGGGCGCCATACGCTGTCATCCCTATGTATTCAAGGAACTGGAAGCCGTGCGGGACCAGGACCACGATCGTGCTTCGCGTACCTTTGACCGGGCTCTGTTCGGTCATCTTGGATTTACCATCAGCAATGCCGTGCGGGCCGTATTCTTGGGTCTGAGCAGTGGTCTGTTGGCGCCGACTCCGGTGGGCGACGCGACGGCACGCTATTATCAGCACTTGTCGCGCATCAGCGCAGCCTTTGCCTTTGCCTCGGATATGGCTATGTTGGTGTTAGGTGGTTCGCTCAAGCGTAAGGAAAAACTCTCTGGTCGATTGGCTGATGTCCTGAGTCATTTATACCTGGCCTCGGCCACACTGAAGCGCTTCCAGGATCAGGACCGGCCAAAGGATGACCTGCCCTTTGTAAAATGGAACCTGGAGCGCAATCTTTATCTCTGCCAACAGGCGCTTGATGAGTTTCTGCGTAACTTTCCCAATCGAGCGATTGCCAGCATCATGCGGCCCATGATCTTTCCGCTGGGCCGGCATTTTCGTCCGCCTTCCGATCGTCTGGGCCATGCCGTGGCCGATGTATTGTTACAACCATCCGAGGCGCGTGAGCGCCTGACTGAAGGGCTGTATATCTCCGCGGATTCCGAAGACGCCATAGGCCGCGTCGAGCATGGTTTAGGCAAGGTGATCGCGGCCGAAGCAGCCGCCAAAAAACTGCGCAAGGCCGATATCAATTATCATATACGCGCCCTGGGTGGCCTGGATGCCATACTTGCGGAGGGGATTAAACAAAATGTGATTGACGAGGCCGAAGCCGAATTAGTGAAGCAGGCCGATGCGGCGAGACGCGCAGTGATCAAGGTTGATGATTTTTCTCAGGATCTGGAGTAATTGATACGGCCAGGACACAACAAGGAAAAATAATGTGGCTAAGGAGAATGGTATGAGCAAGGGAAGACCCGTCTATGTCGTGGATGGCGCACGCACCCCGTTCCTGAAGGCGCGGGGACAGACCGGGCCCTTCAGTGCGGCCGATCTAGCGGTGGCCGCCGCGCGTCCCATATTCGCCCGCCAGGCCTTTGTGCCGGAAGAGGTTAATGAAGTCATAGTAGGTTGTGTGATACCGGCGCCGGATGAAGCCAATATCGCTCGTATAATCGCCTTGCGTTTGGGTTGTGGCGAGCGTGTGCCTGCCTATACGGTACAGCGTAATTGCGCATCCGGCCTGCAGGCCCTGGCCAGCGCCCGCGAACGTATTGCCCTGGGCTATGCCGACCTGATTCTGGCGGGCGGTACCGAGGTCATGAGTCGCGCGCCCATACAATGGAATGCCGCCATGGTGAACTGGCTGGCCGGACTCATGCGTGCCCGTAATCCAGTGGCGCGGATTAAAAATATTGCCGCCCTGCGACCGGCGCTATTGAAGCCGGTATTTACATTATTGTTAGGCCTGAGTGATCCGTTGGTAAAATTATCCATGGGACAAACCGCCGAGATCATGGCCGACCGCTTTGGGATTACCCGTGATGAACAGGATGCCTTTGCCTTGCAAAGTCACCAGCGGTTGGCTGCTGCGTTTGATGGTGGTGTGATGGATGAAGAAGTCGAGATTCTGTTTGATGCCGCCGGCAGGTTTTATAAAGAAGATGATGGCATGCGCCGTGATTCCAGTCTCGAGAAACTGGCTAAGTTGCGCCCCGTATTCGACAGGAAATACGGTTCCGTGACTTCAGCTAACAGTTCACAAATTACCGACGGTTCGGCCATGCTGGTGCTGGCCAGCGAAGAAGCAGTGAAACAACATAATCTGACAATCATGGGCGAACTGGTAGATCATGAATGGGCCGGAGTGGATCCGAGGCAAATGGGCCTGGGGCCGGTGCATGCGGTGGCCGGCTTAATGCAGCGTAATGACTTGACCATGCAGAACGTGGATCATATGGAATTGAATGAGGCCTTTGCCGCACAGGTGCTGGGTTGCCAGCGTGCCTGGGACAGCGCTGATTATGCGCGCAATGAGTTGGCAATGGACAAACCATTGGGTTCAATGGATATGAATAAATTGAATCCTCAGGGCGGTGCTATTGCCTGCGGTCATCCCATAGGCGCCACTGGCGCCCGTATAGTCTTGCACACCCTGCTTGCCTTGCGGCGTCAGGGCGGGGGTACGGGCATCGCCACCTTATGTATAGGGGGTGGCCAGGGTGGCGCCATGCTGGTAAAGGTCCAGGGGGGTGTGGCATGAGCAAGCACTGGACCAAGGAAGAGCATGAAGATGTCGTGACGCTCAACCTGGATGTCGCCGATCAATCCGCTAATGTGCTGTCGCGAGAAGTATTGAGCGAGCTCGACACCTTATTGTTGAGTCTGGCGGAAAAGCCCCCCAAGGGAGTGATCATACGTTCCGCCAAGGCCAGGGATTTTATTCTTGGTGCCGATGTCCATGAATTCCAGCATATCGAGGATGTCGATGAGGCTACTGAATTGGCCCGTGCTGGGCAAATGGTGTTAGACAAGATCGCCGCCCAGACCAGTGTGACAGTGGCGGTAATAAACGGCAACTGCCTGGGCGGCGGCACGGAGCTGGCATTGGCCTGTGATTACCGCGTGGCCCTGGAAGACCCTACTACCCGCATAGGCCTGCCGGAAGTGCGCCTGGGCATACACCCGGGCTTTGGCGGTACGGTGAGGCTGCCCCCCTTGGTAGGGCCACTGTCGGCACTGGATATGATGCTCACAGGCCGCAGTCTCAGCGCCAGGGCCGCCAGGCGTATCGGCTTGGTGGATGTGGTCGCACCGAAACGGCATCTGATGCATGCAGCGCTGGCCTTGATTGCCAAACCCATCAACAGAAAGCTGGCCTGGCGCAAGCGCATATTAAACCAGGCGCCGTTACGGCCCCTGGTCGCGAATCTGGTCAGGCGCCAACTGCAAGGCAAGGCCAGAAAGGAGCATTATCCCGCGCCCTATCGCATACTGGATCTATGGCGACGTGGCGCCAGTCAGGAAGAAGAAGCCCGCTCACTGGGTGAAATGCTGACCAGTGACACCAGCCGTAACCTGGTGCGTGTTTTTCTGTTAGGCGAGGGGCTGAAAAAACATGGACGTGGTGTAGCGCATAATATCAAGCGCGTTCATATTGTTGGCGCCGGCGTTATGGGGGGCGACATTGCCGCCTGGGCCGCCCTCAAGGGCTTCCATGTCAGTCTGCAGGATATGAAACCCGAGGCACTTGCCCGCGCGGTTAAACATGCGCATAAATTATTCAAAAAGAAACTCAAGGCGCCTATTGCCATACAGGAGGCCATGGACCGCCTGTACCCGGATCTGGCCGGTAACGGATTGCGTCGTGCCGACCTGGTGATAGAGGCCATTATTGAAAATCTTGAGATCAAACAGAAAGTCTTTGCCGACATAGAAAAGAAAGTCCCGGCCCATACAGTATTGGCCACCAACACCTCCGGCATCCCGCTGGAGGATATCGGCAAGGGCCTGCAAAACCCGGGTCGCCTGATCGGCCTGCATTTCTTTAATCCCGTGGCCAAGATGCAATTGGTAGAGATAGTGCGCGGTGCGCAGAGCGACGAAGACAGCCTTGCACGGGGTCGCGCCTTTACCGTAGCGCTTGCACGGTTGCCACTGGATGTCAAAAGCAGCCCCGGCTTCCTGGTGAATCGTATTCTGATGCCTTATCTCATTGAGGCCATGATGCTGGTCGAGGACGGTGTATCGTTGACTGAGATTGATAACGCGGCCTTGAAATTTGGAATGCCCATGGGGCCGATACATCTGGCCGATACCGTGGGCCTGGATATTTGTCTATCCGTTGCCGAAGAACTGGCCGAGCCCCTGGGTGTCCCTGTTCCGAAAAAATTGCGCGAGATGGTTGGACGTGGTGATCTCGGCAGGAAGTCAGGTAAAGGATTTTATGGTTACGACAAAAAGGGCCTGCCGCAGAAACCACCGACACGCAGTGCGTCACTACCAATCGCGGAGCGCCTGACCATGCGTTTATTAAATGAATCCATGGCCTGTCTGCGAGAAGGCGTGGTGACCGATGCCGATGCAGTGGATGCCGGCATGGTGTATGGTACTGGTTTCGCACCATTTCGCGGTGGCCCTTTGCATTATGCCGCGGTGACGGGTCGCGAGGGCGTCAGCCACAGTCTGTACCGATTACAAGAAGAATACGGCAAGCGATTCAGCCCGGATTCGGGCTGGTCAGACGAGGGTTTGATGGGGGACGGCGCTGCCTAGTCGCTACCCGGGTTCAAATCTGAAAAGGGATGGCTATGTATATTGAACAAGCACGCAATCTGTCCGACCTCTTTTATCAACGCGTTAATCTCACGCCCGAGCGTATAGCCTATAGTCAGTTTGACGGTGCGAGTTGGCAGGAAATGAGCTGGCAACAGGTAGCCGTGGAGGCCGGTCGTTGGCAGACGGCCCTGATAAAAGAAGACCTGAGGCCCGGCGATCGTGTTGCTATCTGCCTCAAGAACAGTATTGAGTGGGTTGTGTATGATCAGGCCGCGCTGGGCATGGGCTTGGTGCTGGTGCCGTTGTTCTATAACGACAGACCCGACAACATGGCCTGGTGTATGAATGATGCCGGCGTGCATTTGATGTTATTGGGGGATGGCAGCCTATGGCCCGATATCTCCAGTCTGGCCATGGGTATCAAGCGTTGTATCTGTGTCGATAACACACCGGATCATGACAAGGCTATAGCCTTGAAAGACTGGTTACCCGAGGCCGGCCAGCCCTTCAAACAGGCCGACAGTGGCGCCGATGATCTGGCCTCCATTGTTTATACCTCCGGCACCACGGGCAGACCCAAGGGCGTGATGTTGACACATGAAAACATGCTTTCCAATGTTCTGGCCCTGTCTGAGGCCTGTCATGAAATCACCGATCAGGATGAGTTCCTGTCCTTCCTGCCATTGTCACATATGTTCGAGCGCACGGTGGGGTATTACTCCTGCATCTGCAAGGGCGCCAAGACCAGCTTTGCCCGCAGCATACTTGAACTCAGTGAGGACATGGTCAATCTCAGGCCGACCATCATGGTTTGCGTACCACGCATTTTCGAGCGCATCTACAGCAAGGTGCAGGACGGCCTGTCCAAAAGCGCCTTCAAGCGCGTGTTGTTTAATAAGGCCGTGGCCATAGGCTGGCGACGTTACCAGGGCAAGGCATCGTTTGTTGATAATCTGTTGTGGCCGGTACTGGATCACCTGGTCGGCAAGAAACTGCGCAACCGTTTAGGTGGCAGGATACGTTTGCTGTTGATTGGTGGCGCGCCCATGCCATCGTATTTGCTTGAAACCTTTATCGGCCTGGGCTTTACTTTCCTGCATGGTTATGGCCTGACCGAGACTTCACCGGTTATATGTTTTAACCGTGTCAGTAATAATGATCCTTTTTCTGTCGGCATGCCTCTGCGTGATGTGGAAGTGCGCACCGAAGCGAACGGTGAATTATTGACGCGTGGCCCCAATGTCATGAAGGGTTATTGGAACAACCCCGAGGCCACCAAGGATGCCGTTGATGAAGAGGGTTGGCTTCATACTGGAGACGTCGTACGTATCGAAGACGATGAGCGTATTTTTATTACAGGGCGTGTAAAGGAGATCATCGTCATGCTCAATGGCGAAAAGGTACCGCCCGCCGATGCCGAGGCCGCTATTCTTTCCGATACCGTCTTCCAGCATGCCATGATTATAGGTGAAGGCCGTTCCAAGCTGGGGCTGATCGCAGTGGCCGACATCGAAGACGAGGCCGAGGCCTGCAAACGTGCCAATGCCCAGCTCAAGGACTTCCCCGGCTTTACCAAGATCAGTCATATCAAATTATTGCCCGAACCCTGGACCGTGGAAAACGGATGCCTGACACCCAAGCTCAGCGTCAAGCGCCATGTGATAGAGAAGAAATATGCGGCAGAGATAGAAGAGATGTTTGCCAGTGAGGCGGCGTGTAAGGGTTAAATTTGCCTTAACAAGCTAAGACAAGATTTACGGGATTAACAAGCCAAGAAAAATTATTAAACATATGGGCAATGCTTGCTCATAAAACTTAACTTATACATTTATTGTTTAGTTGTATAAAAAACGCTGCGTTGAGTTATTCTAACCAGTTAATCCTGTTTTTGAAAATATAAAACACCCAAGCGGTAGAGGGTAAAGTGGACAGGCGTAAAATGTCTTACATGAGAACGGTTGTTAAAGTATTTCAGGTTTTATCTTGTTCATCCTGTAAATCCTGTCCAATAAAATTGTTGCAAAACAATCATCGGCTAATTCCCCTTATGTATTGATTGCTTGTAAGAATATATCGGCATATTTCTGTAGCTCTTCGGTTGTTAAAGCAAATACGGTATCTTCTTCCTGGTAGGTCGCCAGCCACATAAACGGCACATCGGGAAAACGTTGTTGCAGTGCGTGCGCGGTATTTCCCACCTCCATGACCAGCAAACCATTAGGTGTTAAATACTTTCCCGCTTCGGCCAATATCTCAAGCGCTATCTCCAGGCCTTCATCTCCGGTTTCTAACGCCATGTTGGGCTCTTTCAGAAATTCATTCGGCAGAGATTGCATTTCCTCAGTACCGACATAAGGCGGATTGCTGACAATCAGGTCATATTGATTACCGCTGAGTTCAGAAAACAAATCCGAATGGATGACGTTTACACGATGTTGCAGCCCATGTTGCCTTACATTGATGTTGGCGACCTCGATGGCGCCAGGTGATAACTCGACAGCATCGACAGTGGCATCGGCGAAGGCGTGGGCGATGGCAATGGCGATACAACCGCTGCCGGTGCACAGGTCCAGCACGTGCTTGATATTGTTACTATCACTCCAGGGCTCAAAGCGGTCCTCAATGACGCTAACGATATGCGAGCGCGGGACAATGACGCGTTCATCAATATAGAACTTGTAGCCGCCGAACCAGGTTTCCTTCAGAAGATAGGCCAGTGGAATATGTTCATTGATCCGTCGTTGCAGGATATCGCTGATCTTTTGTTGGTCTCCGGCGTCTACGGTCTGACCAAGTTGGTCGTCGATCTCGCCGGCATCGAAGTGCAATTGCGATGACACCAGCCATACAGCCTCGTCCAACGCATTATCCACACCATGACCGAAAAAGATGTCGGCCGTATCAAGTTTTGCGGTGATATCTTCTATGAGTTGTTGAACGGTATACTGGTCAGAGATGGACAAGGGCGAGTAAAGAGACAAACTCAAAGTCGTGCGATATCCTCGCGTATGGCGGCAATGGTGGAAGCAAAGTTTGCGCTTTCCGCCTCCGTTAAATCAAGCTCGATAATACGTTCCATGCCGTCTTTGCCCAGTACCACCGGCACACCCATGCAAATATCCTTTTCACCGTACTCACCTTCCAGCGCGGCCACGCAGGGCAGGATACGCTTGCGGTCACGGCTGATGGCGCTGACCATGGCGGCGATGGCAGCGGCGGGGGCATCATAGGCGCTGCTGTTTTGCTTCAGGGCCAGGATCTCGGCGCCGCCCTGGCGTGTGCGTTGCACGATTTCCTCTATCTTTTTTTCATCCAGAAAGTGTTTTACGCCTATGCCGTTAATTGTCGTAAAGCGTGTCATCGGCACCATGGTGTCGCCATGACCACCCAGGACCATGGCATTGATATCTTTTACCGAGAAGCCTGTTTCCATGGCGACAAAGCTGGCCATGCGTGAGGAATCCAGCACACCGGCCATACCCAGGACACGATTGCGCGGCCAGCCGGTGCGCTTCCAGGTGTTATAAGTCAGGATGTCTACCGGGTTGGTCACTATGATGCACATGGCCTCTGGCGCCACCTTGACCATGATATCGACAATACCGTTAAGGATGTTAACGTTGGTGTCGAGCACATCAGAGCGTGACATACCGGGTTTGCGAGGCAAGCCGGCGGTAATGATAATCAGCTCCGAGCCTTCCATGGCGGTCATATCATTGGAGCCCGATAGCTTGGTGTCAAAGCCGAACTGAGGCGCCGATTCCAGTATGTCCAGTGCCGTGCCCTGGGGCATGCCCTTCACAATGTCGATAAGTACGACTTCCTTACAGAGTTGGGCCTTGGCGAGATTGGCGGCCGTGGATTCGCCGACACGTCCGGCACCGACTATGGTGATCTTGTTCATCGTAACCGTCCTTTGCTGTGATGGATTTGGGGACAGAAAGCGCCGATAGCATTTTGCGTTTTCATTAAGGTTGCATAGACACCAGTATAACCGAAATCATGCGCGATCACTTTTTCCGTCACGGGATGCTAAATATCCTTATGTTTATACTCTCTCTTCTCGCAGCGCGTGCTGGTCCGGGCGACACTGCTTTCAATGGCAGCCTTGGAGTGCAAGGCTTGGTGGCGTGACACTGAATTTACCGGGCAAGGTAGTGCATTGTAATCAAGGGCTGCTTTTCTGACATCGAAATAATAAAAAACTGGCTTTAAAGCAGGGCGTGTATCAGTGAACAACTCGGTTGGCCTGGCCTACTGCCTCGCCTCTATCATGGCCGGATGACTGATGCGCATATGGGCGCGGCCCTGGTACCAGTTTATCCAGCCCTGTACGATGATATTGCGGTTCAGTAAGCGTTCCGGTGGTAGCGTGAAGTGTATCAGGCTTGCGCGGGGAATATTAACGGCAAAGCCTTCACCCAGGTTCAGGTAGAGATTTTTCTTGCCGCGGCCTATGCGTGTCACGCGACCCTGCACGAGACGAAAGCCTGTCGTGTGGTTGTCAAGCTCACTAGCCGGTAGCGGGGCATAGTATTTCAGGCCCCAGACGCCAAGGGAGGCCCGCCGTGCCCGCCGCTCCGCCGCCTGGTATTTCTCGACATGGGCTGTATTGGGCGCGATGGCCACCATCCAGCCCAGTCCTTCGCTCAGTAATATCTGGCTCACATCCATCCCGTCAGGGGCTTGTACCGTGGCCAATAGGCGACCATGACGGTCCCGGGGTTCGACGCCCGGGCGCACCTTCACGACGCGACCCTGGAAAAGAGACCGTAAACGTTTGAAGGCGGCATCGGCCAGGGGCTGATCCGGGGTTTGCTTTTTGCCGCGTTCAGGGGTGTTGATGCCCAGCAGGCGCACATGTTCGCCGTTATTGAGTATCAAGGTATCGCCATCGACCACCTTTTTGACAATAGCGGTGTAGGGCGCCAACACCTGCGCGCTGGCAGGCGTCAGCAACACAAAGAAAAGAGCGCCCGCATGGGACGCCCTCTTTATGGTCTTTATAAGACAGGTGCTCAGTTTTTGAGGCCGTATTTCTGACGGAATTTTTCCACGCGGCCGGCGCTGTCCACAATCTTTTGCTTGCCAGTGTAGAAGGGGTGGCATTCGGAGCAGACTTCAACGCTGAGCTCGGCGCCCAGGGTGGAGCGCGTGCTGAAGCTGTTACCGCAGGTGCAGCTTACTTTTGTTTCCGTATAGTTGGGATGAATACCGGTTTTCATGGTTTTAACCTCAGTGTTAACCTTGGGCGCCACTCTCAAAGCCGAGGCCCGTTCAGCTGTCCTCAGGGCGGCGTAGTCTAAAGAAAACCGTCCACACGGGCAAGTACGACAAAGCGCCTATTTATACCCCCCAATTCAAGGCGGTCTTCCCTTGCTTATCGCTTCATGGAGCTGAAGAATTCGGCGTTATTCTTGGTGGCTTTGAGCTTGTCCAGCAGGAATTCCGAGGCCTCCAGTTCGTCCATCTGGTGCAGCAGTTTGCGCAACACCCAGGTCTTTTGCAGTTCGGCCGGATCCAGCAGCAGTTCCTCGCGACGGGTGCCGGAGCGGTTGATGTTGATGGCGGGATAGACGCGTTTTTCCGCCAGGCGCCGGTCCAGGTGGATTTCCATGTTGCCGGTGCCCTTGAATTCTTCGTAAATGACGTCGTCCATCTTGGAGCCGGTATCGATCAGGGCCGTGGCCAGGATGGTCAGGCTGCCGCCTTCCTCGATATTGCGGGCAGCGCCAAAGAAGCGCTTGGGACGCTGCAGTGCGTTGGCGTCGACACCACCGGTGAGCACCTTGCCTGACGAAGGCACGACGGTGTTGTAGGCGCGGGCCAGGCGGGTGATAGAGTCCAGCAGGATCACCACATCTTTCTTGTGTTCCACCAGGCGCTTGGCCTTCTCGATGACCATTTCCGCCACCTGTACGTGGCGTGTGGCCGGCTCATCAAAAGTGGACGAGATGACCTCGCCACGAACGGAGCGCTGCATTTCGGTTACTTCTTCCGGACGCTCGTCAATGAGCAGCACCATGAGCATACACTCGGGGTGATTGGCGGTAATGGCATGGGCAATCTGTTGCAGCATGACGGTCTTGCCGCTCTTGGGCGAGGACACCAGCAGGCCACGCTGGCCCTTGCCTATGGGCGAGATCAAGTCGATGACGCGGGCCGTCAGGTTTTCGGTGGATTCGTTGTCCTGCTCCAGCAGCATGCTTTCTTGCGGGTGCAGTGGCGTCAGGTTTTCAAACAGGATCTTGTGTTTGGCCTCGTCCGGTTTCTGGAAGTTGATCTTCTCGACCTTGAGCAGCGCGAAATAACGCTCTGAATCTTTCGGCGGGCGGATATAGCCGCGGACCGTGTCGCCGGTACGCAAGTTGAAACGTCTGATCTGGGATGGCGAGACATAGATGTCATCCGGTCCGGCGAGATAGGAACTGTCGGCCGAGCGCAGAAAGCCGAAACCGTCCTGCAGGATTTCGACTATGCCCTCGCCGGTAATGTCCTCGCCCTTCTTGGCCAGGGATTTGAGTATGGCAAACACCAGATCCTGGCGCCGCATGCGGCTGCCCCCCTCCAGTTTCATACTATTGGCCATCTCGGCGAGCTCGGTTACGGGTTTCTTTTTTAATTCAGAAAGATTCATGGGATATGGTCTACATATTGGTCAGGACCCTCGAACGGGGTCAATGGATTGATCCGCACACGGCGGCATTAAAGTAACAGACAGAATTTACTCAGGTTAAAAAAGGGATACTTTCAGGAAATCGATTTTACTGGAAATCTTAAACTGGAATTCTTGAGTAGACGGGAACCCGCCGCTCTTACAAACAACCTTAGCACCAGTTATCTGCCCCGTCCAGTGGGGCCGCCCTCACAAATCAAGGTTTAGGAACAGGTGCTGATAGTACATTAAAAGAACCAGGCTCCTTTTCGTGTTTAGAGATTCTCGTCCAGAAAGGCTGACAGCTGGGACTTGGAGACAGCCCCCACCTTGGTGGCTTCGACATTACCGCCCTTGAACAGCATCAGCGTGGGAATGCCGCGTATGCCATATTTTGGTGGCGTGCCGGGGTTTTCATCGATATTCAGTTTGGCGATCTTGATTTTGCCGGTATACTCCTTGGAAATTTCCTCCAGTACCGGACCGATCATCTTGCACGGACCACACCATTCCGCCCAGTAGTCTACCAGTACCGGCCCATCAGCCTTGAGTACTTCGTCATCAAAGGAGTCGTCAGTTACAAATACAATTCCCTCACTCATGTGTTTTTGTCTCCTGGGTTTAAGCTTGTGAGCGATTCCCGGATCGGGATGAGGTGTATGAGGGTATATTTGAGCGGAATCGTGGCAGCAATGCAAGTAGCACATTTTACCGTACTCTCCCCGAATTCGAATTTTGGCCAAAATGGCCTGCGCAGAGACAAGACCGGCACGGTGTCGGTGGAAAATTATTATGAGCGAACAACACCTTAGCGATAAATCCTTTAGTGAATTTGACTTGCCGGAGCCACTGTTGCGTGGCGTGCAAGAAGCGGGATTTGAGTTTTGCACCCCCATACAGGCCGAGGCCCTGCCCATCGCCCTGGCCGGCCAGGATGTGGCCGGCCAGGCCCAGACCGGAACCGGCAAGAGTGCGGCATTTCTGCTGGCCAGTTTCAACTATTTACTGAAGCATCCGGCGGTCGAAGGCCGCAAACCGACCCAGCCGCGGGCGATGATGCTGGCGCCCACGCGTGAACTGGCCATACAGATCCATAAGGACGCGGAAGTACTGGGCAAATACACCGGCCTGAAGCTGGGCCTGGTCTACGGCGGTACCGGTTATGAATCGCAACGCAAGATGCTGGAAGCAGGGGTGGATGTGCTGATCGGTACTCCGGGTCGCATTATCGATTACTTCAAGCAGGGCATTTTTGATCTCAAGGCCACCCAAGTCATGGTTATGGATGAGGCCGACCGCATGTTTGATCTGGGTTTCATCAAGGATATACGTTATCTGATAGGTCATATGCCGCCCCCCCAGGAGCGCTTGAGCCTGTTGTTTTCGGCGACATTGTCACATCGCGTCAATGAACTGGCCTATGTGCATATGAATGAGCCTGTGGCCGTGAATGTGGTGTCGGACAAAAAGACCGTCGACAAGGTCACGCAGACGGTTTATCACACGGCCAACGACGAGAAGATTCCATTACTGGTCGGTCTGTTGCGACATATGGACCCGCATCGGACACTGGTGTTTACCAACACCAAACATATGGCGGAAAGGATACAGGACTGGCTGGAGGCCAATGATTTGCATGCGGCCGTGATCTCCGGCGATGTGCCACAAAACAAGCGCCAACGCTTGTTGGAAGATTTTTCAACAGGCAGGCTGCCGGTGCTGGTGGCGACGGATGTAGCAGCGCGCGGCCTGCACATTCCCGAGGTCAGTCATGTGTTTAATTTTGATTTGCCGCAGGATGCCGAAGACTATGTGCACCGCATAGGGCGTACGGCCAGGGCCGGCGCCTCGGGCGATGCCATCAGCTTTGCCTGTGAGACCCATGCGTATTCGTTGATAGACATAGAAAAATTTATCGAGCACAAGATTGCTGTCGGCAAGGTGACGGCTGAATTATTACCCAAGCTGGAGAGACCCAGTCGCCAGCCTCGCAAGCCACGCGAGGGCGACAGGAGCCGAGGTCGGGTGGGCGGCGCCAGGAGTGGATCGGGACGCCGGGACGCCGGACATCGTCAGGAAAGACAGGCCAGACCCGATACGCCTATAAAGGCCGAGCGTCGACAAGAGCAGGATGATAAAACCAGACCCGATACGCCAAAGGCCGAACCTCGGCAAGAACAACAAGACATGGCCAGACCCGATACGCCTATAAAGGCCGAGCGTCGACAAGAGCAGGATGATAAAACCAGACCCGATACACCCATGACCCACAGTTTTCGCTCACGAAAACCGCAACGGCCGGCCGTGGGTTAGGCGGAGCCATCTTTCCAAACCGGAAAAGAAAACGCCGGATCTCGCCTTGAGGCGGCTGGCTGTTTTTTCCTTCCCCCTGCCAGGAGGAAGGAAAAAGGTGGCTATACGTATTCCCTCCCCTTTGGAAGG
>BTRG01000052.1:0-17602 GCA_036986275.1 Gammaproteobacteria bacterium | reverse complement strand
CTAGATCAATCTTTTACGACTCCTGTGGTGTTGTCTCCTGCAACACCGCAATCCTTGCACCATGTCTACGCCGCCCGTTCTCGCACTGACCCCCGGAGAACCGGCAGGCATAGGTCCGGACCTGGCTATCATGCTGTCTCAACAGAGATTGTCCTGCCCCATTATTATCGTTGCTGATCCCGGACTATTGCAACAACGTGCCAAACAATTGGACATGGCGTTTGATATGCCTGAGTGGAACGATAACATAACACCCGACAGGGCTTGTTACGTACTACCCGTGCCATTGCAACGCGCTGCTGTAGCCGGTGAACTGCTGCTGGATAATGCACGCTATGTGTTAAACACTCTGGATGTCGCGGTTGAAGGCTGTCTGTCGAATCGTTTTCAGGGGCTGGTAACCGGGCCTGTACACAAGGGTGTCATTAACGATGCCGGTATTCCTTTTAGCGGACATACCGAATACCTGGCTGCAAAGACTCAGACCTCACATGTTGTCATGATGCTGGCCACAACGGGCCTACGTGTGGCACTAGCGACCACACACCTGCCCTTGCGTGATGTGGCTGCCCACATTACCGCAGAGCGCCTGACTGCAGTCACTGAAATACTCCATACTGCCCTGGTGACACGTTTTCATATCAAGACACCTCGCATCAGTATTTGCGGACTCAATCCCCATGCCGGTGAAGGGGGACACTTGGGTGATGAAGAACAAAACATTATCGCGCCCGTCATCGCATCCTTACGCCTGCGCGGCTGGCACCTTGATGGGCCCTTGCCGGCCGACACGGCCTTCACACCCGATAACCTGAAATCTTGCGATGCAATACTGACTATGTATCATGACCAGGGTTTACCTGTGCTCAAACATATGGGTTTCGGAAAAGCCGTGAACATCACCCTGGGCCTGCCCTTTGTGCGCACCTCAGTCGATCATGGCACGGCTCTGGAACGCGCCGGTCGTGGGAATATCCATCTCGGCAGCCTGATGGCCGCCATCGACAACGCCCAGCGACTACTCTCGCCATGAACACGGGCAGCCACTCTGCCCGAAAGCGTTTCGGGCAAAACTTTCTCCACGACCAGGGTGTCATAGAACGCATTATTGCAGCCTTTGCGCCCCGTGATTGCGACCAGGTCGTCGAGATAGGGCCGGGGCTGGGCGCACTCACGCTGCCTTTGTTTGAGGCCATACCACGGCTGCATGTCGTTGAACTCGATCGTGATCTTGTTGCACGACTACAGGCCAATCCCGCTTATGGCGGACAACTTGTGATACACCAGGCCGATGCGCTGAAGTTTGATTTCTGTACGCTGGCGCAAGACAACAAACTTCGCATCATTGGTAACCTGCCCTATAACATCTCCACGCCACTGTTGTTTCATCTGCTGGAACAGGCCTATTGCATAGAAGACATGTACTTGATGTTGCAAAAAGAAGTAGTAGACAGACTGTTGGCCACACCCGGCACAAAAAATTACGGTCGCCTGTCGGTTATGGTGCAATGGCAATGTGACGTGAATCGCATCCTCGATGTCGGTCCCGGCGCCTTCCGTCCCGCACCTAAAGTCAGCTCCGCAGTCGTACGACTCACGCCGTTGCAACAAACCCTGGATGTCGGCAGCAGGGGGACACTAACGCATGTTGTGAAAGCAGCCTTCTGCCAGCGGCGTAAAACACTGCGTAATACCCTCAAGGGTATAATCAACGCGAACGGATTGATGGAACTGGATATCGATGCGGGCCGGCGCGCTGAAACATTATCACTACAGGAATTCGCACGCATTGCACGTGCAGTGCATGGTACGGGTCAATCCGGGCTGGATCCCAGCTGAGCTATCGGCTGCAGGCCATCATACAAGCCAACAAATACAATGCGCGCCGTCAGCAATACCGGCAAAGCGAAGATCATCCCCAAAAGACCAAACGTATCGCCGGCAACTAAAATAGCCAGCAACGCAATCAAAGGATGTAAATTGGCGGCACGCGCCAATACCGCGGGCACCACGACAACATTATCATTCAATTGCGCCAGCAAGACTGTCATCACGACCCACAACACGACGTTTGGATCGGCACCGATAGAGAATGCAACCAGCAAGGGGGGTATCAAACCCAATATTGGGCCCACATAGGGAATAAGATTAAAAATTCCGGCCAACAATCCCAGTGTATAAGCCATGGGCAGGCCAATAAGATAAAAACCGGTACCGGTCAGCAACGCCATAATGGCGGATTGCATCATAACCCCGCGCACATACACCTCTAATTGCGTCGCAACACCATGATAAATTGCCAGTGCACGTTCAAAATATACGTTTGGCACGGTATTTAACATGCGATTACGCGTATTTCGGTAGTCACGTAACAGGAAAAAGGTCACAAACGGCACGAGAACGACCCAGAACGCCAAATCTGCAAACCATCCGGGTAACGTCGATATAACATCACTGCTAACGTTACGCAGGCTCTCAGTAAGCGAGGCGAGCAATACACCGCTTTCTAACTTAAATCTAAGGTACTTAGCCAACCAAAGCTCGGTTAAACGCACAAAACGCGAAAAATTTTCCCAGGTTTGAGGCAATCTTTCATTTAAAATACTCAATTGTTCCGCCATTAATGGCATAACAGCCACGATTAACCATAGCGACAAACCAATCAAGACGCTTAACAACACGCTTATAGCCAATGACCGATTCATTCCGCGACTTTGGGCGGCACTAATTGCCGGTTCCATGACCATATAGAGCACAGCAGCAATAATGATGGGAAATAAGATGCTATGTAATAGCCAAACCAGCAACAGAACAGGTATAACCAGCACCATAAACAAACCCACGGCCCGAATTTCAGGTCTGTTTTGGAAAAAAATCATAAATCTGAAGGCGTAGCACACATTTCATTACTACGACGCAGTCGTTCCGCAACCAAACGTCCCAGATTAAAGAGGAATCGCGCGCCCTGCTTGGGTGAACGTTGCAGCCATTCCTCCAAAGTAGGGCGAAAGAAGCCCACTAGCTCGGTTTCACCGACGACACGTGCCGAAGCGGTACGTGTTTCATCACCTAAAAGCGCCACCTCACCAAAAAATTCACCGCGTTCCAGCTCGGCAAATATTTTATCACCAATATAGATTTCAACTTTACCGGTCAATACGAGATACATACCCAGACCGGGATCGCCGGTGGCAAACACAGCCTCATTCTGCTGATAGTTACGGTAATACATCTCGCACACCAAATGACGCAGGCTGCGCTTGGGGATATCAGCAAACAACCGGGTCTTGGAGAGTTGTGCCAGCGCCTGTTGTTGCCATGACGGTACAGCCCGAAAAAAATAACTCCAGTACGGAGACGAAACATCTGTCTTATCTTGCATAGCAGACTCTCTAGCGATTTATTACCCAGATCACCGCTGTAACATACTGATTAAATATAGTATTTTATGTTCAATGCCCCTGAAAATACTGTTCAGTGTAGCACGGCCAGGCCGGCAACAGTCGTCAGCGATCGTGTTGGGTCTTCATCAGGGGTGCCAATTCATCTCGCCCTTCAAGGTCTTGCATGGTGTGTTCTATCCAGGCTTCGACTTCATCGCGTATCGCGGTAGCTGTTTTGTTTTTTGATTCTACCGCCGGGCCAATGACCACACGCACGACACCCGGTCGAATCAGAAATTTCTGTCGTGGCCAGAACGACCCTGCATTATGGGCCACGGGCACGACCGGAAAACCGGTTTCACTTGCCAATATAGCACCACCCATCTTGTAGCGACCCCGTGTATTGGCCGGCATACGCGTGCCTTCCGGAAAAATTACCACCCATAGACCTGATTGCAAGCGCTCACGGCCCTGTTCTATTAATTGCTCCACGGCCTTGCGGCCGGAGGCGCGATCTATAGAAATTGGTTTCAGTAATGCTATTCCCCATCCAAAAAATGGAATCCAGTTTAATTCGCGTTTCAACACCCATACATGAGGGGGGAAAATGGCGGGGAAGGCAAAGGTCTCCCAGGTCGACTGATGCTTGGCCATAACGATGGCGGCGTCCTTGGGTAAGTGCTCCTTACCTTCAACGATGTAATAAACACCGCAAAGCGGGCCTACCAACCAGGCATGAAAACGTGGCCAGAAAGTAATGAAACGATAGCGCCAAGCATAGGGTAAGGGGTAAGTCATTACCGACAACACGGCATATACGGGTACTGTAAACCATATGCTGATACGAAAGAGAATAGCGCCCAGGATTTGTTTCAATGCAGTTCCAATTTTCCTGATAACAAGGCATCACTGACAGCAGCGAGATCATCATATACCGGCACGCCCTCCAGTAACTGACTGGTCTTAAGCGTCCGTTTGCCCTTTCCGGTCCTGACCAGTACCGGCACAGCCCCGACATCGCGCGCAGCGACCAGATCACGCTCCGTATCCCCGACAGCAATTACACCGTTGAGGTTTATCCTTAATCGCTCGGCAATCTGTTCAAACAAACCCGGCCTGGGTTTACGGCATCGGCATCCTTCTTCCGGCCCATGAGGGCAAAAGAAAATACCATCAATCTCACCGCCCTTGTTGCGTACGGCCTGTAACATCTTGCGATGTATACGATTAAGGGTATCGGTATCAAACAAACCGCGGGCAATGCCGGACTGATTGGTGGCCACCACAATGCGATACCCTGCGCGATGCAAACGCCCCATGGCCGTCAGACTGCCAGGCAAGGGAATCCACTCCTCCGGAGATTTAATATAATCATCCGAGTCATGATTGATGACACCATCACGATCAAGAATCAGTAGTTTCATGATGGCAGGCACTCAATCCACATCACGAAACTCAGACACACGGATACGACCATTAACCATACGGCTCTTCCGCCGGTTCAGCTTTTCCATCTTGTCCCAGAAGGCCTGCTTGAGATCAAAATCAGCGGCGATAGCCGTGCCCAACAACAAGATAAGCAGGTCGGCACACTCTTCGGCCAGGTCTTCAACCTTCTTGCCTTTGGTAACACAGGATGAAATTTCACCCAGTTCCTCTGCCATCAGGGCGATACGGTAGGTCAATTCTTCGCCACCGGTGGCCTTGAAATCATGCTTGTCGTGAAAACCCTGCACACGCTCCAGCATGGTGTCGTAGGAGTCCTTATCAATAGCCATAAATTCAACCCTGCAGACGTGATAGATCGGCGACGCGTAGAAACAAACGGCTCAAGCCCTGCAACAAGGCCAGGCGATTATCACGTACAGCCTCTTCATCCACCATAACCATCACCTCGTCAAAGAACCGGTCGACCCGGGGTCGCAGACTGGCCAGGCGTTTCATGGCTGTCGTGTAATCACCGGCATCAAACAATGGGGCCAACTCGGTATTCAGTTCAACGATCACGCTATACAGGGCCTTCTCGGCATCATGCTGTAATAACCCGGTTGAGACATGATCCCAGTCCACATCACCACCCTGCTTGAGGATATTCCTGATGCGCTTATTCGCCACTGTCAGGCTGTCGGCCTCTTTTAACTTCAAGAAGCTCATGACTGCACGCAGGCGTCTGTCAAAATCCAGTGGCCTCTCGGGTCGTGTGACATACACGGCTTCGAATACATTACGACTGATCCCGCCCTCGATATAGTAGGCGCGCAAACGCTCCATCATAAAGCCATAGAGCTTGGCCACTACTGTCTGATCGACATTAAATGCAGCGGCAGCCCGATTTAAACAATCCATCAGACTTAATTCGAGCCTGCCTTCAATAATAATTCGCAACACACCCAGGGCAGCGCGACGTAGAGCAAAGGGATCCTTATCGCCCGTGGGTATTTCATTTATGCTGAATATGCCTGCCAACGTATCCAGCTTATCGGCAATGGCCAGGGCCTGACCGATAACGGTCCTGGGCAAGACATCACCGGCAAAGCGGGGTCTGTATTGTTCTTCCAGGGCCACCGGCACATTTCCGGGCTCCTTATCATTGAGCGCATAGTAACGGCCCATCACACCCTGCAACTCCGGGAACTCGCCCACCATGCCTGTCATCAGGTCGGCCTTGGCCAGAGTGGCAGCGCGATGCGCCTGTTCCTGATCGGCACCCAGTAACGAAGCAATATGGGTTGTTAGCCGAGCTACACGCGCAGACTTATGCGCCATCGAGCCTAACTTTATATGAAAAACAACATTCTTCAGCGCATCACAACGTGAAGCCAGTGGCTGCTTACGGTCATTCTGCCAGAAGAAATCAGCATCAGAGAAACGTGCCCGTATCACACGTTCATTGCCATGTTGTATGTGCACCTTGCTCTTGCTCCTGATGTTGCTGACCGTGATAAAATACGGCAACAACTTACCGCGCACCGTTGTGACAGGAAAATATTTTTGATTATCCTGCATGGTGGTGATCAGGGCCTCAGAAGGAACATTCAGAAATACCTTGTCGAAAGCCCCTAAAACAGGCACAGGCCATTCTACCAGGCCGGTAACCTCATCCAGCAGCGCCTCGTCTATCGCGGCCTTGCCATTTTGCCTGGCGGCCAGCCTCTCCACATCCTGTCGAATCTTCTGTTTGCGTGTCTTGAAGTCGGCCATAACGCTTCCCGACCTCTTTAATGTCATATCGTAATCATCCGCATGGGCCAGCTTGATAGCGCGCGGCGCATGGAAACGATGACCATACGTCATACGGCCCGAGGTCACGGTCAGTAACTCTGTGTTGATCACCCTGGTACCATGTAATAGCACCAGCCAGTGCACCGGTCTGACAAACTCAGCATTCAGATCACCCCATCGCATACGCTTGCTAATGGGGAGTTTCTTCAGTGCCCTATCAAGAATTTCAGGAACCAACTCTTCCGCACGTCGGCCTTTTTCCCACAGACGATACACCACCCACTCGCCCTTGTCGGTTAGCAGGCGTTCGAGCTTTTCAGGGGCAACTCCACATGATTTGGCAAAGCCCCACAGCGCCTGGGTTGGTCGGCCCTGCTCATCGTATGCTGCCTGTACGGCCGGTCCACGGCGCACCTGTTCAAGATCAGGCTGTTTTTTCAGGACTGAACTAACATGTACCGCAAGCCGTCTAGGTGTGGCAAAGGGCTTGTATTGGACATCTTCTTCCACCAGGTCTGCCTCTTTCAAGCCATCGCAGAATGCCTTAGCCAGGGCTGAACTCAACCTCTGCAAGGACTTGGGTGGCAACTCTTCCGTACCCAGCTCAACCAGTAAATTCTCGGCCACCATGGTCTTCTTGCGCACGATCTTCTTCGCTTTCTTTTTGGCCATCAGTCTTCCCCCCGCTTACCTCTGGGGAAGCCCAGGGCTTCACGACTGTCGTAATAGGCCTGTGCAATCAAGCGTGCCAGCACACGCACACGACCGATATACCGTGCACGTTCGGTCACACTTATGGCATGGCGCGCATCCAGCAGATTAAAACTATGCGATGCCTTTAAAACCATTTCATAGGCTGGTAACGACAGGCCGGCCTCTACCAGGCGATTGCATTCACGTTCGTAATCATCGAATTGCCTGAACAACAGCTCTGTATTTGCCTGCTCAAAGTTAAACGTGGAGAACTCTACTTCATTCTGGTGAAACAGCTCTCCATAACTAAATTCGTCATTCCATGACAGATCAAAGACACTGTCAACACCCTGCAGATACATGGCGATGCGCTCCAGACCATAGGTGATCTCGCCAGTCACCGGTCGACAATCGAGTCCACCCACTTGCTGGAAATAGGTAAATTGCGTCACCTCCATACCATTGAGCCAGACTTCCCATCCCAGCCCCCAGGCCCCCAATGTAGGTGACTCCCAGTTGTCTTCGACAAAGCGGATGTCATGCACCAGCGGGTCTAGGCCCAGTTTCTTCAGGGAACCCAGGTATAGGTCCTGGATATTCTTGGGAGACGGCTTCAGGATGACCTGGAACTGATAGTAGTGCTGCAAGCGATTGGGATTCTCACCATAACGACCATCGCTGGGCCGACGACAGGGTTGCACATAGGCTGCGCGCATGGGTTCAGGACCCAGTGAGCCGAGAAAGGTTGTCGGATGAAAGGTAGCGGCGCCCATTTCCATATCATAGGGCTGTGACAACACGCACCCCTGCTTCGCCCAGTATTGCTGTAGCGTGAGTATTAAGTCCTGGAAGGTCAAAGGCAGTCTACTTTTTAATAATCATTCATTGAAGCACCGCATTATAGCGCGGGCACGTCAGGGATTCGATGCACGTTCACGGGCGCGTTTGGCTGCCTCGATATCCTGCCTGCGCAGCCAATAGAGTATCTTTTGGGTGCGACGTTTGAAGACGCTGGTATAGGTAAAGGGATTGTGCTTCACCGGGCTGGGCAGTGTGGCTGCCAGCTCTGCCGCCTGCAGACGTGACAGACGTGAGACCGAACGGCCCCAGTAATGTTGCGCCGCCGCCTGTACACCATAAATACCACGACCGAACTCGGCAATATTCAGATACAACTCCAGTATCCGCTTTTTACTGAGATGGTATTCCATGCCCCAAGTGAGTATGAGCTCGTGCCACTTGCGCAGGGGGTTGCGTGAGCTACTGAGAAATAGATTCTTTACCGTCTGCTGCGAAATCGTGCTGGCGCCAAAGGCGAATGCCTGCCTGTTAAGATTGTGCTCCATGGCATCCTTGAAGGCCAGAAAATCAAACCCCTTGTGATAATAAAAACGACTGTCCTCGCCAACAATAGCGGCCCGGGGCAAGTATTCCGGCATCGCCACATAGTCCACACGCGACCAACGCAATGGCGGCCAATCTTTCTTGGCCTTGCGCTCCTGCAGATAGGCCTTAATGAAATTCGACATAGGCACCGGACCCGAAGCCAGTTTGTCCCAGTTCGGCCAGTTCAATCCCAGGTAAAAGCCATCGACTATCAAAAACAACAGCAGTATTCTCGAGCCCCATACAAAATACCGTACTGTATGGGACCAGCGACCTGACGTGCGCCGACGGTGACTTGAAAAATATAACATCTGGTAGATCTATTCAATAATGCTGGAAACAGACTCTGTTTATTGCGGTCGCGTAGCATCTCGACCTGTCATTCATCGGCAACGGATTCTATGCTTATCAGTACACAGTAGATAATCCCGGCGCCACCATACATCATACCCGCACATGGATTCACTTAGCCCTCGCCTGAAACTGCTCTTTAGCGCTAATCTCCTGTTTTCCCTCGCTTTCTGGATCGGACTGGCCTGGATATTGAAACAGGCCTCCAGGCATTTTGGCATTATCGCAGGAATTGATTTCAACAATCCCGAGCAGCTGATCGCGCTTTATCTCGGCGCCGGCTTGCTGATGGTGTTGGCGCGTTTTCTTGTCAGGGTGCGGCAATTGGCACGTATACGCGGTCATGCCGTTGCCATAGGGGGCAAGCAGTTCCCGGATCTCGCACGTCGACTAAGCGCTGTCTGCAAACGTCTGCAAGTGGAAAACCTGCCACGGGCCTATTTGTTCAACGACCCCAAGTTGCAGCGCTCGCACAGCCTGAAACTCTTTGGTCAAAGCCATCTGGCCCTGCAAGCAGAGATCATAAGCGCCTTCACCGAGCGCCAGAGCGCAATAGATTTTGTCATCGGCTATGAACTGGCCCGCAGCCATGATCCATTGAATGCTTGGCAGCCCCTGCTGGCACCCGCCGCTATCCTGCCGTTATTGGGAGCGGCCTATGCCCGCGCCCGTATCTACCACTATGACCGCATCGGACTGGCTGCCTGTAAAACCAAGGTCGATGCCGCTTTCGCACTGGCGATCCTGGCCACAGGGGGCCGGCGCTGGAAGTCCCTGAATATCCCTCAATTTGCCTCGCAAAGCACTGAGGCGGCACAATTCTGGAATTCACTTAACGAACTGCAATCCGATTCACCCTGGCTCACCAAGCGCATGGCTCATTTACGTGCCGCCGCCACGCAGAGCGATGCCTTTGTGCCTCGTCACCATCCCTTGGCCTACGCCATCGGTTTGCTGATCCCGCACACCAAGCTGACCTCGATCAACGGTCCCTTTCGACTGCTGGGCCTGGCGCTGTGGATTCTGCTGGCGGGACTATCGGGGCAAGCGCTCTACCAGTTTGCCGAACAGCAGGGCTGGTTGCAGCGACTGCAATCGGCGCCTGCCGTCACCCTCGGGCAACAAGACAGGCCGAAACAAAGATCCAAGAACCACCCCTATGATCAGCTGGATGCCGATCTCAGGGCCCTGGGCCAGAACCTCCGCAAGCAGTATAAGAAAACAGGTGGAAATCCTTGTGCAATCAAAAGGTTAAAGCAGATCAAGCTAAACTACTCGGCCTCACGCTATAGCTTTGATTGCAATAAACCCCTGGTCTATACCCATATTGAGATCGGGGAATTTATTCCGGGCACACCGACCCACATTCGCAGTTACCACTGGCAACAAGACCGCATGCTTTCAGGCCAGAATACTGGGACCAGTGATTAGACAACCCTGGGGCTTTGGGATATGGTGGCCAGCCAATTTGGGAAAGGCTTCAACAATCAGAGTATTGTGCCAGAACCGCTGAGGAGGAGGAGTCCAGGACGGGCGACATAAAATCAGGGTCGATGCAATAAAGAAAAACGGGTCTCGACTATCGAGACCCGTTTTCAATTCCGGGACGCATGACAGATAACCCGACATTCTCTCAGTTATCCCTCTTCGCTGCGCCGCGCTTGCGGTAGAATCCCGCCCCACGCGCCTGACATGTTACAAGCAAGGCCTTGTAGAAACCAACTAAACGCCATGACCGTACAACGTAAAGCCGTCGCCCTGATCTCCGGGGGGCTGGATTCCCTGCTCGCCGCCAAACTCATGCTGGAACAAGGCATACGCGTGCAAGGGATCAACTTCTTTACCGGCTTCTGTGTCGAGGGCCATACCCACGCTATACGCAACAAGGACAAGAAAAAACCCAAGCGCAATAATGCCCTATGGGTGGCCGAACAACTGGGTATCAAATTACACATCATCGAGGTCATAGAGGAATACAAAGACATCGTCATTAACCCCAAACACGGCTATGGCGCCAACCTGAATCCCTGCCTGGACTGCAAGGGCTTCATGGTGCGCAAGGCCCATGAGTGGGCACGGCAACACGGTTTTGATTTCATTGTCACCGGCGAAGTCGTAGGTCAACGCCCCATGTCGCAACGCCGCGATACCATGCCTGTAGTCGCCCGCGAATCCGGGGCCGATGATTTATTGCTACGCCCCTTATGCGCCCAACTGCTGCCCGAGACGCTGCCCGAGCGTGAAGGCTGGGTGGATAGACAAAAACTGTTAGACTTTAACGGCCGTAATCGTAAGCCACAAATGGCCCTGGCGAAACAATTCGGCTTTGAGGATTATGCCCAGCCATCGGGAGGTTGCTGCTTTCTTACTGACGCCAATTACTCACACAAACTGACTGACTTGTGGCAATACCGGGGTGAGAGGCGCTATGACATCGATGACATCATGCTGCTGAAGGTGGGACGCCATCTACGCCCGGCACCGCACTTCAAGATGATCATAGGCCGTGATAATGGCGAGAATAATTTTCTCAAGGGCTATCGCCAACGTTTTTCCCATTTGCATGCCACCAGTCATACCGGCCCGCTGGTACTGATAGATGGCTCGGCCAATGATAAAGACCTGGAACTGGCGGCGCGTATCACGGCACGCTTTGGCAAGGGCCGCATGGAAGACAGGGTAACCATTGCCATCCATCAGGGTGACAAGGAAAGTAGTGTAACGGTGACCCCCATGGCCGCGGATGCCATTCCCGCGAACTGGTATCTATAGAACATGGAACAGCTGGACACACGTCATTTACTCTGCCCCATGCCGGTGATACGCACCCAGGACAAGGTCAATAATATGCAGGCAGGTGAACAACTGGAAGTGGTTTGCACTGATCCCGGCGCCCTCAATGATGTGCCGACCTGGTGTCGCATCAATGGTCATACGGTTGTCGCCACCCGCGAAGAAAATGGCGAGATCTTCATCCAGATCAAGGTGGGGCCGCATGGGTGAACAACGACATGACCATGGTCATTTGCCATCCTTACAGCACAGTGACAAGGAGGCCATGGGCCGTGATGTGCGCTATCACGACACCGTACGTGTCACCCTAATCGGCGCCATAGTGGATGTCAGCCTGGGCATCACCAAGATCATGATGGGCTTGTTTGCCCACTCACAGGCACTTGTCGCCGACGGTATCCACTCTCTCTCCGATCTGGCCACCGACATATTGGTACTCTATGCCGCCAAGCATGCCAGTCGCGAGGCTGATGAGGAACACCCTTATGGTCATGGCCGCATGGAAACCGTTGCCACCGTAGCGCTGGGGGTATCTTTAATTGTTATCGGTTTGGTTATCAGTGGCGATGCCATACGCAGACTCATGTACCCCGACATGCTGCTACATCCGGGCGCCTGGGCACTCGCCATCGCCGCGGTCTCTATTGTCAGCAAAGAGGCCATCTATCACTACACCATGAGAATAGCGCGCAAGCACCGTTCCGACATGTTGCACGCCAATGCCTGGCACAGTCGCTCGGATGCCATTTCATCAATCATCGTGTTGATCGGCATTGCCGGCACCATGGTTGGCGCCGGCTATCTTGATGCCGTGGCCGCCATCGCGGTCGGGCTCATGGTGGCACGCATAGGCTGGAACCTGAGCTGGAAAAGCGTGCGCGAGTTGGTGGACACCGGTCTGGAAAAACATCAGATCGATACCATATGCCAGACCATCATGGCGACCGACGGCGTAGTCGCCATGCACATGCTGCGCACGCGCAAGATGGGGGGGGTAGCCCTGATCGATGTGCATGTGCAGGTGAATTCAAATATCTCGGTGTCCGAAGGCCATCACATCGGTGACGCCGTGCGCCGCAACCTGATAGAGACGGTACCGGATGTCTGTGATGTCACGGTTCATATCGACCCTGAAGATGATATGGTCGCTACCGCAACTGCATTGCTGCCGCTGCGAAAAGAGATTGAGGCCCATCTGTGGGAACAATTTAAAGGCATCAAAGAAGCGCAACATATCGAAAATCTTGCTCTGCATTATGTGGGCGGGAAAGTAAGAGTGGATATCGTATTCCCCCTGAAGCTTTTACCAAACGATATCGACCAGCAGGCCCTGTCCGATCAATTCAGGGCCGCCATCGAAAAGGATAAGCAGGTTGATAAACTGGATGTGTACTTCCATAGTGCTTCATAATAGAGCACATGACTTGTTGTATGCACTACTATGGTGCATGCTTAATAAATACCAATGTTAGTAATTCAATGAAGTCATATAGTTGTATTGATTATTGCCTCTGGCATAGAATCTGCACTTATGCATGAGCACTATTGGTGCTCGGCACCAATTTGGCCCGAAATGACTGCTAGGGGAGACGCGCTTTAACATGCTGAACAAGCACTGATCCGGGTTGGCTCGGGCCTGTAGAGATTATCAATATTACATAAATAGATAGCGAAACAATCAGGAGGACAACATGTCTGCGGCAGATGCCTTAAAAATAATGAAAGACAACAACGTCAAGTTTGTTGATCTACGGTTTACCGATACCAAGGGTAAGGAGCAACACGTCTCCCTGCCGGCCAGCGAAGTCAATGAATCCCTGTTTGAAGAAGGCAAAATGTTTGACGGCTCCAGTATTGCCGGCTGGAAGGGGATCAATGAATCCGACATGATCCTGGCACTGGATGCCAGCACCGCGGTCATGGACCCTTTTATCGAGGAATCCACCATGATCGTGCGTTGCGATATCGTCGAGCCGACCACCATGGAAGGCTATGAGCGTTGCCCACGTTCCATCGCCAAACGGGCTGAGGCGTACATGAATTCAACCGGTATCGCCGACACGGCCTACTTCGGCCCGGAACCGGAATTCTTCGTGCTGGACGATGTCCGCTGGGGTGTCGATATGAGCGGTGCCTTCTATAAAGTGGATTCTGAAGAAGCCGAGTGGAACTCCGAGCGCGTCTTTGAAGGCGGCAACATCGGTCACCGCCCTGGCATTAAAGGCGGTTATTTCCCGGTGCCACCGGTAGACTCATTGCAAGACATGCGCTCCGCCATGTGTCTGGCCATGGAAGAAATGGGCGTTAAGGTAGAAGTGCATCACCATGAAGTGGCCACCGCCGGTCAATGTGAAATCGGTACGGCTTTCAACACTCTGGTCACACGCGCCGACCAGAACCAGATCCTGAAATACTGTGTGCACAATATTGCCCATAATTACGGCAAGACCGCTACCTTCATGCCCAAGCCACTGGTCGGTGATAACGGTAACGGCATGCATGTGCACCAATCGTTGGCCAAGGGCGGTAACAATATCTTTAGTGGCGACGAGTACGGCAGTCTGTCGGAAACGGCTCTCTTTTATATTGGCGGCATTATCAAGCATGCCCGTGCATTGAATGCCTTTACCAACGGTTCCACCAACAGCTACAAACGTCTGGTGCCCGGATTTGAAGCGCCGACACTGCTGGCCTACTCGGCCCGTAACCGTTCAGCTTCCATTCGTATCCCCTGGGTCTCCAGCCCCAAGGGGCGCCGTATAGAAGTCCGCTTCCCGGATGCCGCCGGCAACCCCTATTTCACTTTTGCCGCCATGCTTATGGCCGGTCTGGACGGTATACAGAACAAGATCCACCCGGGTGAAGCCATGGACAAGGACCTCTATGACCTGCCACCCGAGGAAGAAAAGGCCATCCCTACGGTCTGTTTCTCCCTGGATCAGGCCCTGGAAGCACTGGATCAGGACCGTGAATTCCTCAAGGCTGGCGGAGTGTTCACCGATGACACCATGGATGCCTACATCGATCTGAAGATGGAAGAAGTCACACGTCTGCGCATGAGTACTCACCCTGTTGAATTCGACATGTATTACAGCATGTAGGGAATACGGGTCTCATGACTTTGCCTGTAACCGGTAATGTCGTGCGGCCCGTTGGGCAATTGACAGAAAAATGCCCCCACTCGGGGCATTTTTAAGTCAGCCCATTAAATGCGCCACATTGGCGCCCATACAAAACACACTACAGTTTTTTCTGGTGTCTGCATGATGAGTCTACCCGAACTCAAACCTGATATGACAAATTATACGGTTGTCGAACACCTGAGCACGGCCATCGTCACCCTGGACAGCAAACTTGTACTGACCAGCGCAAATCCTGCCGCCGAGATGTTGTTCGAGCTCAGCAGCAAGCGCATGCTGGGGCAAGGTTTGTTTGCGTTGTTGGGCGATAACCCAGAGCTTGAAAACACGCTGCGCGAAACACTGGCCAGCCATCACCCCATCACGGCGCGTGGCGTCATGCTGACCCTGCCGACAGACCGGCATGTCACGGTGGACTACACCGTTACCCCCCTGGATATACAGAATTCCGACCATGCCCTGGTGTTAGAGCTGACACAAGTAGACAGGCTGCTGCGCATGGTGCGTGATGAAAAAATGCTGCGCCATCAAACCACCAACAGGGCCGTCATCCGCGGGCTTGCCCATGAAATTAAAAACCCCCTGGGCGGCATACGTGGGGCCGCGCAATTGTTAGAACGGGAATTATCAGAGCCGGACCTGACGGAATATACCGATGTCATCATCCAGGAGGCCGACCGCCTGCGAAATCTCGTGGATCGCATGTTTGGTCCCAACCAACCCCTGAATCTGCAGCCCGTCAATATTCATGATGTGCTGGAATACGTACGGCGCCTGACCCTGGCCGAAATCCATAAAGGCATCAAGATCACACGCGATTTTGACCCGAGCTTGCCGGAGCTCATGGTGGACAGAGATCAGCTTATCCAGGCAGTACTAAACGTAGTTCGCAATGCCACAGAGGCCATGGAACGCCAGGGTGAGATTACCCTGAAGACACGTATAGAACGCCAATTCACCTTGGCCCAGGCCCGTCATCGCCTGGCGGTACGCCTGGACATCATGGATAACGGTGCCGGCATACCCAGCGACATTGTCGACAATATTTTTTACCCCATGGTTACCGGACGTGCCGAGGGCACGGGTCTGGGCCTGTCCATCACACAAGACATCATCATTAAACATGGAGGTTTAATTGAGTGCCAAAGCCAGCCCGATCGAACTGTCTTCACCATCTTTTTACCCCTGGAGCAGAAGCATGACCACTAAGGTCTGGGTCATAGACGACGACCGCGCCATTCGCTGGGTGCTGGAAAAGGCCCTGCAACAGGCCGGCATGAATGTAGAAACCTTCGATAATGCCGACAACATTATTCACACCCTGGATCGCAAACGTCCGGATGTCATAGTCTCCGATATCCGCATGCCGGGCATGAGTGGCCTGGAATTATTAGATGCCATTCAGGAAAAGGCACCGGAGGTCCCGGTCATTATCATGACCGCACACACCGACCTGGAAAGCGCGGTCGCCTCTTATAAAGGAGGCGCTTTTGAATACCTACCCAAACCCTTCGATGTTGACGATGCCGTGGCCCTGGTCAAGCGCGCCGTTGAACACAAGCGCGCGCGCCTGGCAAAAGCCGCACCCGAACAAGAGAACTATGCCACCGAGATCATTGGTGAGGCACCTGCCATGCAGGAGGTCTTTCGCGCCATTGGGCGTCTGTCGCATTCCGACTTGAGTGTTCTGATCAATGGCCAGTCTGGCACAGGTAAGGAACTGGTGGCCCGCGCCCTCCATCGCAACAGCCCCCGGGCCAATAACCCTTTTATCGCCATCAATATTGCCGCCATCCCGGCGGAATTACTGGAGTCGGAACTCTTCGGTCATGAGAAGGGGGCTTTTACCGGCGCCCAAGGCCTGCGCAAGGGTCGCTTTGAGCAGGCCAGCGGCGGCACGTTGTTTTTAGATGAAATCGGAGACATGCCGGCAGAACTGCAAACACGTTTATTGCGGGTACTCTCCGACGGCAAGTTCTATCGTGTCGGCGGCCATGAGCAAATCGAAACCGATGTACGCATCATCGCCGCCACCAACCAGGACCTGGAAGGACGTGTTGCCGACGGGCGTTTTCGCGAAGATCTGTTCCATCGCCTCAATGTCATACGGATACACTTGCCCGCATTGAGCGAACGCAGCGAAGACATCGCCGCGCTGACACGCTATTTCCTGAACCGTTCCGCCAGTGAATTGAATGTAGAGCCCAAACGGCTGGAACCCGAGGCCGAGGTTTACATGTGCGAGTTACCCTGGCAGGGAAATGTCAGGCAACTGGAGAATACCTGCCGCTGGCTCACGGTGATGGCACCCGGCCAGGCCGTCAGGGTTGAAGACCTGCCCCCGGAACTGAAAAAATCTGAAGACACAGGTATGGAAACCTGCGGCTGGCTGGAGGGGCTAAAGCGCACCATAGACCAGCAACTGACGCGCGGAGAGTCCGATATTTTTAAGGGACTCAACAATGATTTTGAGCGCATTTTGATACAAGAGGCCCTGAAACACACTGGCGGCCGCAAGCGGGATGCCGCCAAACGCCTGGGCTGGGGCCGTAATACACTGACCCGAAAACTGAAGGAACTCAACCTCTAGCCAGCATAATCCATGAAGGGTTCGCATTCAGGATATACGGGCTA
>BTRG01000051.1:0-17915 GCA_036986275.1 Gammaproteobacteria bacterium | reverse complement strand
CCGTTGGAGTAAGAGAGTTGCAGAGTGAATGGATTGTCTTTGAGGCTGATCAGAAAAGACAGTGCTACTGAATCTTGTTAATCCTGTAAATCCTGTCCAAGAGGTTGCAGCCGTTGCCGGGCATTTTGTGGATGCAGAAGATTTATGATAATTATTAGACAGGATGAACAGGATATAACAGGATAAAACCGTTGGAGTAAGAGAGTTGCAGAGTGAAGGGATTGTCTTTGAGGCTGATCAGAAAAGACAGCGTTGTTGAATCCTGTTAATCCTGTAAATCCTGTCCAAATAGGTATACTTAGGAATAGAGCAATGGATAAATTTGAAACAATAAAGGGCCTTGTGTTGCCTCTGGATCGCGCCAATGTCGATACCGATGCCATTATTCCCAAGCAGTTCCTGAAGTCCATTCAACGTAGTGGTTTCGGACCGAATCTGTTTGATGACTGGCGCTATCTCGATACCGGTGAGCCCGGCATGGATAACAGCAGGCGGCCGGTCAACGAAGAGTTCGTACTGAATCATGCGCGTTACCGGGGTGCACAAATCCTGCTGGCCCGTGATAATTTCGGTTGCGGTTCTTCGCGTGAACATGCGCCCTGGGCCTTGCTGGACTATGGTTTCCGCGTCATTATCGCGCCGGGTTTCGCCGATATCTTTTTTAACAACTGCTTTAAAAACGGCATACTCCCCATCGTGCTGGACACCAATGTTGTTGATCAATTATTCAAGGAAACCGGGGCCGAAGAAGGTTATAACTTGACGGTGGACCTGGTAGCGCAAACCGTGACCACACCATCCGGTAATAGCATTGCCTTTGAAGTGGACCCCTTTCGCAAGCATTGCCTGATTAACGGCCTGGATGATATCGGCCTGACCTTGCAGCATGTGGACGACATCAAGGCCTACGAAGCCAGGCGCAAAGAACAGGCGCCGTGGTTGTTTGCCTGATGCCACAAAGAGAGCATTTATGAGTCAGAATATTTTAATCCTGCCGGGTGATGGTATTGGTCCGGAGATCGTAGCTGAAGCCGTCAAGGTGCTTGAGTTATTGAAAAGTGATTTTGGTTTCGATGCCGAGTTCCAGCATGCCGATGTCGGCGGTAGGGCCTATGATCATCACGGCAAACCTCTGCCCGATGAAACCCTGGGCGCTGCCAGGGCCGCGGATGCGGTATTGCTCGGCGCCGTGGGCGGACCCAAATATGACTCCCTGGAACCTGCCTTGCGGCCAGAGAAGGCATTACTGGGATTACGTTACGAGTTATCCCTGTTCTCCAATCTGCGGCCTGCCATATTGTATGAACAATTGGCCGATGCCAGTTCCTTGAAGCCTGAGCTGGTGGCCGGACTGGATCTCATGATCGTCCGCGAACTCACCGGCGGGATATATTTCGGTGAACCGCGCGGGGTGCGGGAACTCGAGGGTGGCGAGAAACAGGGTTATAACACGCTTATATATAAAGAGTCGGAGATTGAACGCATTGCCCGCTCGGCCTTTGCGATTGCCATCAAGCGTGACCAGCGCTTGTGTTCCGTGGACAAGGCCAATGTGCTGGAGTCCACGCGTCTGTGGCGTGAGGTGGTGCAGCGTGTCGGCGACGACTATCCCGAGGTAGAGCTCAGCCACATGTATGTGGACAACGCCGCCATGCAACTGGTGAAGGCGCCCAAACAGTTCGACGTCATGGTCACCAGCAATATGTTTGGCGACATCCTGTCCGATGCCGCCGCCATGCTGACGGGATCCATCGGCATGCTGCCGTCGGCCTCGCTGGATGCAAACGGCAAGGGTATGTATGAGCCCATACACGGATCGGCGCCCGACATCGCCGGCCAGGGCAAGGCCAATCCGTTGGCAACCATATTATCCGTTGCCATGATGTTGCGTTACACACTGGAGCAACCGGCCCTGGCTGATCGAATTGAGGCCGCTGTGAACAAAGTGCTGGATCAGGGTCTGCGGACGCCGGATATCATGAGCCAGGGCATGGTTGAAGTCGGTACGACGGCTATGGGTGCCGCCGTGGTCGCCGCGCTGCGGCCACAGTAACGGGGGGCGAGGGGCAAATTTCTAGGGAGGCTTCAATCTATTACCTTCCGTCACTCCGGCGAAGGCCGGAGTCCAGAGGGATTAGGGAGTTACTGGATACTGGCCTGCGCCAGAATGACGGCAAAGAATTTAAAGTGTGAGTTTTTGATCCTAGAAACTCGAGACTCGATACTAGTTACTCTCAAATGGTTTCAATGACGGGTAAAAAAGTTAAGCAATAGTAAGGACTAATACGATGAAGAGAGTCGGACTAATAGGATGGCGTGGCATGGTGGGCTCGGTGCTGATGCAACGCATGCGCGAGGAAAATGATTTTGCCTCCATTGAGCCGGTATTTTTCACCACCTCACAGGCCGGACAGGCCGGACCGGATGTGGGCAAGGATGTACCGCCACTCAAGGACGCCAATAATATTGACGAACTGAAAGCCATGGATGCCATCGTCACCTGCCAGGGGGGCGATTATACCCGGGCCGTTTATGCGCAACTGCGCAAGAGCGGTTGGGACGGTTACTGGATTGACGCCGCATCGGCATTGCGTATGGCCGATGAGGCCGTGATTGTGCTGGACCCGGTCAATCGCTATGTGATTGATGAGGCGCTGGCCAAGGGTGGCAGGACCTTTGTGGGGGGCAACTGCACGGTCAGCCTGATGCTATTGGCCATAGGCGGGTTGCTGGAAAAGGACATGGTGGAATGGGTGACGCCCATGACCTACCAGGCCGCATCCGGTGCCGGTGCGCAAAACATGCGCGAGCTGATACGCCAGATGGGCGCCATTGACAGGGAAGTTAAGGCGCTCAATGACGACCCGGCCAGCGCAATTCTTGAGATCGATAAAAAGGTCACGGATTTTTTACGTAGCGATGCCTGTCCCGTCGAGCACTGGCCGGCTCCGCTGGCGGCCAGCCTGATCCCCTGGATCGATGTGCCGATGGAGTCGGGGCAGAGCAAGGAGGAATGGAAGGCCGAGGTGGAGACCAACAAGATCCTGGGCCGCTCGCACAATCCGATTCCCATAGATGGTCTGTGTGTACGCATAGGCGCCATGCGCTGTCATTCGCAGGCACTGACCATCAAATTGAGACAGGATGTATCGCTGGATGCGATTCATGAAATCCTGACGGCCCATAACGATTGGGTGAGAGTCATACCCAATGATAGGGATGTCACCACGAGCGATCTGACCCCGGCTGCCGTCACAGGCACTTTGACCGTGCCGGTGGGGCGTCTGCGCAAACTCAGCATGGGGCCGGAATATTTATCGGCCTTTACCGTGGGCGATCAGCTGCTATGGGGGGCGGCTGAGCCGCTACGTCGTATGCTGGGGATCGCTTTGGCCGTCTGAGAATGGGAAACCCCGATTCCACCCATGTTGAAGTTCCTCTCTGCGCTGGCTATACCACTATCAGAGGGGCTGTGATTTGAGCGCCATTTTGGCCTGATCGCGGCATTTTCTTAAGGGTGGCAGAGGGTTGATATATTGGTAAAAACCCATCTGTCAGCTATAGTTACTTGTGATTTGTAAAGAGTCTTACTACAATAATCACGTAAACCCGCGTGTCTAAAGTCATTATTGTTGGGAAGGCCGGATAAACAGGGGTGAGGACGCTACATTGAAGAGAATTTACGGGCTGGTATTAGCCATTTTGCTGGCGGTAGTGCCCACATTAGGTCAGGCCATCGGTCTGGGCCAAATCAATGTCCGTTCGGCGTTGGACGAGCCCTTATTCGCCGAAATAAGCTTTACTTCCCTGAGCGCCAAAGAACGCAAGAAACTGAAGGTCGAACTGGCCTCGCGCGCTGAATTCTCCGAGGCTGGTATTTCCCGCCCGGCCCATCTGAGCAACATCAAGTTCGACGTCGTACGCCATGCCGATGGCCGTTATTACCTGCAACTGCGTACGGATCAGCCCTATCGTGAGCCCTTCCTGCATCTGCTGTTGAAGACAGAGTGGGCTGGAGGCCGCCTGATTCGTGAATATACCGCGCTCATTGATCCGCCATACCTGGTCGCCGGAAGCCCCGTGGGCGTCAGTGCGCCTACCGTAACGCCTGTCCCTGTTGCCCAGGCCCCACAACCGGAACCGATAGCCCCGGCGCCAGTGCCTCAGCCCGTGGCCGCTGCACCACCACAAGTCGCCCAGCAGATCGAACCCGAACCGGTGCAGCCCAAGCCAGCGGCAACTCAGCCTGCACCCAAACCTGAGCCTGTGATGGCTCAGCGTAGTACTGAGCCCGAGACTTTATTCGGTCCTCAAACTTCGGATGAGGCCGCAATAAGTCCCAGTGGTTGGCCGCTGGATAAGAAGCAGCCCGGGGAGCCTGAACCGGTAAAAGTAGAAACACTGGTTCCGGCCGATAGAGGCCATGAGGCGACGATCGCCGATATGGAGCCACCGGCCGACGAAATCTTCGGCCCACCCGTAATCAGCGAGATGGTGGAAACACCCGATCGCGTAACAATCAAACGTGGTGATACCTTGTGGCAGGTTGCAGACAGCCTGCGCCCGGATGCCAACATCAGTGTTGAACAAGTGGCCATGGCTATTTATCGCAATAACCCCAACGCCTTTTTTGGCAACAATGTCAATAACCTGAAAGCGGGTAAAATACTGGTTATCCCGGACCCCGAGGCCTATGAATCACAGAATCCCAAGCAATCACGTCAGGCCTTTCGCAGTCATTATGATGCCTGGCAAGAGCACAAATTAAAGTTAGCCAGTGCACAATATACGATACCCGTTGATGAGGCCGAGATTGTCCCGCAGGATTCAGCGCCAGAGGCCATGACGCTTGAGGAAGCGCTAAAACAGGAAATGGCGCAAGAAGCCTCCAAGCAAGAAGCGGCGCCTCAAGTTGCGGCCAAGACAGAAAAAACGCCCAAGGCGAAAGAAAAGCCTGTGGCCAAGAAAGAAACAAAGCCGGCGAAAAAACCTGCTGGTTCAATGGAAGGCATGCCTGCCGATGATTTGTTGAAAATTGTTCGCTCCAATCTTGAAGAAGAGCAGGCCAAAAAAGACAAGGTTGTTGCGGATTCTGAAAGCTCCAAGGACACAGGCAAGCAGGAGCAGATAGCGCTGGCCGACAAAGTGGCCTCGCTCGAAGAGTCATTGGCTTCGAAAGAAATTGAGCATAAAGACCTGGGTCAACGCGCCGGTCAGGTCAGTGAGCAACTGGAAAATCAGAAACGGTTACTGGAACTGGAAAGCCAGTCCATGGCCCAGGGAGAGCCCGTGGCAGAGGGTGCCGATAAGGCGCCCAAAGAGGTTGATGCCAAAGAGGCGCCGCCCATTACATCCGTTGAGCCGGCAACTAAACCCGCCGCCAAGGCGCGGGCAAAGCTCATTACACCCCCGCCGCCGGAGCGGGGTCTGATAGAAGATATCCTGGAGAGTGTCACCAGCGGTGGTTTGTTTATCCAGATCGCCGGAGGGGTATTTGTACTACTGGTAGGGGCAATCGTTCTTGTTTACTTCCGCCGCCGTCAGCAAGCAAACGCTGAGTTTGAAGAGAGCATCCTCAACTCCGCCATGGATAGCGAAGGTACGATAACTGATAGCGGTGATTCACCCGTGGATACAGGTGATACCTCCTTTCTGAGTGATTTCAGTCAGGGTGGCATGGGCAATGTCAGCACTGATGAAGTTGATCCAGTGGCTGAAGCCGAAGTGTATCTCGCCTATGGCCGTGATGAGCAGGCTGAAGAAATCCTAAAAGAGGCGATAGTCAAAGATCCCGTACGCCAGGAATTAAAAGAGAAGTTGTTGGAGATTTACTCTGGACGGGGAGATGTGGGGGCCTTTGAAACCCTGGCGGAAGAATTGTATGCCGCCCTGGAAGGTCGCGGCGGACAGGTCTGGGATCGTGTCGCCGGAATGGGCAAGAAGCTCAATCCGTCCAATCCTATGTTTGGTGATGGCAGGGCCCCCGAACCTTCTGAAGATACCGATACCATGAATGCGCAATCGGATACCACGGTGGCGGGATTGAGCGACCAAACTCTGCCCGGTGGCGATTCAACGGGTGTGTTTGATGCCTTTGGTGATACCGGTGAAATGAGTGGGGACAGCATGGCTGCCGGGAGTGCGGGTGGTGCTGATGACATGGAGCTGGATATCGGTGGGGAAGACAGCGAGAGTGTGCTCGATTTTGGAGACCTGGATGCCACTTCCGGAGATGGTGATGTGCTGGATCTGGATGGATCGCTGGATTTAGCCGCAACGGATGAATCGGAAGATTCAGGCGTCATCGACTTTGGTATGGGTGGAGATATAGAAGAGCCTCCTGTACCCGTCCGTGAAACGCCCGATGATGGTGGCCTGTCTCTCGACAGCCTGGACCAGGAATCAGAAGAAATTCCTTCCCTGGATCTTGAGGACGAAAACGAAGGGGCAATTGATTTTAGCCTGGATGCCGATCTGGGCGAGGCGGATATTTCTACAAGCAGTAGCAGTGAAGAAATGCCTGTGGCGGAAGAAGAGGCAATTGAGTGGGATATTGAAAAAAATGCGGACGCAGTGTCTACCGATGAAGGGGGTCTGGATATGACCGGTGATATTGCGGATGCTGCATTAGGGGGAGAGGCTGGGTTTGACATGGAAACCGAGGGCGATGTCGCTGTCGTGGAAGCCGGTGAAGAAGGTGAAGAAATTTCCGAGCAATGGGATGAGACGGCAACCAAGCTGGATCTTGCCCGCGCCTATATCGATATGGGCGATGCGGAAGGCGCCAAGAGCATTCTCGATGAAGTGCTGGCCGAGGGTAATGATGAGCAAAAGAAGCAGGCCCAGGAGTTGGCCGCGCAAATATCTTAAGAAATCCGAATCAATAGCATCTCTATGCCTTAATGCGTGAAACATTAAGGTATTTTTCTTATCAGGGTGTGTGTTTTCTATCGAGCGTCAGGATGGTGAAGCTGTAGGCGTTCTTGTCATCGGCGACATGCTCTTGCCTGCTGATTTCCTGCCAGTCCTCAAAATTCATATCAGGGAAATAGGTGTCACCGGGAATCTCCGCATCGATGAGCGTGAGATAGATACGATCAGCCCGGGGCAGCATTTGCTCATAGATCTTTGCACCACCGATAATAAAGACTTCGTTGTCGTTTTTTACCGCCTTTAAGGCGTCTTCCAGATTATTGGCAACAATGCAGCCGGGAGCCACGAAGTTTTTATCCGTGGTGACAACGATGTTGGTTCGATTGGGCAGGGGCTTGCCGATGTCCTCATAGTTCTTTCTGCCAGTAATGATGTGATGGCCACTTGTTGTTTCTTTAAAGAACTTCATATCGCCCGGCAAATGCCAAGGCAAATGATTTTTCACGCCTATGACGCGATTGCGTGACATGGCAACGATAAGCGAAATTCTGGGTTGCGAATTCACAAGCAGACAGAGAAAAATTAAACCGCGATGGGGGCCTTAATGGAGGGGCAGGGATCGTAGTTGAGTAATTCAAAATCATTGTATGTAAAATCAAACAGGGAGCTTACTTCCGGATTGATGCGCATGGTGGGTAATGTTTTGGGTGTGCGTGCAAGTTGTGTATCGGCTTGCTGAAGATGGTTTAGATAGAGATGGGCATCACCCAATGTGTGCACGAAATCTCCAGCCTGCAGTCCGGTAACTTGCGCCATCATCATGGTGAGCAGGGCATAGGATGCGATATTGAAAGGCACGCCAAGAAAGGTGTCCGCACTGCGCTGATAGAGCTGGCAGGATAGTTTTCCGTCTGCCACATAAAATTGGAAAAAGGCATGACAGGGTGGTAAGGCCATGTTCTCCAGGTCGGCCACATTCCAGGCACTGACGATGATGCGCCGTGAATCCGGGGTCTGCTTAATCTGCTGTAGCACCTGTGATATCTGATCGATATGCCGTCCATCGGGAGTGGGCCAGGAGCGCCATTGATAACCATAAACCGGTCCCAGATAGCCCTGATCATCGGCCCATTCGTCCCAGATACTGACGCCATTTTGTTTTAGGTAATTTATGTTGGTGTCACCGCTTAAGAACCAAAGCAACTCATGAATAATCGAGCGCAAGTGTAATTTCTTTGTCGTCAGGGCCGGGAAACCCATGGACAGGTCAAAGCGCATCTGGTATCCAAAGACACTGAGGGTGCCGGTTCCCGTGCGGTCCGATTTTCTGGTACCGTGATTGCGAAGATGTCTTAACAGGTCAAGATACTGTTGCATGCGTGGTTTTCCCCGACGAGTGGTGCTTGATTCGCTATGTGAATCAGTATGTTGGGTTACAATTACTGCAATAATGCATAGTTACAGCAGTACAGTATATCCGGATATTTATCAGGGTGCAGCACGAACAGAACAGCAATGGACACGCAAGACAAACAAAATAACATTGAGGAGTACCTCTTTATTCGTCCGTTGTTGCGTCGCCTGGAGGATGGAAAATTCTTTTGCCGGGCGACCGCGGTGACCTTACGGGGCGCCGCCGGTCTCGCGGTGCTGGCCAGTCTGGCATCCTTCTTTCATGCCGGACGGGTGGTGTTTGAGCTGCCGAGCAAAGGGGCGATATTTGGGGGTATTTTATTCCAGCTCTTCTACATACTCGCTGTTTATTCAGTTGCGCATGTGTTGGTTATTCGTGCTCGCAACATCGAAGCGCTGAAGCAAAACGAAATCTTTATGTTGCCACTCGGCGCTGTATTGGTGCGCATGGTTGGCGAGGCCTATGCGGCATTCGTTGCTTTTGTAGCGATAGGCGGCGGTCTATTCGTCTGGTTCACCAGCCAAAAGGTGTCTACCATTCTGGGGCCGTTGCACAGGCTTTTTCCGGTACGGGGCGATACCAGTTTTATTGGCGGCATAGAATTTATGTTTTCCGGAATCTTGCTGGCCGCGGCAGCCATCATCGTCAGTTATATGGTCGCGGAAATTCTGACGATTGTTGCCGGTCGGATACAACCGGTGGCAACCATGGCAAAACCACGGCCCTTACTGCAACGTAACGGCATTCGCAATCACATCAATTCCCGATAAGGAAAATCAATCTCGCGGTTTTCCGTGGTTTCCGTGTGAGAAGTAAGGCACGGAGCGGTATTTGAAAAAAGGGATCAGCAACATACCTGCCACAAACCCTCCCAAATGCGCACCCCAGGCAACCCCGCCCCCTGTAGAAGGCGTGATGAGCGAGTTAATGACTTGCAAGATAATCCAGAAACCCAACACCCATATTGCTGACAACCTCATGTGGGTCAGGAAAAATCCCAGCGGGATGAGGACCAATATCTTGGCTCGCGGATAGAGTATCAAATAGGCGCCGAGCACACCGGAGATGGCCCCGGAAGCGCCAATCATGGGTATTGTTGAGTCGATATTCGGGAGGGCAAAGGCCAGCGCGGCCAGCACACCACTCAGCAGATAAAATAGCACGAAGCGCTTGTGGCCCATGGCGTCTTCAATATTATTCCCGAAGATCCACAGGTAGAGCATATTTCCGATTAAATGCATCCAGCTCCCATGCAGGAACATAGAGGTGATCAGTGTCGCTTCGGCCGGGAGGATTTGTAATTCGGGCGGCAGTTGTTTGCTACCAAACAGGACCGATGGCACGGTGCCCAGGCTCAGGGCAACGGCCTGTTGACCGGTGGGCCCCAGGGACAACTGCCATAAGAAAACGGCCACACTCAGTGTAATGATGGCGAGCGTGATTATCGGAAAATGATGTGTCGGATTGTTGTCACTGATCGGGATCATGGTGGTGCGCGTCTACTTATCGTGAAACTTGATCGTGGCTTCCAGTGTATTCAGCAGCAGGGTTGCCACGGTCATGGGCCCCACACCCCCGGGCACCGGTGTGATCCAGCCGGCGCGTGCTGCCGCCGGACCAAATTCCACATCACCGACCAGACTGCCATCCGCAAGTCGATTCATACCGACATCAATGACAACAGCACCGGGTTTAATCCAGTCACCTTTTACCAACCCGGGTTTGCCCACGGCGACGACAACAATATCGGCGCGGCTCACATGGTCCCGCAGGTCGCGGGTGAAGCGATGACAGATTGTCACCGTACAGCCGGCAATAAGTAATTCCAGCGCCATGGGCCGGCCTACATGATTGGAGGCGCCTACCACGACGGCATCCTGTCCCCTGACCGGTTCGCTGGTGGACTCCAGCAAACGCATAATGCCATGGGGCGTACAAGAGGACAGCAAGGGCATGCGCGCGGCAAGACGACCGATGTTATAGGGATGAAAACCATCCACGTCTTTATCGGGCTGGATGCGTTCCAGTACAATTTGCGTATCAATATGCCCGGGCAGGGGCAGTTGTATCAGTATGCCGTCGACTTCATTGTTCTGATTCAACTCATCAATGAGTTGCAGCAAGGCTTGCTGGCGGGTGCTGGCCGCTAAATTATGTGAGAAGGAGCGTACCCCGGCATCCTCGCAGGCCTTGCGCTTATTGCGCACATAAATCACGGAGGCCGGGTCCTGGCCAACCATTATAACAGCCAGGCCCGGTGCCCGCTTGCCATCCGCCAGGCGTTGAGAAACCCGATGTTTAATCTCTTGTTGCAGGGCTGCCGCTATTGCCTTGCCATTTATCAATTGTGCAGTCATGCAACGAATTCGCAGTATTCAACGGGGTGCCGATGATCGCATGGGCGACGGATAATCACCAAACTTACCGAGCGAACCGGCATTGAGATTGCCTCTGTAGCGACGTATAGTTCCGGCGCATGGCGACAGCGGCTTTTAAAAGTACCCTGTCACAAAACGGGGCATAGCGCAGTCTGGTAGCGCGCCTGCTTTGGGAGCAGGATGTCGGGAGTTCGAATCTCTCTGCCCCGACCACTTTTGCGCCCGTAGCTCAACCGGATAGAGCAACGGCCTTTAAGCGGACGGCTGACGTCGTCCTCCAGGAGCCTCCGGCGGGAAAATGAACCGTCAGAGTGCAGGACACTGTATCGGTGAAACCTTAACGCGTCATGGCGATGGCAATACCGAGGAAACCGAAATCACTGCCAAGGGCTTCCGTGGCAACACGGAGCAGGTAAGCGTGGTAAGGCGCCGCTTCGGTGGGGTCACGGGATCCGTAGAGACTATACGTGTCCCACCTGAGACGGTGAAGATATAGTCCAGACCACAAACTCGCGCCTTGAGTTTATAAGGGCGAGGCAACGAAAGTTGTAGGGGTAAGCTAAGCCGTAGGTTACAGGTTCGAATCCTGTCGGGCGCGCCATTTCGTAATGCAGACCGGTGCTGGCAATCGTGCGGATTACGCGCGTATAATCGCCAGCCGCTATGGTGAGCGTAGCTCAGTTGGTTAGAGTCCCGGATTGTGATTCCGGTTGTCGTGGGTTCGATTCCCATCGCTCACCCCAGTTTGCGGGCCGTTAGCTCAGTTGGTAGAGCACCGGACTCTTAATCCGATGGTCGTAGGTTCGAGCCCTACACGGCCCACCAATTTCTTGGTTGTTACCCTGCCTTTTATTCCATCCTGCATACCGGCTTGGTCTCACGTGCCTGGTTTCTCACCGAGACTGGCGGTGCTGAGCAGGATAACCTCGATCTCCTCGATGATCTCCTCCTGGCGCAGGGCATTACATTGTCGCACCAGCTCCGCCGACTCGTCGTCGAGATGTTTTACCGCACCTTCCAGGTGCACCACGCGATGGTGGTTTTCCGCCATGAGTGAGGTGTAGAGCATCTCATGCAGGGCCGCGAACAGGTACTGATCGGTGAGTTCGAACAAAAACGCTGCAGGAGTTAGATTCAAGACCGGTGGATGTGGAAACTGTGGCGGCCTATGCAGAAGCTGTTGAAAGGGCGGAAACAGTTTCTGCATCACAATGCCATCGTTACCGCCTTGATAGAGACAATAAACGGTGAGTACACCATGTTTATGCTGAAGCATAGTGAGTTCACTCACCACCTGATTGAGCAAGGAAGTGACCTCTTCCACCACACTGGCGCCATTAATCAGAGATGCCACGCGTGTATCGTTTTCCAACAGTGTGTGCAGTTTGCGCCCGATGGCGATCAGCATCGGGCTGGCTGACGGATGTGCCTGCGTAGCGGAATCCAGGTGCCTAAGTAGGGCGTGGTTGAAGTCACCACAAAATCCACGTTCGGTTCCAATTAACAGGTAGACCGGGATTGTCTCTTTTACCTCGGGCAGGGATTCGGGGTGGAAGCTGAGGAAATCCGCCGCCACGTCCTCGATGCCCTGGACCACGGCATGTTGTGCGTCAAGAAACCGGGCCAGCTTTCGGGTTTCTATGTAGGCCAGGGTTTTCATGGAATTCATGATGTCCCGGATCTCGACCAGGCTGTCGCGATGATGTTCCAGGTTACGCCGACGTGTCATGTTGCCGCATCTCAAGTGGGGTGGAGACCCAGCTGGCGACCGCTGCACTCCATTCCTCGCGAGGGCTGTCGAGGTTGAGTGTAGTGTGCCGGACAGGACCCTCGAGTGCCGAGAGTAATGCAGGGATCGTGTCGGGTTCTGCGCTGTCAAAATGGCCATCGTTGAATGCCACCAGCCACGCCATCTGGAATGCCACCGGCAGGGGGGCCAGGCGATCCTGTTTCAGGATCTCCCGCAACAGACGGCCGCGATGAATGGCGGCTTCCATGGAGGCCTCGAGACGCGCGCCGAAACGGGTGAAGACCTCCAACTCCAAAAACTGGAGGTAGTCGAGTTTCATGCTGCTGGTTTCCTCTTTGATGCGAAGGTGTTGTGCCTGACCGCCAATACGGGAGACCGAACGGGCGATATCGATAGCGGGGCGGAAGCCGCCGGCGAACAGACTGCGATCCAGATAGATCTGTCCGTCGGTGATTGAGATCAGGTTGGTGGGGATATAGGCGGCAATCTCACCCTGTTTGGTTTCCACAATGGGCAGCGCGGTCATACTGCCGCCGCCATGGGCCGCATTCAGACAAGTGCTGCGCTCCAGCAAGCGGGCATGCACGGAGAAGATGTCGCCGGGATAGGCCTCGCGTCCCGGCGGTCGGCGCAACAACAGGGACAACTCACGGTAGGTCTTGGCATGGGTAGAAAGGTCGTCATAGATCACCAGCACATCCCGTCCCTGCTGCATCCAGAATTCGGCAACGGCGCAACCGGCGAACGGCGCCAGGTGCTGCAGACCGGGCAGGCTGCTGGCCTCCGCTACCACCACGGTGGTGTACTCCAGCGCGCCATATTCACGTAGGGTATCGATGGTATTGACCACCGTAGAGCGTTTTTGACCAATCAATACATAAACGCAATAGACATCCTGGCCACGCTGATTGATCACCGTGTCCAGCGCGATGGCGCTACGTCCCAGGCCCTCGTCACCAATGAGCAATTGGCGTTGTCCCTTGCCGATGGGGATCATGGTGTCGACGATCTTGATGCCCGTATACAGCGGGGTATGCACGAAGTCGCGCGCGGTGATGGGCGGTGACGGGGCCTCCAGGCGTTGCCAGGCCGTGGGGGATGGCGCCGCGTCACCGTCGAGCGGCGACCCCAGGGGATCGATGACCCGCCCGAGCATGGCATCGCCCACCGGTACACTTAAGGTTCGGCCGGTGCGCGTGACGATACTACCGGCAGTCAACACCTCGGTGTCGTGCAGCAGTACTGCGCCAATCAGTCCTTCGGTCAAATCAAAAACCATCGCCCTGCTGCCGTCCTCAAAGTCCAGGATGTCATCCATGGCGGCCGAAGGCAGCCCTGAAATCCAGGTGATGCCATCGCCCACGGAAAGGACGTTACCCCGCTCAGCGATGCGCAGTCCGGGCCGGTAGTCCTCAAGCCAGGCGGCCTGCTGCGCCAGCGGCCCGGCAGGTTCGGTGTTATCGTGCGGCATGGGCGAACTCGGTGAAGCCTTTCAGCTCGTCCCGCGCGTTGGCCTGTAGTGTCCATGCGCCTATGGTGATACGCAGACCCGCCAACAAGTCGGGGTTCTGTTCATACTGCGCAGGCATGGCAAGACCAGTGACCTTGGTCAGCGTTTCCTCCAGGCGTTGCCGTTGTTCTTCCGGCAGCGGGTAAGCGCTGGTGACCATGATGGCCTCGGGGGGTTCGCCCCATTGGGTTCTGAGTGCGGCGATTTGATCGCCGGAGAGCACGGACAGGTCATCCACTAACAGGTCAAACAGGCGGGTCTCCAGTTCCGGGCCGGCGGCCTGGGTGAGTAAACGGGCGGCGAATTGTGCGCTCTGTCGCAGCGCATGGTGCTCGGTCTCGCGTACGGCCTCGGCATGCCGGCGCGATTCGGCAACCTGTACCTTTTCCCGTTCCTGTGCCAGCGTCGTTTGCAGTGCCTCCATCTGCCGCACGCGTTCTTCGTCGAGCTCTTGAACCAGGGCATCCCTGGCCTGTTGGCGTTCATGGTCCCAATCGGTCAGGCGGTTTTCATACTCTGCTTTTAAGGCATCGGTTTCATCATGAAGGCGCCGGACCTCGGCGAGCCGATCTTCAATACCGGCCCGGCGTCGAGCAATCACCTCCAGTACCGGCCTGTAAAGAAAGTGCTTCAGGATCCAGACCAGGACCAGAAAGTTGATGATCTCGAGCAGGAATGTGGACCAACTCAGCTCCAAAGTAGTATTCCTTTATGTTTGTTCGCCATCACTTGATTTGCTATTCGATCCTATTTGATGAGGTATTCCAGCAGTGGATTGCGGAACAGCACAATGAGTACGATGACCAGGACGTAGATGGCCAGGGATTCAATCATGGCCAGGCCAATGAACAACGTGCGCATGATGGAACGCTCCGCTTCCGGTTGTCGGGCCAGGGCATCCAGTGCCTGGCTAATGGCCCGTCCCATGGCGATGGCGGGTAACATGACGCCAAGTGCGATACCGAGAACCGCGGCGACGGTGGATGCCATGGTGAATGTAGATAAGTCGGGCATAAGCTACTCCTTTTTTATTGCCGAAGCTGTTGTGATTGTATTCCACCAGCGACATAGATGAGCGCCAGCATGCCAAAGATATAGGCCTGTACCAGCGCCTCGACGATATGAAGCATCAGGATTGGCACGGGCGCCAGGAAACCGGCAACCAACAGGATCAGAAGGGCCGCCATTTCCAGGCTCATCATGTTACCGAACAAGCGTACTGCCAGCGCAACAGTACGCGTGATCTCGCTGATGAGATGAAACGGCAACAGGATCGGACTCGGCTTCAGGTAATGGCGCAGGTAGTTCTTCAGGCCCTGGATGCGGATACCGAACCAGTGCGCCGACAGGAATACTAGAAAAGCGAGCGCAGCCGTAGCGGACAAGTCCCGTGTGGGGGCGTGCACGCCCGGGATTAGGCCGCTGAGATTGGCGACCACCAGGAACACCCAGAGGCTGCCGATAAACGGCATAATGCGCCGGGTGTGTTGAGGCGCGACCGCGGCAACGGCATCCTCGATAGTGGAGACGATACCTTCAACCGCCGTCTGTACCGGCCCAGGCTCGGTGTGCAGCCGGCGCGAGACCAGCCAGGCGAGCAGCCAGATCACAACCATGATCGCCCAGGTGGTCACCACTGTATTGGTAATGACCACTGGTCCCAGTTCGACCATGGGTTCGATGAGTAAATTTCCTTCAGCCATCGTGTTATTCCCTTATAAACAGGTAAACGTTCAGCGCGCCCACCATCACACCTAGCAGGATCAGGCTCACCGTCCAGCGGATGGAGTATCCCGCCGCCAGGTCGTCCAGCCATTGCCCAAGATAGGCGCCACCAATCACGGGCAGCACGAACAGCAGCCCAAGGGTGCCGATGTAGACCGTCTGACCGATCAGCGTGGGCCGCTCACGTTCGGCTTTTTTCATACGCCGCGCCTGGCGCTCTACCTGTTTTCTCAGATCATCCAGTTGCGGCATAGGGGTCAGCCTGCGCCCTTGCGGCCCATTTCCCATAGGCGCTTGAGGACCTCTTCTTCCATATGGCGCAGGCTTTTTTTCATGGCATGCAGATTTTCCTCCTCGGCGAGCAATTGTTGCTGCAAGGCCTGACTGATGCGCATATAGTTATCATCAAGTAGATAACGGCGCGTATTTAGTGTTAGCACGTTGTCATGAAAATATAACACCGCCCCGGGCAGGGCCAGGTACTGCCAGACACCTTCGCTGATACGAAATCGCGCCAGGCCGATGATGAGTGAAGTCATCATGCGTACGTGTCCCGCGAGTATCCCGAAGCTGCCGGAGGCGTCCTCTCCGATAAAGGAGCTTAAACCCTCTATCTCCTCTGCATGGGTCGCATCCTGTAGCCGCAGGGTAAAGGCCTTCACGGTTTCGTCTCTTCCATGGCGCCACGCATATAACAGTGCTCCTCCGGCGTCTCGTCATAGTGTCCCAACAGGAAGGCTTCGCAGTCTGCCAGAGTACGTTCCAGCGGTACTGAAACCCCGGGGATACCGGTATGTGAGGACGTCGCCCAAAACGGCTGAGTGAGATAACGTTGCATCTTACGCGCACGCATGACGATCTTGCGGTCTTTGGATGACAACTCCTCCACGCCGAGCATGGTAATAATATCCTCCAGTTCATGATAACGCGCCAGGTGTTCTCGCACTCTCTCGGCAATGTCATAGTGACGTGCCCCCAGCGCATGACGGTCCACCAGCCTGCTACCCGACTGCAAGGGATCTACCGCCGGATAGATGCCCTTGCCTGCCTGGGTACGGGACAGGATCACGGTGGTATCCAGGTGACTCAAGATGGTGCTGACGGCGGGATCCGTCATATCGTCTGCCGGTACATAGACGGCCTGTACCGAGGTGATGGCCCCAAATTGTGTGGACAGGATCCGGTCCTGCATTTCCGCCACTTCGGTGGTGAGTGTGGGTTGGTAACCCACGGTAGCCGGCATGCGTCCCAGCAGGCTGGAGACCTCGCTGCCCGCCTGCACGAAGCGGAAGATATTGTCCATGACGAACAACACCTCTTTGTGCAATGTATCGCGCAGGTATTCGGAATATGTCAGCGCCGAAAGTCCTACGCGGAAGCGTACACCCGGCGACTCATCCATCTGGCCGAACACCATGAGTGTTTGTGGCAACACACCGGCCTCGCGGATCTCGTGCCAAAGCTCGTGACCTTCACGGATACGCTCACCCACCCCGGCGAATACCGATACGCCCTTATGCAGGGTTGCCACCGCATGCATGAACTCCATAATCAGCACGGTCTTGCCCACCCCGGCGCCGCCAAACAACCCGGTCTTGCCCCCTTTGACAAAGGGGCACAGCAAGTCGATGACCTTGATGCCGGTCTCCAGCACTTCGCCTACACCTACCGCCTCCTGTAGTGGAAGTGGACGGCTATGTACATTGCGAAATTCCCGGGCAGTCAGTACGCCGCCGCCGTCCAGTGGTTCGCCGAAGATATTCAGCAAACGTCCCAGGCATTCGGGTGTCACCGGAATATGTAGCGGGGCGCCGGTGTCATAAATTGTCATGCCCCGGTGCAGACCGGCACTTCGATGCAGGGTGATGGCGCGTATATGACGTTCGTCGAGGTGTTGGTGCACCTCGAACAGGTAGGTCTCGTGATCGAGATTGGCGCACAAGGCCTGATGCAGGGGCGGCAGCGTATCGCAGGCGATAACTACGACAGGGCCATGGACCTCGCTGATGACACCGATAGGTATTTGTTCTCTTTTTTCTTCCACGATTGACGTAATAGACATGGCTGCTGTGTTATTCAGATATATTACCCTTCTATTTACATCATAACGCCACCTGGGTCATATTACTGCATGGGGGGAGCATTGCGGTCTTAACGAGTTCTTTGTATGTGTGAAGGTGAACTATTGTTGAAACAGTATGCAGTTTGATGAGGTGCATTAGAAGCATGATGTATTTGTTCAGGTTTGTACCATGAAAAAGTTAA
>BTRG01000050.1:0-18094 GCA_036986275.1 Gammaproteobacteria bacterium | reverse complement strand
GAACCACCCCCATCCCAGCCTTCCCCCTAAAAGGGGGAAGGGGTCATAATTGTGTTGGATCAGTATAGACCGGATGCAGCACCCCAAGGGCACTTCCACTGTATTATTTCGAGTACGTGGGGCGCGTAGCGTAATCCGGGGGCTCTACTAACATTCCCCGCAGCAAGGTTTTATTTTTTCTTCAACAATACATAGACCGCGCCGGTACCGCCGTCGCGTTGAATGGCGGAACAAAAAGCCAGCACCTCATCCTTTTGTTGCAGCCAACTGTTTACCCTGCCTTTTAGTACCGGCAGCTTTCCTGCCGAGCCATATCCCTTGCCGTGTATCACCCTGATACAGCGCCGGCCTTGTTGTTGTGCCTGATACAGAAACGTTGCCAATAGTTCGCGCGCTTCATCCACCGTGCGTCTGTGCAGGTCCAGCTCAGCCTCGATCACATATTGACCGCGCCTGAGTTTACGCATGACATGGTTTTGTATGCCCGGGCGTTTGAACAACAATTCATCACCCGATTCGATTTCATCGGGTGCATAGTCATCAGAGAGCAGGGCATCCATGACTTCCCGTTCATCCCGGTATTTCTGTTCCGGGATGGGTTTGCGTGGCGTGGAGTGTGGGGTGATGCGATCCTGCTTCAGCGGGCGCGCCCCTGCCATGGCTTCATGAAACTCGTTGGGCGATTTTTTATTCTTGGCCATGGCAGTGCACTGGATCATGTATGAGTGATTATGCTTTCGCTTTCAGAAAACGCTCGGCGTCCAGTGCGGCCATGCATCCGCTGCCGGCCGACGTGATGGCCTGGCGGTAGATGTAATCTTGCACATCGCCGGCGGCAAACACACCCTCAACACTGGTCGCCGTGGCATTCCCCTGACTGCCACCCTGGGTCTTGATATAACCACCTTCCATTGCAAGCTGGCCTTGAAAAATTGCGGTGTTGGGTTTGTGACCAATGGCAATAAAGACGCCGCTGACGTCCAGATCCTTGGTACTGCCGTCCTTGTACTTGATGCGCGCCCCAGTGACACCGCTGTCATCACCCAGGACTTCTTCCAACGTGCTGTTCCACTCTATATGGATATTGCCGTTCTTGGCTTTGTCCATGATCTGGTCTATCAGGATGGCTTCGGCCCTGAATTCGTCGCGGCGATGGATGACGGTGACATCGGCGGCGATGTTGGAAAGATACATGGCCTCCTCGACGGCCGCATTACCGCCGCCGACGACGGCAATCTTCTGGTTTTTGTAAAAAAAGCCATCGCAAGTGGCGCAACCCGATACACCCTTGCCCTTGAAGGCCTCCTCGGAAGGCAGGCCCAGATACATGGCCGAAGCGCCGGTGGCAATAATCAGTGCATCGCAGGTGTAGACGCCGTTGTCTCCGGTAAGCGTGAAGGGCCGCTTGCCGAGGTCGGTGGTGTGTATGTGATCAAACATGATCTCGGTATGAAAGCGTTCCGCATGGCGGCGCATGCGGTCCATCAGCTCCGGGCCCTGCAGGCCCTCCACATCGCCGGGCCAGTTATCGACCTCGGTGGTGGTCATGAGCTGTCCGCCTTGTTCCATACCGGTGATGAGCAGGGGTTTGAGGTTGGCGCGGGCGGCATAGACGGCAGCGGAATATCCCGCCGGGCCCGAGCCCAGGATCAGGACGCGGGCATGCTTTACTTCAGACATCGTGTAAAAACTCCTGTGATTAGAAAGGTTTTGACCAGCTTTATTGATGACAAGTAGACAAAGCACACCAGTAGCAGTTCCGATGCTATGTTACGCTATGCTTTCCGCGAGCGTAAAGGAAAGCGTATGCGCATAGGTATCCCTAAGGAGGTCAAGCCACTGGAAGGGCGTGTGGCCTTGATTCCCTCGGCGATGGGTGAATTGGTTCAGGCCGGTCATGAAGTCTATATACAGGCCGGCGCCGGTGTGGCCAGCGGCTACCCGGACAGCGAATATCAGGCAGCAGGGGTTCGCATCGTCGCCGATGCCGGCGAACTCTATGGGCAGGCGCAGCTTGTCGTTAAGGTCAAAGAGCCGGTGGCGACCGAATACGGTCTGCTGCGCGAAGATCATCTGCTGTTTTCATTTCTTCATCTGGCGGCGAATCCCGAACTTGCCCAGGCATTGAAGCAAAAAGGCCTGACTGCCCTGGGCTTCGAAACAGTCACGGAAAAGGGCCGCCTGCCCCTATTGGCGCCCATGAGCGACATCGCCGGTCGATTGGCCACGCAAATCGGTACGACCTTGTTGCATCAGCCGCAAGGTGGGCGCGGCGTGTTACTCGGAGGACTGCCCGCCGCCGAGCGCGGTAAGGTGGTTGTGCTGGGCTGTGGCACGGCAGGGGGCAATGCAGCGGCTGTGGCGGCGGCCTTGGGGGCCCAGGTCACTGTCTTTGGCGTACATCGTGCGAACTTGTCACGCATGCATCAATTGGGCGCCAATGTGACGGCCTTGCCCTCCTATGAGGCCCTGCGGCACGAAGAGGTGCTAACGGCCGATTTGTTGATCGGGGCGGTGTTGATAGCCGGCGCCAGGGCGCCGCATCTCATCAGTGCCGAGACGGTTCGCCAGATGCGGCCGGGCAGCGTCATCGTCGATATTTCAGTGGATCAGGGCGGCTGCATTGCCACCACGCGGCCGACGGATTACACCCAACCGACGTTTATGTACGAGGGCGTGGTCCACTTTGGGGTCACCAATATGCCCGGTGCGGTGCCGCGCACGGCTTCGCAGGCGTTGGCTTCCGCGATCACGCCCTATGTGGCGCGCCTCGCCCAGCAGGACGGGCTGCTGGACCCTGTTCTGCAATCGGGTATCAATATTCGCCGCGGCGAAATCGTCCATCCAGCGGTGGCGGAGTCCTTGGGTCGGTAAGCCGTGCAAACCCTTGGCTTGGGCCGGATAAAAGGCGACAATCGCCGAATATATATTGTTATCAATAAGTAAGGATTCGAGTGGCCCAGGCGACCTGGAAAAAAGACCCCGGCTCAGCGCTAGCCCCACGGTTATTGGCATTATTGCGCGAGGCTGCCCTCTATCTCTTAGGTGCCATCGCCCTGTATATCCTGATTTCGTTGATTAGTTACGATACCCAGGACCCGGCCTGGTCCCACCGGGGGCCCAGCGCTGTAATCAGTAATTTCGGCGGGCCTTTCGGTGCCTGGCTGGCCGATGTGCTGCTAAATCTGTTTGGCTATTTAGCCTATTTAATCCCCATTATGGTCGCCTACGGCGGCCTGAACGTGTTTCTGCACCGCAAGGATGAACATCACCCCGATGTCTGGCATCGCCTGGTGCCGGCGGCGGGTGTTTTGCTGGCTGTGGCCGGAGGCTGTGGCCTGGCGACCCTACATTTTTCCGCCGCCAGTCAGAGCCTGCCATTTAGCAGTGGCGGTGTCGTCGGCGATCTGGTTGGGGGTGGGCTGGTCGCGGCCTTTAGTTTTATCGGTGCGACGATCTTTCTGCTGGCGCTGTTTCTGTCCGGTGTGACGCTGTTTACCGGGCTTTCCTGGCTCAAGGTCATGGATCTGCTGGGTTGGGCCGGGGTGGAGGCCTATCAGTATGGGTTACAGTTCACAGCCTACGTTCGCGATCACATCATCGGCCTGCGGGCCCGTCGTCAGCGACGGGAGACCGTCGCGGTGGAGAAAGAGAAGCTCTTCACGCGCCCGGCGCCGCGCATAGAACCTGTCATCACCAAGGTCCAGACCAGCGACCGTGCCGAGCGCGAAAAACAGGTTTCCTTGTTTGAAGTGCCCTCCAGTGGCGAGCTGCCATCGCTGTCATTGCTGGAGGATGCCGCGGTCAACGTCAAACCGTCTTTCTCGCGTCAATCGCTAGAGACCATGTCGCGCCTGGTGGAGAAAAAACTGCTGGATTTCAATATCGAGGTGCAGGTGGTGGCTGTGCACCCGGGGCCCGTGATCACCCGTTTTGAGATTGAGCCGGCCGCGGGTGTGAAGGCGGCCCAGATCACCAACCTTGCTCGTGACCTGGCGCGCTCCCTGTCCGTCGTCAGTTTGCGCGTGGTCGAGAATATCCCCGGTAAGACGGCTATGGGCCTGGAAGTGCCCAATGAAACCCGTGAGATAGTGCGGCTGCGCGAAGTGCTGGCCTCAGAACAATATGAGCAGGTGCAATCGCCACTGGCACTGGCCCTGGGTAAGGATATCAGTGGCCAGCCTGTGGTCGAAGACCTGGCCAAGATGCCGCACCTGTTGATTGCCGGTACCACCGGTTCCGGTAAATCGGTGTCTGTGAACAGCTTGATCCTGAGCATGGTTTACAAGGCCAGTCCGGAGCAGGTACGCCTGATCATGATCGATCCCAAGATGCTGGAACTGGCCATGTATGAAGGCATTCCGCATTTGCTGGCGCCCGTGGTCACCGACATGAAACAGGCGGCCAACGCCCTGCGCTGGTGTATCGTCGAGATGGAGCGGCGTTATCACCTGATGGCGGCGCTGGGTGTGCGCAATATCGGCGGTTATAACCGTAAGGTAAAAGAGGCCGAAGAGAAAGGCAGACCGATTAAAGACCCTCTGTATACACCGATCGATGATGAAGACGTGCCCACGCTCAAGACACTACCTTTTATTGTGATACTTATAGATGAATTGGCGGACCTGATGATGGTGGTGGGCAAGAAAGTCGAGCAGCTCATCACACGTCTGGCGCAAAAGGCCAGAGCTGCCGGCCTGCACCTGATTGTCGCCACACAACGCCCTTCCGTGGATGTCATTACCGGTCTGATCAAGGCCAATATCCCGACACGTGTAGCCTTTCAGATGTCATCGCGTGCCGACTCACGTACGGTACTGGATCAAATGGGCGCAGAACAGTTGTTAGGTCATGGCGATATGTTATTTCTGCGGCCGGGGCATGGTGTGCCGCTACGTGTGCATGGCGGTTTTGTCGATGATCATGAAGTGTTTAATGTTGTAGAGGCGCTTAAGAAAAGCGGTACTCCGATTTATAACGAAGAAATCCTGTCTGGGAATAGTTATTCCGGCTCCGCGATCACGGGCGCTATGGATGGCGATGATGAGAATGATCCGTTGTACGATGAAGCCCTGGCTATCGTTACCGAGACCCGGCGTGCCTCTATTTCCGGTGTGCAAAGAAGACTGCGCATAGGCTATAACCGTGCCGCCCGTCTGGTGGAGCAAATGGAAAAATCTGGTGTGGTCGGCCCGCTGCAAGCCAATGGCAGCCGTGAAGTATTGGCGCCGCCACCACCGGGCAGGGGTTAGTTATGATCAGGCAATGCTATCAAATGCTGGCGGGGCTGCTCCTGGCAACGGTGTTGGCGATTTCCCCCGTGTTGGCGGCCACGCCTGAGCAAAGTCTGGAGCGTTTCTTTAACAAGGTATCTACCTATCAGGCCAGCTTCAAACAAGTGGTGCTTGATGATAGCGGTCAGGCCGTACAGCAGGCCTCGGGGCGTTTATGGATACAAAGACCGGGATTATTTCGTTGGGATTACGAATCTCCTTATGCGCAACAGATTGTTGCCGATGGCAAAAAACTGTGGGTCTATGACATAGGTCTGCAGCAAGTCACGGTACGGGCTTCTGAAGAGGCCTTGCAAGGCACGCCGGCCATGTTGTTGTCTGGCAAGGGTGGTGTACTGAAACGCTTCAAGATTGAGCCGCAGCCTAGCCATAAGGGTCTGGATTGGCTGGCCTTGTTGCCACGCACGGGCGACAGTGGTTACAGGCGTATTCGTTTGGGCTTTAGACAAGGCCGGTTAGACACCATGGAGTTGATTGATAACTTCGATCAGCTGACACGCATTACCTTGCTGGATGTTGCCGAGAACAGACGCATACGCAAATCTGTTTTCCATTTCACACCCCCTGATAATGTCGATATCGTTGGGGATGTACGCTGATGGATCACCAGGCCCAGGACTTGTTTGAGGACATGGATAGCCATCGTCATGCCCCGCTGGCGGACCGCATGCGCCCGCGGACGCTGGATGATGTTGCCGGACAGGTCCACCTGCTGGCTGAGGACAAGCCCTTGCGGCGCGCCATAGAGCAGGGCGATCTGCATTCCATGATTTTTTGGGGGCCACCGGGCACTGGCAAGACCACATTGGCGCGTCTGTTGGCGCGGCAGACCGGCGCCTTGTTCATGTCCCTGTCTGCCGTTTTTGCCGGGGTCAAGGATATACGTGCAGTGGTGGCGCAGGCGCAACAGGCCAAGGCAGGTGGGCGCAAGACCTTGCTGTTTGTTGACGAGATCCATCGTTTTAACAAGGCCCAGCAGGATGGATTTTTGCCCTTTGTCGAAGACGGTACGTTAATTCTTGTCGGTGCAACAACGGAAAATCCATCCTTTGAACTAAACAACGCCTTGCTATCGCGTGCCCGTGTATATGTTTTAAAGGCCCTGGAAAGAGGGGATATCGCCTCTGTCATAGAAAGAGGCCTCGCCGATTCGGAGCACGGGCTGGGTGGCAAGGGATTGCATTTAGAGGACGCGGCCCGCGAGCTGCTGATAGACGCCGCCGATGGCGATGCCCGCAGGGCCTTGAGTCTGCTGGAGATCGCCGCCGATCTCACCGATGGCATGATTACACTTGAGTTAATGCGGGAAGTGGCGGCCAATGGTGTGCGGCGTTTTGATAAGGGCGGAGAGGCCTTCTACGATCAAATCTCAGCATTGCATAAGTCCATGCGCGGTTCAGATCCCGACGCCACCTTGTACTGGTATGCCCGCATGCTGGATGGTGGTTGTGATCCTTTGTATATCGCACGCCGAGTCGTGCGCATGGCCAGTGAAGATGTGGGCAATGCCGATCCGCGTGCCCTGGCCCTTGCCTTGAATGCCTGGGATACCCAGGAACGGCTGGGGAGTCCCGAGGGGGAATTGGCCATCGCCCAGGCACTTGTGTATCTCGCCAGTGTTCCCAAGAGCAATGCGGTCTACACCGCCTTCAAGGCGGCCATGAAGGATGCAAAGGAGCAGGGTTCGCTGGAAGTGCCTTTGCAATTACGCAATGCGCCCACTCGGCTGATGAAAGAGTTGGACTACGGTAAAGACTATCGTTATGCCCATGATGAAGATGATGGCTATGTCGCCGGTGAAAATTATTTTCCGGAGGCCATGGGACGCAGAAGATATTACTATCCCGTTGACAGGGGACTGGAACAAAAGATCGCGGCACGGCTAGCGCAGCTAAGGGCAAAAGATAAAGAAGCGCATCACCAGGTCAGCGGCAAACCGGCCCGGGAATCCGCAACATGAGCCAGGTATTGGCAATAGCCGTGGGCGGGGCCATAGGCGCCGTCATGCGTTACTGGACCTCTGTGACCGTGCACACAGCCCTGGGCCGCGGGTTCCCGTATGGAACACTAACAGTAAATGTAATAGGTTCATTGCTGATGGGGTATTTATTTGTTTTGTTTACCGAACGCCTGGGTGTTGGTAGTCATTGGCGTGCAGGTTTGCTGGTAGGTGTATTGGGTGCATTTACGACTTTTTCCACTTTTTCAATCGAGACCGTTAACCTGATGGAAGAAGGTGCGTATGTCAGGGCCATATCGAATATCGTGGTCAGTGTCATCGTGTGCGTGAGTGCGGCATGGCTGGGTGTATTGCTGGGGAGGCAAACATGATGACTTCTGAAGTGACGGTGGTGCGTATTTATATTACGGAAGGCGAGCAGCAGCTCAGTGGTCTCATGAAACGTTTGCACGATTGGGAAAAGGTACGAGGCGTGACGGTATTTCGGGGTATCTCCGGCTACGGTGACTCCGGTGTTATGCACGGGGTTAACCTTCTTGACCTCTCGCTTAACCTGCCAGTGGTTGTCGAGTTTTTTGATACGCCCGACAAGATAAAAGCCATCCTGGTGCACCTGGAAGAAGACATTAAACCGGGTCACATGGTGATGTGGCAGGCACAGATCAATCAATAAGAGTTCTAAAAAGTTTTAGTAGAAGGCATGTTAGATATAAAAATAATACGGGCAAATATTGATGATGTTGCCAGGGCATTAGCGCGTCGCGGTTTTCAGTTGGACGTGGAGGTCTTGCAGGAACTGGAAGAGCGTCGCAAGGCCTTACAAGTCCGTACCCAGGAATTGCAGAATACACGCAATAGCAAGTCCAAGGCGATTGGTCAGGCCAAGGCCAGGGGCGAAGAGTTCCAGCTGTTGCTGGATGAAGTCACCTCATTGGGTGATGAGTTGAAAAATGCCGAACAAGAATTAACGCACCTCCAGCAAGGTCTGGAAGCCTTATTAATGGGTGTGCCCAACCTTTTACATGAAAGCGTGCCTGATGGGAAAAATGAAGACGATAATGTGGAGCTACGAAAGTGGGGCACACCAAAAGACTTCGGGTTTGCCATCAAGGATCATGTCGATTTGGGCGAGCAGTTGGGGATGCTGGATTTTGAGGTGGCTGTAAAACTGACGGGCTCACGTTTTATGCAGATGTCGGGTCCGCTGGCGCGCATGCACAGGGCCCTGGTGCAGTTTATGCTGGACGTGCACACGCAGGAACATGGATATACCGAGACCTATGTGCCGTATATTGTGAATGCGGACAGTTTGCGCGGCACAGGGCAGTTGCCCAAATTTGCGGCAGATCTTTTCAGGCTTGAAACCGATCCGCCTTTTTATCTGATCCCAACCGCGGAAGTTCCGCTGACAAATATTGTGCGTGATGAGATTGTCAATGCAGACACCCTGCCGCTCAAGCTTGCGGCCCATACGCCGTGTTTCCGGAGTGAGGCCGGTTCTTATGGCAAGGACACGCGCGGTATGATACGGCAACACCAGTTTGAGAAAGTGGAGTTGGTGCAGATTGTACAGCCCCAGGATTCCTACGAAACTCTGGAATCGCTGACCCAACATGCGGAAACGATCCTGCAAAGACTCGATCTGCCATATCGTACTGTCGCCCTGTGTGCCGGGGATGTCGGCTTCTCTGCCGCCAAGACCTATGACCTGGAAGTCTGGCTGCCGGGCCAACAGGCCTATCGTGAAATCTCCTCTTGCAGTAATTTTGAGGCCTTTCAGGCGCGGCGCATGAAGGCACGTTGGCGTAACCCGGATACCGGTAAACCCGAGCCTGTGCATACCGTCAATGGCTCAGGGCTGGCAGTGGGCCGGGCGCTGGTGGCCGTGATGGAGAATTACCAGGATGAGCAGGGGCGCATTGCGGTGCCCGGGGTCTTGCAACCTTATATGGGCGGTGTGACTCATATCGCATAATTATTTGATTTGCAGTACATAATTTCAGGTCAGGATAACAATCAGGATATACCCAGGCAGGTGAAATCCACGGCGCAGGGAGAGAATTTCATCTATATGTATAGGGAATCTATAAGTAGAGCAGTTACAGGCGGAGGACCGATGTTACCCGGTGCATGTGATGTCGAAACGAATGTTAATAATAAAGAGAGATTGAGTATGGGTAAGGTATGGGGATCCGTGGTGACCGCTGTATTCCTGTTTACAGGGGCGCTGGCGGGGCCAGAGGCCTGGGCCGTGGTGCAGCCATCCAAGGTCGTAACGCTGGAAGACCTGGGTTATGAAAAAGGAAGCTTGATCGAGGCAGCCTCAGCGAATCAGACCTTTTTCTTTCCGGTACCGCTGGATTTGAAAATCAGCTCTGCACAATTGCAATTGCACTACAATGCATCACCTGAACTAAACAAACATGCGTATTACAGAATCTATGTAAACGATATGCCGCGAAGAACCGTTTCTTTATCGGGTCCACGGGAGCAGCACGTACTCAATCTTCCTTTGCAGGCCGGTGACCTGAAACAGCGATTTATAAAAATTCGCATCAAATCTTCGTTACCCGTTACAGACAATCGCTGTCTGGATGATCGTATCACTGCCGGCTACCTTCATTTTCGTGCCAATTCCGGTGTCCAGTATCGTTTTCATGGTAGCCCGAAAACAATACGTGCCGCCTGGGAACTCTTGCCCAGGAAGGTGCGGGTCAGCATTCCAGCAGGCAAGCTGGATGAAGAAGTATTCAATGCCGCCCTGTTAATGGGTCAGGCACTTGAAGCGAATGGCAAGAAAGTTCTTTTCACGACATTGCCCGTGCTCGGTGAAATTGTTATTGCACCCAAGTTGGCCTTGGCGGCGATGGGTGCAAAATCCGTTGGCAATAATCAGTTAGGTAAAGGAATAAATGCTGCTCTGATGGTAATGAAAGGAAGGGGTTTTATTGCAGTAACCGATCCTTTCGTTGGAAGTAACGTTTTTTTTGAACAACCCTGGATCGGCCTGGCAAGCGCCGGTCGTTATCAAGTCTATCCTGTTAGCAGTAAACTGGAAGAAGGCAAGTCAGACCGTTATGCCATCAGTCTGTCTGATCTCGGGCTGGATATAAAAAACAGTGAGATGTATAGACGCATCGAGTGGGGTATTGCCGTGTCCAGCGATCAGTTCCCGGCAGGTTACTTCCCGGACACCATGTTGTTGCAAGTGGTTTCCACACCCAGCGATAGTGAAACGCCTGTAATGTTATATGTCTATTTAAATGATGTGTTGCAGGAAGTCGTGAGGCTGGATAACAACGGCAAAAAACAAACAGTAGCGGTGCGCCTGAATCGTGCAGATCTAAAGCGTCACAACCGCATACGTTTACTGGCACAGCGTAAGGTTATCGAAGGCAACTGTGAAGGAGACCCGGAACGTTTTCCGATACAAATACATCCTGATAGCAGTCTGCAGGCAGTGCCTGATGAAACCTTGCCTGCAAGTATGGCGGACCTGTCAAATTATTTAAGAAAGGGGGTTGATATTTACCTGCCCAGGGATTATTTGAGTCGCCCTTTAAGTGTCCTGGGTTTGTTGTCGCGCATGGGTGCAAATCTTGCCTTGCCTCTGGAAGTGAAAAAAATCCATTACTTTACTGAAGATGCAGAAGTCGCACCTGTAGGCCCTTTTATTTTAGTCGGTAATGCCAAGTCTGTTTTTAAGAATCCACCAGTACGTTTTGATCAGGGCCATATCCGTGTGATCGATAAGCGCGGCCAGGTATTGCTGGAAGCCAGCGAGTTACCAGGCATTACAGTGGGGCAACTGGTGCAGACTGACCGGTACTATGGTCTATGGTTGATGCCATGGTCATTGACTGCCTTGCCGCGCCTGGATGCCATGTATAGCAGTGATGGGGATGTGGTCTTTGCCGACAGTACAGGCGTGCTATTAACACTGCATAGTGATAAGCCTGGTTTGGCGCGCATTGTCTATGCGGACGCGCAAAACTGGTTTGATGTTATAGGTCGCTATCGTTTCTGGTTCTTTGCCCTGGGTTGGTTGTTGCTGACGGTACTGATCGTTCATCTCTATCGTCAGGCAAGACGGCACAAGACCTTAGGTTCATGGCTGGGTTGATCAATAGGGATTAGCTAAAAGTCATGTCGCCTACTACAGGCCAAAACAATCACAGCACCCGCATGGGCGAGGTGCTGATCAAGCACAAGCTAATTAAAGAATCCCAGCTTGAGCAGGCGCTGGAGTTACAAAAGCGAACCGGTGCTCGCATAGGCGATATCCTGTTGGCCAAGGGCTGGGTAGACCCCCTGGACTTTTATCCCCTGTTGGCCTCCCAGGCCGGACATGAAACCATAGTTGCCCCTGCCGGTGAGCATGAAGCACGTTTCGGTGAAGTGCTGGAGGCCTATGGCCTGTTGAGTGCCGAACAGCTTCAGGAAGCGTTAGAGCTGCAGGAGAAATGGGGTACACGGCTGGGTGACATTATATTGGCCAAGGGTTGGGTGCGTACGCTGGATTTCTATCGTGCCATGGCCAGTCACAGTGGTCACCGTTTTATCAATCTTACGGTCGATCCACCTGATGCCGCGCTGATAGACCGTGAAGATTTGCAACTCTATGGAGAGTATTTAATCCTGCCCTGGCGACGTGAAGGCAAGGATGTTTGGGTGGTAACGGCAGACCTGACACCACCGACGGAAGAATTTATCCGTGAGCGTTTTGGTGATGGTGTCAAGATCGCTATCACTTCCAAGTTTGACATCATCTGGGAACTGCAACGTAATGCAAATCCATATTATAGTCAGACAGCAGTCAGTGCGTTGGCTGTTAAAAGTTCAGAATACTCGGCCTTGCAAGTCTTCACACGGCGACAACTTGGTGTGATCTACTGTTTCTTTAGTGCGCTGTTATTGTTTCTTACACTCGAGCCTGTTATTGCCCTGATAACGATCAACACTTTTATTGCCATCTTCCTGCTGGTGAATTTTGGGCTCAGGGCCATGCTGGCCTGGGTGGGGGGTGACAGGCACATCGATGTCAAGGTAACGGATCACCAGGTATCGGTCCTGAAAGAACAGGAGTTGCCAACCTATACCGTATTGGTACCCATGTACAAGGAACCGGAAGTGTTGCCGATTCTGGCTGATGCCTTAAGACGCCTGGATTATCCTTTATCAAAACTCGACATCAAACTCATTCTTGAAGAAGATGATGCCGAGACAATTCAAGCGGCCAAGGAACTTGAGTTGGAAGGAATATTCGAGCTCATCCTGGTGCCAGACTCCCTGCCAAAGACCAAGCCCAAGGCCTGTAATTATGCGTTGAATTTTGCGCGTGGCGAGTTTATCACCATTTATGATGCAGAAGATATCCCCGAGCCTGATCAGCTAAAGAAGGTCGTTGCCGCCTTTCAAATGGCGCCGCGAAATACCGTCTGCATACAGGCGCGACTAAATTATTACAATGCACGCGAAAATTGGCTCACACGCATGTTTACGCTTGAGTATTCGCTGTGGTTTGATTTTTATCTGCCTGCGTTGGAGGCGCTCAATATCCCTATACCGTTAGGTGGCACGTCCAATCATTTCAAGATGCATATCTTGCGTGAAGTGAATGCCTGGGATCCTTTCAATGTAACCGAAGATGCCGACCTGGGTGTGCGCATTACACAGCTGGGTTATCGAGTGGGAATTGTGAATTCCACAACATTTGAAGAGGCCAATAGTAATGTTCTGAATTGGATACGCCAGCGTTCACGATGGATCAAGGGTTATATGCAGACTTATCTTGTGCATATGCGTCACCCGCTACATCTGCATCGATCTGTGGGGGCAATAGGATTTTGGGGTTTTCAGTTTTTTATTGGCGGCACCATTATCAGCACATTGGCAGCGCCGTTTTTATATCTGATGTATATCATCTGGTTGATGACAAAGACGCATATCTTTGACATTGTGTTCCCGCCATCTCTTTTATACATAAGTCTGTTTAATCTATTGGTGGGTAATGGTTATTTAATCTATATCACTACTTTGGGCGCCTTTAAACGCAACTACTATAGTATGATCCCTTATGGTTTGACAGTGCCGGTTTACTGGTTGCTGATATCAATTGCGGCCTACAAGGGCTTGTGGCAATTAATCCATAAACCCTTCTTCTGGGAAAAGACCCAGCATGGTATCAGTCGTTATACACCCCTGGCGCGTCGGCGTGCTCTACGGCGCAATGCATAAGGAGCAGCGTTATTATTCGGCGGCGGTCTTCCTGCTGTCTTCCGTGGTGTTGGCGGTCATTACCATCTGGTTGCTACAGCATCATTATATCAGTGACTTTGCGCTGAGTCGTTGGGCCAAGGTGCTGGGCATACTGGATGCACCAGAAAGTCGCCTCGAATATTTCGGTTTGATTTACCCCCATATCCCCGCCTACATCCTGATGCCTTTTTATTTTCTACCTGGTCTCAAGACGGGTGCGGCTCCCTATCTTATTTCGATCATTATCGGTGCCGCCTTATTGGCATTCTGGAACCAGCATATGGCCAACAAGGGTTACTCCACGAGAGTGCGAGTGGCTTTAATCATTCTGGTCGCAAGCCATCCTTTCTTCCTGTGGAGTGTGACAGGCGGTACCTACCGTGCACTCAGTCTGGCCATGTTTTATATCCTGTATCTGTCACTGGCGCGATTAATCTATGAGCGCGATGTCCGGGCATTTATCATGCTGGGGCTGACGCTGGCCATGTATTTCTTTATTGACGAGCGGACCTTTTATTTATTCGCTGCATTGTTGCCGCTATTGCCTCTGGTGGCGCCGCCCAAAATGATGGAGGAATCCGCAATCAGTGTGTATGTGGTGGTTATTATCCCGTTGTTCATTGCGGTCTCTGCGTGGGCCTATCTGAACTGGATCTTTGTGGATGACTCGCTGCATTTCTTGACCGCGCCTGAATCAGCTTTTCGAGGCGCCTGGCGCGATGCACCCTACCTACCCTGGTTAAATACCTTTGGCGGCACTCTGGTAATGCCGACCATATTGGCTATCGCTGTCAGCATAGTGGCCTATCCGGTCTTGATTGTGTTGCTGGTACATGCCAGTCGTCATGCTTTATTGTTACGTGCCACGATAGTGTTGCTGGTACATGCCATACTGGCTACCGGTATGGCAACCTATGGTTTTTTTCTGTCGCATCCGGCGGATATGTTATTTTTGTTTAGCTCAGGTTTGATGGCCGGCATAGTGTTGATGCCGAGAGAATCGCATAAGGCCATACGCATTACGATGGTTATGACCTTAGTCAGCGTACTGGGAGGTTGGCTGGTATTCTTGTGGAAGCCAACGCCGGAAATGGATCAATGGGCCACCGCCATACAGGGCAAACCACCCGTCATACGCTATGACAATGAGATAGATCTGGGAGTCTGGCTGGCACGAAATCGTATGCCTACGTTGATCGATGATCATAATGCCTATAGGGTGATTGTTGCGCGTGGTGATGCCAGGCAGTTGATATTGCCATTCTCCAGCGATTTCAAGATTAATTTGCTACGTCCTGTTTTGTCAATAAGACAAGTGGTGGTGCCGGATCCCAGTTGGCGTGGCGGTGCCAGGGACCTGATTAATAAGCGTTATCCTGACCTGTATCAAAATGGCATGGCAGGGTTTGAATTGGTTTATGACCAGGACCATTGGCGGGCCTATCGTCGAATTAATGATACCAGTGTAAAGGATGATGTGGCGAGACCATCAATATAGCATAGCCATGCTTGTGTTGGCCTGTTTTTTGTTAGTGCCTGTCATCACGGTTCAAGCCGGGGAAAAGTTCTCATTGCGCGGTTTTAATTTCATTCAGACCGAACAAGTCAAGTTAAACCACTTACAAACCATACTCTCATTAAAACGACTAAAACGTACAGGCGCGGATACTGTCGCCCTGGTACCGTTTCTCTGGCAAGCGCGAACCGGCGCCAGACAAATAATCAAAGGTAACGCCGTACAGGATGATGAATTGATCGCCGGTATTCAATCGGCACATGCACTGGGGCTAAAAGTCATTATCAAGCCGCATGTTTGGGTAACCGGTGCCTGGGCCGGTGAAGTGGCGCCAGAAAGAGGGGCGGCCTGGAATGAATGGTTTGAGCATTACCGATTTATTATTTTGCAATATGCCCGACTGGCGCAAAAAGAGGGCGTGGAATATTTTATCATTGGTACCGAGTTACGCCATGCCAATCTGAGTAAACGCTCCTGGAGCCAGCTTATCAGCTCTGTCCGTTATGTCTATAAGGGTCATATTACGTATGCCGCACATGGCATAGAGCAAGCAAATAAATTCTGTTGCTGGCAGGCATTGGATAGTATTGCGGCTACGGTCTACCCGGTTTTATCCAATAATACCGAACCCGTCGATATGCATAAGGTAGAGGATGTCATTCGTAAAACACTTAATGCATTAAAGCGAATAGGTGTTGAGTACAACAAGCCCGTCTGGCTGGCAGAGGTGGGACAACGCTCCGCCAGGGATTCACTAAGCAGGCCATGGGAAAGCCCGGAGCAAAGGTTGGCGGCGGTAGACCTGGAATTACAAAGCCAGGTGAACGGCATGTGGGCGCAGGCCGCGGCCGGGCTGGGTATCGATGGACTGCTATTCTGGAACTGGTACAGTGATCCCGATGCAGGGGGTGACGACGATACCGATTTTACCGTACAGAACAAACCCGCCGAGAGGCGCCTGACCTGCTTATGGGCAAATCGGTGTGTGGATATTATTTAAGCACTGCCCACCACCATCATTCACTTGAGGTTGCCACTTTAATATAGCTTATGCAGTTTGAGGGAGTTGTTTGTATAGCTGTTTTATATAGATGGCAACAAGCAACAACATAATAGCCAGGGCGAAATTAAACAGGGCAAAATTCTGTATAGACCATTGCCAGTATTGCGTGCCGGCAAAAATAAACAGGGCCTGAATCAGATCGCCAAAGCGCCAGAAGAAAGTGTCGATAGTGGTTTTACCGGCATATTTTGCATGTGTCTCTAAAGGCAGAAACAGCGCATGGCGTGTTGTATTCTGCAGTGAATAGTCGGTGCTATTCTCCAGTATCTTCACAACCTTGATGAGTGTAAAAACGGGGAAGAAGGCCATCAATCCATAACCTATCACTGCGATCAACGGCAATACCAACATACACCGGCCTACGCCTATCCAGCGGAACAGGCGTGATACCAGAAATAGTTGTATGCCCAGGCTCAGGATATTCACCCAGGAATAAAAATCACCATAAAACTGCCCAATATACTCTGCCTTGCTCAGTGATATACCGCTGTCCAGGTAGTTGGCCGTCACGAATCTGGCCAGTAGGTATTCACCAGTGCTGTTTATCCAGTTAAGTATAATGACGAATACCGCTATCCATAGCAGATAACTGTTTTTCATTACCAGCCGGAAGCCATTAAAAACCTTGTTTGGGATATCGTCGGCATTGCGCAAGTCCTTTGTCAGCGCCCGGCGCGCGTAATAACTGGGCAAGAGCGATAAAATAAGCGTGGCACAGGCAAGTAACAGCAAATTATCCGTCCCCAGATATTGATACAGTTGTTTGGAGAGTTGTGACCCGAATACGGCACCCAGTGAACCGCCCACGGCAACGGGAGCAAACATGCGCAGACCGGATTCTGTTTTATAGAGGTCTGCCGCCATGGCCCAGAACTGGGCAACGACCATAACACTGAAGATACCCAGCCAGATGAAAAACAGGAAACCGATGGCAAGGTCCGCTTGCAGAAGGCCGTAAAATATCAGGAGGTTGAGTGCAAAGAATAGTGTAATCCCCTGCACCAGACGTTGCCCGCCCCAACGTTTTAAACAATAGCTGTACACCGGAATGATGAATGCCAGCGTGATACCCTGGGCAGCAATGGCATAGCTGCGAAGTTCAGCCGTGCCATTGGTCAGTATCAGTGCTTCCCGTACCGGCTTAAGTAAGTAATAGGTTAATAATAAGATGAATATCGTCAGCAGCAGTGCAATGGCAGGCCTGGCTTCACCGGGTTGTACACGCGTGAATAGCAGGAATAAACGATCCAGGGCTTGATAGCCAGGACGCGTCATGGATTGCCATGTTGACAAGCTATAAATTGACCACTGACGATTCTGATGGGTGTATCTGTGCTCAAGGTCTTTGCTACCACATTGACCTTGGTAGAGAGTGCCTGCCAGCGCCTGCTTGACGTTGGTTTATACCAGATTGTCAGCTCTCTCTCGTCTGTTATGGCCTTGCCAAGATCCGTGTGATTGGAAAATTCATAGGTATATTCCCAGCGTAGTGACTTGATGGGTACGGCTTGTTTCGAGGAATTATGAAGAAACAAGGTGCGTTGCAAGCACTGGTCCTTGCTGATTCCGGCAGGCGTCGTGGAAGGGGCTTTTTGTTTTATTACGGAGGTATTGATTATCCAGGGACCGGGTCTGGCCACAGCTATGCTGGCCAATAAACGCCCCCAGCCATCGACAAAATCAGCTGTGGTGTTTCTATTAAACCTGCGCAAGGCCTTGTCCGCCTTCCAGCTGGGTTTATTGATCACAACGGTGTCCAGGTAGTGATAGCGTGCACGTGAATAATATTTGAGCGCATCGGTATGACGCGTGAAATTATCCAATCGTCCTATCAGAAAAGGATCCCAGGCAATATCATCTATCAATATCTTGCTGAGCATGTTGATGCGTCTTGTCATAATAGCGGGTGTGAACCATGGTTGTATGCCTTGATAGGACTTCTTTCCCAGCAAGGCGGCAATACGTCTGAGCAGTTGTTGTTTCAAATGAGTGTTTGCCAGAAT
>BTRG01000049.1:0-18250 GCA_036986275.1 Gammaproteobacteria bacterium | reverse complement strand
TTATCGAAAATCCTGACTTCACCCAGGCCTATCACGACCCGTTACGGCGTGCGATTCCCGGCGCCGTGCAGATATTCTTTAGCGACGGCAGCCAGAGCGAACGCATCGCAGTGGAATACCCGCTCGGTCATCGTCAACGCAGAGAGGAAGCACTACCTCTACTACAAAAAAAATTCCGCGATAATACAAGGAACTATCTTGATAAGGATCGCTGTGAACAGGTTCTGGCCTTGCTTGGCGATAGCGAACGCTTCGATGCCATGCCGTTTGGCGATTTTATGCGGCTGTTGTGTAGCTAGGGGGCTGTGGTTCCTTGACGTGTGTCTTGCGCACAGGTGCTACACATCTCATATGCATACGTGTCAGGACGACAGTATGCAAACACTGTTTTCCTGACAGCTGCCACTGTGTGGCAAGGTAACTTACCGGCTGACTTTTTGCTTGACTGGAGAGGTGGGTGTTATGGAATGGTTGGCAGACAACTGGCTGTGGATCGTGATTGGCATCCTGTTTGTCGCCATGCATTTGTTCGGTCACGGCGGGCATGGCAGTCACGGTGGCACGAACAAGTCCTCAGGCCATCGACATTAGCGGAGGAGGAAGCGTGCTCAACACGCGGAAACAGCAAATCACCGAACCCAGCTTCAAGGACCCGGTCTGCGGCATGGAGGTCAGCCGCATGACGGCAATTGAAGCATTCGTATACCAGGGCAAGACCTACTACTTCTGCGCCAGAACCTGTCGGGAAGCGTTCGAGGCGGATCCGGGGAAGTACATCCGGCATCACCGCCAGCATGGAATGAAGCCGGGGTAAACCGCCAAGTGTATGGCTGTGTTGGCCAATTGGCGGGTAAGGATATTCAAAGGTGTTTCTATAAGTTGATTTCGGTCAATAGTTTCTTCGTAGAATTAGTTAACAATGACCTGTAGTCCGGTCCGGGAAAGATATTGGGGGCAAAAGACAGGACTTCGGGCACAGTGGTCAGAAGAGGTTGAATATGGCTAACCTTGCAGACTTGCTTTTTCGCGCGGTAGATGGCGTTTTCGCCGTCGACGCTGAGCAGAAGATCATCTATTGGAGCCCCAGTTGCGCCCAGCTATTAGGCACACCTTGCAATAAGGCGCTCGGCCGCCGGTGTAGCCAGGTTGTCCGGGGAAAGGATCCAGTGGGGCAGCCCTTTTGCGGTGGGGGGTGTTGTATGTCCCGGTTGAACCAGGACGAGAATGTTCCAGGCACGTTCCCACTTCGGGTACGTCAGGGCGACGGGAATGAGTTGCGACTCTCGGTAAATATCGTCCTGGTGCCGTCCCGACGGAAGGACCGGTGGACGTGTGTGCATCTGCTTCACAGGGGAGAGGCAGCGGATACGCTTGATGTGCTGGAGTACAATACTCCACAAAGGCGGCTAACCAGCGGTCGCAATTCCGCTTGCAACGGTCGCTCGCCTCCCGATACGATTTCATCGTTGACCGCACGGGAAGAGGAGATTCTTCAGTTGCTATCGGAAGGCCTTGCCGTTTCGGTAATGTCCCAATTGTTGAATGTCAGTCGCGTGACGGTGCGGAATCACCTTCAGCATATTCAGGCGAAACTCGGGGTGCATAGCCAGGTAGAGACTGTGGCCTATGCATATCGACACAACCTCGTCCAGTATTAGCAATAACCAACACAGGTGATAGCAATGGAAAAAAAGATTGCCGTGCTTGTCAGGGACAGACAGAGCGAAGCGCTCAGGATGGCACTAGGTCTCACCCTTGTGGACGATACCATCGATGTGTATATGCTTGGTGGAAGGTTGGCGGGGACACAGCAGGACCACCTCAATCTTGAGTTAATGAAGGAAATGGGGATGAAAATATACTCCAATGATCAGAGGAACGAGGAAGTGGAATACCTTTCTGACGAGGAGATAGCGCATAAACTGCTTGAGTACGACCATGTTTTACCTTATTAACAGATAGCCATCCTCCCTCAAAAATGATGCAAATGCATCATTTGCTTCGCTAAGTTCTCATCATAGTATTTTCTTGGTTTGGTTATGGGGCCGAAGAATGAAACTGGGAATCCTGGTAAATACGGATAAACATCTTGAGCACATACTGGGCCTTACGAAGGCGACCATAGCGGCGAATCATGAAGTGATTATGTTCATCATGGATAAGGGTACAAGGCTATCGGAAAACGATTCGATTGTTGCGCTGGCGAAGCTGCCGGCTGTTTCCATAATTTTATGCGCACATAGCGCAAAGAGTTACGGAGTTAATACAAAAGATGTATCAAAGGACATCAAATGCGCAAGCCAGTTTAATAACGCAATGATGAACCATAATGCTGACAGGGTGATTGTTTTGTAGGAAAGATACTACGCGATATGCAGGTATGCCTGTTTACAGGCAACACAATATGCGTAGAGCGACCGGGAAAAGCAGTATGACAATGCACATTCTTCACATATTGAATGATGGCCCGACCGAATTGTCCGATCAAGTGATCGATGTACATTCCAGAGAATGCCACATTGAGGTGGTTGACCTGAAAAAAAAGGAAGTCTCATACGAGGATATTGTCGATAAAATATTTTCCTGTGACCGGGTTATCTCCTGGTAAGGAAGATGCACCACGATAAACGGGAGTGTGTTGGCAGTGAGCGGAACCGGTCTGAGTCATTTTCACGGTTCGATTCTTTGGTCACGGTGGTGGCCGGTAGCGGATGTTTCGTTGCCCGATCCCCATAATATTTATAATGACATTCTCCTGGCCGTCCTGGTCTCCCTGCTGACGCTTACGACCTTTCTTGCACTTTTCGTCCTTCGTTCGCTGGATGATAATCGCCTCACAAGCTGGCAATGGACGGTTGCCGGTGTTGATATGCTTACCATGCTGTTTGTCCTTGTGATCGGTATTTTTCTTGCGTATCGACTCTCCGCTATTTCCCTTCCGGTACGCAAACCGGCGATATGGCTTTTCATTGCCGCATTTTCCATTTCCGCAATATTTTGGACAGAACCAGAGCTTATCGTGGACGCATCGAGGTATTTCGTGCAAGCCAAGTATCTCGAACTGTATGGCGTTGGATATTTCCTTAAAGAGTGGGGCAACGGTATTACGGTATGGACGGATTTGCCGCTTGTGCCCTTGCTTTATGGCCTTGTTTTTAAAATATTCGGTGAATACAGGACAGGCATCCAGATATTTAACTCGTTGCTGTTTTCCGGAACAGTTGTACTGACCTACCTGGTTGGCAAAGCGCTGTGGGATGAAACAGTTGGACTGTATGGAGGAATACTGCTTCTCGGTATGCCTTACCTGTTTACTCAGGTGCCGCTCATGCTGGTTGATGTTCCAACCATGTTCTTTTTTACCCTTGCGCTTTTTACTACAATCAAGGCGGTCAGGCAAGGCAGCGCAGTGTTGTTGTTATCGGCGTCAGTGGCGATTGTGTTGGCGATGTTATCCAAGTATTCAGTCTGGTTGATGCTCAGCGTTGTCCCCGTCGTTATCCTGTCCCATATTGGATACGGATGGAAAGTGATACTTCAGCGCGCAGCCGTGATAGCGCTGGGCGTGGTACTCCTTATTGGCATAGTCATATTCTGGAAGTTTAACGTTTTTGTGGAGCAACTCAGACTTCTGCAGAGTTATCAGGTGCCCGGGCTTAAACGCTGGGGAGAGAGCTTTACATCGACTTTCTTTTTCCAGATACATCCCTATATCACCCTGGCAGCACTGTTTTCAATTTATTCAGCCTTCAAAAAGAAAGATATTAAATATGCAATTATCAGTTGGCTGCTGCTCCTGGTAGTTGTTCTGGAAATCAGGCGGGCGCGATATCTCATTGTGGTATTACCGATGTTGGTATTGATGGCATCTTACGGAATTAACGAAATCAGAAATGTAAAAATAAGAAAGTTTATTGTTTCGTCTGCCGTAGTATCCGCACTTGTAACCGCAATCTTTGGATACCTGCCTTTTTCGCAAAACACAAGTGCAGTTAACCTCAGGCAGGCCGGGAAATATCTCGATACCATGGATGCGGAAACAATCGAAGTGGTAGTGCTTCCAGGGGTGCGCTCAATAGTTAATCCCGCTGTTTCGGTCCCTGTTCTTGATTTATTTACAAGTAAGGATCTTGTGTACCGGTATGATGAAGAACTGATTCAGAGGCCGGGATCGATTGAAAAATCATCATTAAGATTCACGTGGGAGTACAGGAACCCTGAATATTATCTGGCTGATACGGGCACATCAAAGAGGCGTACTCCGATAGCAATCATTTTTAGCGACCCTGGCCAGATTATTCCGGCACAAATCGCAGAGAGAATCGCCGGCTATCGGCTGGTCAAGGACTTGTCGACTTTTGACGGGGTATTCAAACACCAAACGATAATTCGTGTGTACCAGCCTGTATAGACACGAAAACACTACATGGGTGATCAAATGGTTACTGATGGTGAAAGAAAGAATCGGTTCTGGGCTTATATGATACTGGCCTTCTTTGCTCTGATCAGCATTGGAACCTTCGTCTATAACGAGTATTACATTTATCTTTCCATCTACCTGTGGTTTGGTCTGGTTTATGGATTGAGCTTGCAGTATGGCAGGTTCTGCTTTTCCTCTGCATTCCGCGACCTGTTCGCGGTGGGCGTTGCAAGAATGGCGGTCGGGATTACGATTGCCATCGTACTCTTTGCATTAGTCGCTTCTCTGGTGACCGCGCAGGGGTTGAGCACTTTTCATCCTGCGCCCTCGGGTATTCACGCAGTGATCGCCGGATTCATATTTGGCGCAGGGATGGTGTTTGCGGGTGGTTGCGCATCAGGCTCTTTATACAAAACCGGTGAAGGCAATATGAATGCCTTGATTGTGGTGCTATCCATCAGCATAGCACAGGCCCTGTTTGTCGACGTCGGCGGATGGACCAATAATCTGGTCCCGGAAGCATGGCATCACTCGGCAATTGCAAAAGGGCTCCCGGCATCAATAAACGTGACCGACGGCTGGATGGATCAGTACCTGGCAGGTTATGTCTGGAACCATCCGGTGACGACCTTTGCCAAGATGATGGGGTGGGACAATGCTTCGGCGTTAGGGGCGATCGTGGGTAACTTCTTAATCGGTGTGCTGTTGCCCTCGGCATTGCTTCTGGTCGTGGTCTATTTTGTCTGGTCGCGCAAGGCTTTTGTCAGGAGAAAACTCAAGGAAGGCAAGGCAAAAATGACGTGGCTTGATGAAGTGAAAGGCTATTGGGCGATGTTGACGGCCTCCAAACGAACGGCAATCGCCGGCCTGATTATCGGGGTTGCAGCGGGGCTGCACATGCTGGTACTGCAAGGAGCGCGGGTCAAATTCGGCGTCAAGAACGCAGGAACGCTGCTGGAGAGAATGGGTTTCGATTATGGCATATCCGTGAATGGAACCGTCTTCGACCCCGGTTACTGGTATGTGACAACCCAGGAGGCGCAATGGGTCGGCTGGGCGATACAGAAGTCGACCGGCGCCAACTATATGGATAACGTATTTTTCGGCTACGTGAATGGAATACCCAACCCCGCCGTTAATCCAGCGGACTGGATGTCGCTCGCAACCATTGGCGGGGCTGCCATCATGGCGTTGTTGTACAGTGAATTTAAATTCAAAAAGCCCACCCTCGAGCTTGCCACCTGGGCGATCATCGGCGGCACGTTGATGGGTGTTGGTGCGCGGCTTGCACTCGGCTGCAACATCGGCGCCTTTTTTATACGGGTAGCGAACGGGGATCCCTCCGGGTGGTTATTTGGCATTGGCATGGTTCCCGGCGCGTATGTTGCGGTTAAGTTCTTTAACTGGTGGACCGAGAGAAAGATGGAAAAACAAGGTTTTGGTTTGTAATCCCGGACCGGTAACAGTGTAGCAAGAGAGGTGATGGCAGCGATGAAATTTGAAAAGACAAGTGAAGGCAATTACCTGTTGGATGTAAAAGGATATGTTTGTCCTCACCCGCAGATTTATACCAAAAAGGCGCTGGAAAGAATCGGGACGGGTGATATTTTGCAGGTGCTATTCGATAACCCATCCTCCGGGGAGTCGATTTCCACTATGTGCGAAAATACGGGTGATGAGATCATCGAGAAGAAAAAAGAGGAGGGTCAGTTTATATGGAACATACAAAAGAGCTAAGGAGCCCCTGATTAATTCGTCATCCCGGCGTATGCCGGAATCCAAGGCATTGAAAACAGTGGATCCCGGCATACGCCGGGATGACGGTAAAGGAATTAATCAGAGGTTCCCTAAGTATTCAAACTGACGAGGTAGTGTAACAATGAAAAGCGATCTTTGGGTTGTGGTTGTAGTGACGGTGGCATTCATTGGATTCCTGATAGGATACAGCCTTCCACCCCTGGTAGAGACAGGTATGTTGACCGGGAAGGGTGCAGAGGCTGAGATGACGCGAGAGTTAGGTAAGGACATGGAGCAGTATTACCGTGACTTGCTCAAGGATGAATGAGGTTGCCTGAATCTACGCGACTGTGGGAAAAGGAGTAAAACGTTGAAAAACAACCTTTGGGTGTTAATTACACTGGCAGCAGGACTGCTGGGCTTTCTTGCGGGCTATAGCATATCGTCTTCTACGGGTGTGGAGCCGGGTTTTTTTGAGGCAGTGGAGACCGGTAGTTATGGCGGCGGCGGTGGCGAGGAGACTACCGAAGGGATTAGCGCGGAAGACCAGGAATACTACCGGGAATTGACTACAGAATAATTGCGTTTTTACGTCGACACCCAGAGTCGTACAGGAGTTTCCATTTGGACGTCACCAATCGTCAAACAAACGAGGTCGTCATTCTTGGAGCGGGCCTCGCCGGCCTGGGGGCAGGCTATACGTTGTCCAGGTCAGGAACGGATATTCTTGTCATCGAGGCGGATGCGACAGTTGGCGGCCTGGCGAAAACTATAAACCACCGCGGCTTTAGATTTGACATAGGCGGTCACAGGTTTAAAACAAGTAACAAAAAGACAGAGTATCTGGTCAGGCAGATCCTGAACAATGAGCTGCTTGTAGTCCGGCGCTCCAGCAAGATCCTGCTGCGCGACAAGTATTTCGACTACCCGTTGAAACCGCTGAATGCCGTTTCCGGCCTGGGCATCCCGACAGTGTCAAGAATCATCCTGGACTATGCGGTCGAGCAGCTAAGACAACGATTCGAAGACAGGAAAATTATTTCACTTGAAGACTGGGTTGTGCGCCATTTCGGCCGTACCCTGTTCAATATTTATTTTAAGGAATACAGCGAAAAAGTCTGGGGTATTGATTGCAGCCGGATCTGTATGGAATGGGTGGAGCAGCGCATTCAGAGACTCTCACTCGGGAAGGCCATCAGAAAGGCATTATTCAAGTACAGCGGCAGGGACGTTAACACCCTGGCGAGTGAATTCCTCTATCCATCTCAGGGGATCGGGCGGATCGCTGAGAAACTGAAGGGGGAAATCGAAAAAAGCAACAGTGTGTTCACCAATTCCCGCATTGTGCGGATTAACCATTCCGGCTGCAGAATAGAGACCGTTACCGTCCGGACCGGGCGGTCTGACAACCAGACCTGTAACCATAAAGGGAATGAATTCATATCCAGTATCCCTGTGGCCACGCTGGTCCAGTTGCTATATCCAAAGCCACCGACAGACGTGCTGGATGCCGCATCCAGGCTCAAATACAGAGACCTGGTGATTGTGACAATCATGGTTAACCGCGAAAGGGTAACCGATCAGACCTGGATATACTTCCCTGAGCAAAAAATCCCTTTCGGCAGGATTCATGAACCGACAAACTGGAGCAAAAAGATGGCGCCGGAAGGGAAGACCCTGCTGGTAACAGAGCATTTCTGTTTTCGTGGCGATGACACCTGGAGTGCGAGTGACGGGGATCTGGCTGAAAGAACAATCGTAAATCTGGTAAATCTGGGCTTTATCAAAAGGCATGAGGTAATGGACAAAGTAATCTTACGGATCCCGAGGGCCTACCCGCTGTTCGAAGTTGGCTACACAGAGCAACATGAAAGGATATGCAACTATCTCGATAGATATCGCAATATGCGCTTGATTGGAAGAGGAGGGATGTTCAGGTATTACAACATGGATCATGCCATAGAGTCCGGTATTGCTGCGGCCGAAGGTGTAATGGCCGAGAGACCTGAGTCATTTAGAGGGGAGTGGGAAGATCTTTCCCCGACAGGGACAGGCTCATGAAATGCGCACTGATCCATCCGGCGTGGCGCCCTGAAGAGATATTTCCCTCCAAAACTGTCGCCTCACAAATCAATTACTGGCAACCGCTGGGCGTCCTTTATGTGGGTGCCAGCCTTCTTAAGGCCGGCCATGCGGTACAGTTTTTTAACGGTGCATTCATGAGCCATGAAGAGCTGTTGCGTCGTGTAAAGGAATTCAAGCCTGACTTTGCGGGTATTTATTCGACAACCTTCGGTTGGCCGAAGGCCGTAAAGACCGCGGATGCCGTCAAGAAGCTTGATAAGGAGATATTTGCCTGTGTCGGTGGACCCTATCCGATCGCCCTGCAGGAGCAGTGTCTGAACAGCGGAAGCGAAAGCATCGATGCAGTTGTCACGGGTGAGGCGGAACTGACTATGGTCGAGCTGCTGTCCAGGCTCCGGGACGGGAAAGACCTCGATGGCGTTCAGGGACTGGTTTTCAGGCAAGGTGCAAGAATAATCAAAAACCCGCCGAGGCCGTTGACCGAAGACCTGGACGCGCTGCCTTTCCCCGCCAGAGAGCTGTTGGGTGATATGAATCAATATATCCCTCCACCGGCGACCTACAGGAGAAAACCGGTCACTACCCTTATAACCTCCAGGGGATGCAACAGAAGGTGTATCTTCTGCTTCCAGATCGACAAAGACAGAAAAAGCGGAGTCAGTGGCATCCGTTACCGCAGCGTCGATAATGTATTACGCGAGATAGAACTCTGCCTCAGCCAGGGCTACCGGGAGATCAAGTTTATTGACGACACCTTCGCCTCCGATTATGACAGGGCCATGCAGATATGCGGGGAGATAAAGGCGCGGCGGCTTGATTTCACCTGGTTCGCCTCGGCCTGTATCAATCAGGTCGATAAACCATTGCTCCAGGCCATGAAGGACGCGGGTTGTTGGGCCATCCTCTTCGGTGCCGATAGCGGTGTGCAGAAGACTCTCAATGCCCTCAGAAAAGCGACCACTCTTGACCAGATACGAAGGGATGTGCGCGCAGCGAAAGACGTCGGGCTGAAGGTCAGCACCCCCTTTATATTCGGCGCACCGGGAGAGACCTTTGCAGACGGCCTGAAAACCATCGAATTTGCCATCGAGCTGGATGCCGACCTGGCGAACTTTCATGCCCTGACACCTTTCCCTGGTACATTTCTTTACGATAATCTGGATAAGTTCGGTACGGTTACTGACGATTTCTCGGACCGTACCTATCAGTCGGCGGCGTTTGTCCCCTATACCATGACCCGTGATGAAATCCTGACGCTCCGCCAGCTGGCGTTCAGACGGTTCTATTCCAGGCCGGCATTTCTGCTAAGAAGGCTCCTGGAAATCAGGACCCTGAACGATTGCAAAGTCGCGGTCAGGGGTTTGCAGAGCCTGTTCTGGCTCTGGGCAGGCAAGAACCTGTTTCATAAACGTAAAGTGGTGCTAACGCGTGCTGGATGAGCGTCTTATATCTGCACATACTCTTTGGCCAAAGATGTAAACGATCATTCAGTAGATGGGAGGGCGTCATGAAGATCTGGTTGCAGTGTGCTTGCGAGCCGGGGGTAGTCTGGAGGGCAACCAAGTACGCTTTGTTCGTCGGGATCATCCTGATCCTCATCAATCATGTGGACCACATTTTCCGAGGGGAGGTAACGGGGGTCAGTCTCATCAAGATGGGACTTACCGTGCTGGTACCGTATCTTGTATCTACCTTTTCCAGTGTCGGAGCCATCCTCGAGCTGCAGGCAACCAGGCACCGCGGGAGCGAAGGTTGAGGAGTTGGACATAGGCAGCTGCGTGCAGGCTGTTAGAGGTGGATTCCAATATAAACATAAACAAAGGGGTCATATGTGATCCGCCCCATGTTGCAAGATAAAGTAACTCGCTCCCGTAGGCTTTTTAGCAACGGCTATTTAAATGAGCACTTTCATATCTGCATATATTCTTTGGCCAAGGCCGGATACAGTCGGGGATTGAATAGAATGTTGGTAATGAAATAGCATTCGTGTGTGCAATAGCACCGCTTGTTAAAAATAGAATCCAGGACGGGCCTGGCCATTTCGGAACGGACGATCTCCTTTATATTGTAGTTATAGTCCCTGACATTTCCGAAACTCGTCGAGAGGATCTCGCAGGGATAGACATCCCCGGTCTCCGTTAAAACCAGGTTTAATCTTCCGGCATAGCAGGGGATCTGTCGTTCATGGCTACGCATCGTCTGGTGAATAAGCCGGCGTTGCAGGATATCCTGAGCCGCTTTCAAACGAGCGCCACGAAACCGGTATATGCTTGACGTTCGGTTTTTCAGGTTGTTCTCAAGCCGGTTAATCGCACGGCGGTATTTTTCGTGATCCACTTCTTTATAGTGCGAAGACTCAAGGTTGCCGCGCACCATCGAAATGGTGTGTGTTTTAACATTCATCAGGTCTTGTACAAAATCAATGATCTCGTCCATTTTGTCCTGATTCTCGGAACAGAATACCGTATTGACCCCGAGTTCGAAATTTGGATACCACTCCAGCAGTTTACCAAGCAGGTGATACGTTTCCATGGTTTTATCAAAGCAACCTGGTGTGTTGCGCAGGGCATCATGATCGCTGTGTAGTCCATCAATAGAAAGTTTCACGGTCACGATGGAATTTTTGCAGTGCTGTAGAATTTGTTCTGTTTTGTATCTAATCAAATCCGGTAACAGACCGTTGGTTGGAAAGAGCATAAAAACGGGGCTGTTTTGTTGGTAGAAAACCTTGCTTATTTCCACAAGATCCTTTCTCAGGTAAGGCTCTCCGCCGGAGAAGGCTAACCACAGCAGTTTGTCCAGGGATAAAGAGATCATGTTAATTTCATCAAGCGAAAGTTCTGGTTCGCTGACCCGGGCGCACCTGGTGTTGTTGACATAAAAGCAGAAGGGACACTTTGCGTTGCACTTTCGGGTTACGAAAAAGGTGAGTTGGATCGGTTGCCCTTTAGAGAGAATAGAACCTGTGTGGCGTAGCGGTGAATACATCAAGCGTTCTCCCGCAAGGCACGCACAGCGGAGAAGTATCTGGCAATACCGGAAAGTACGCCGGTGCCCACTGCTACGGGGTACAGCAACAGATAATATGATGTCGCGGTGAGCGCAAACAGGAATCCTTTGGCGCGGTAAAATGCCATCAGTAAGCCTCTGTTTACAAACAGGTCGATGGCAAGAATCCACGGGATAAGCAATATGAATGCATTGTTCTCAGTCAAAAGAAAGGCGGGTAAAAGAAGTGCGGTGGAAAAACAGGCGGCCACATTGGTTTTCAGGCCTATGGATGCCGTGCCGGAGTCGGAAAATACATCCCCGTTTTTTATGGAGTATATGGTCCAGTACATCGATTTCCTGATGGCATTGTGCAAAGAGCGACACAGAGAAAAATTGAAGATGTGTTGCACCTGGATAGCCGGGTTCATGACAAGCCTGTATCCGGCCTGGCGCAATCGGTGGCTGAAGTCGACATCTTCGAGTATCGGCAGGAACTCCTCGGTAAATCCACCGCTTTTCCGGAAACTCCGGGCATCGATGACCATTGCATGGGTCGCAATGTAGTCGGGATGTTCCACTTCCCTGGTCTCTGAATAATTTACAAAGACGGACTGAAACAGACTAAAGAAGCTGTTGTCGAATGGAATGCGTGTATAGGTGCCCCCAATGATGCTGCTGGGGTCTGCCGAAGATATTGCCTGGCTGGCTATAGAAAGAGTATTTTCCTGAAGCAGGCAGTCGGCATCGGTAAAGAAGAGAATATTGCCATTACTGTGAGCGGCCCCGATATTCCTTGCCCGCGCTGCGCCGGAATGTCTGTCCATTTGGATAAGCTTGCAGGGGAAGCTCATAATTATCTCGATTGAGTTGTCTACGGAACCATCATCAACCACGATAACTTCAAAGTTCCGGTATTTGGACGCAAAGGCTGCTTCGAGGCACTTACCTATTGTGGTACCTCCTTGATGGTTGGGAATTATGATGGAGATAAGGTTATCCATAGTCCATAGATAACGAAAATTAAAAAACCACGATACCAGAGTCCGTCTCAGCTGTCGCTGAGGAGTTGGGGAAAAAGTTCGCTTTGAGAAATGATGCAGATGCATCATTCCATTTGGCAATGCTCGATGTTCTGATGCAGGTTGGATGCAGTGCGGAAATGAGAACAGAATTTTGGATTGGATGAATGGAGGTGAGTTATGAGCAAACTGCAAAAATTGCGAATCCATGGTGTGGGGATTCTGGCCATTTTCCTTGTCAGCTGGGTTGGGATCGCCTCGGCATCGAAATGGGAAAATCCTGACCTTCTTGTCACGTCAGAGGTGGTCAAGAAGAACATCAACAAACCCGACTGGGTGGTCGTTGACTGCAGGGATCTGGAAGATTATGCCAAGGGTCATATTTCCGGCGCCATCAGTCTCGGCAAACGCTGCAAGAAGGCCCTTCGCGATCACACCGCGAGAGTTTTTCAAGACACCACAAAGTATGAGAAGCTTTTCGGAAAGGTTGGTATCGGCAATGACACCCATGTCGTTTTTTATCATGGAGATGTGAAAACGCTGACGGATGCCACTGTCGGTTTCTGGATTATGGAGTATCTCGGGCATGATAAGGTCCATGTCCTCAACGGGGGGCTCGATGCCTGGCGTAAGGCGGGCAACAGGCTCGATAATAAACCCGTAATGAAAAACGCTAAAACCTTCAAGGCCAGGGTCGTGGCCGGCAGGTATGCCTCGACAGGTGAGATAGTGGAGATCGCCAAGGGACAAGCAAAATCGACACAGCTTATCGATTCAAGGACAAAAAAGGAATTTGACGGGAAGGATATCCGGGCGATCAGGGGCGGTCATATACCCAATGTGACGATGAATAAATCACATCTGGATACCACCCTTCAGAAAGAAGACAAGAAGACAGGAAAGATGAAGCCGACCGGCTACCTTGATGCGGATCAGGCGCATAAGGTGTTCGGCATGCTTGATAAAAACACACGCACCGTCGCCTACTGCCAGACGGGCACGCGTTCGACCCTGACTTATCTCCAACTGAGGCTGCTTGGCTTCAAAGATCCCGCGAACTGGGATGACTCATGGAGGGTCTATGGTTCCTCGCTGATGCTTCCTGTTGAGGGTGAGCAATGGTTTAACTTCGCCAAGATGAATAAGGAAATGAAGAAGCTTAAAAAGAAAGTCAAGGAGCTTGAAAAGAAGAGTAAGTAAACCAGGTTAAGGACTTAAGTTTAAGCCAGATGGGATTCGAAAACCCCATCTGGTTTTTTATGGATAAAATTCAGGTAATTCTTTCATTTATGTCATCAAGCAGCGCAGTAACATCCATATCTTTTTCTCTGGCCAGCCTTTCCAGCGTCCACATCATGGTTGAATCATTGCCACACCCGCACAACCCCATATCCATGAACCAGTCAGTCAGTTCCGGATAGTCCCTTAGTATTGAACCTACTTTTGTTGAAGTGTCGATGTCCATAAGCAGTTGACTACCGTGCCAACAGCACCGGAATGGGCGACGCGTTGGCGACCTCCCGGCTGACACTGCCGATCAGAAAATCGTGGCGTCGGTCACCCCGCGATCCGAGGACAATCAACTCGGTAGCTTCTTCCATTGCGGTTGCGAGTATTTCATCCGCCGGGTGGCCTTCCTTCACTACGGGCTTGATAGCGGTAATCCCGGCATCATTCAGCATTTTTGTGTAACAGGCCAGGATTTTCTCGGCCTTTTTGTCCAGCATTTGCTGGTAGTCGGTATCCTTCAAGGCCATTTTTATTTCATCCATTTCGGGACCACTTCCGAGCGCTTCCCCTACCAGTGATCTACCCAGAAATTTTTCGACATAGACCAGTACCACGTGTACGGGTCTAACTCCCGAATAGAATTTGATCAGTGTTTCTGCCGCCCGGACCGCACCTTTTGTATCATCCACCGCTAGTAACACTTTTTTCATGGCCGACTCCTTACCGTGGGTCTAATGGATAAATTCCGCCGTTTACACGGCGCCCGGGCACGGCGCAAAGATACCAAGTCCGGGTCAGTGCGAGGAGATATCTTAGGGCGTCTTTCGAAATGTTTGGATGATGCATTCGCATCATTTTAACTTTCCAGCAGCCATGTGGCCGTTCTTCGCCGCCGCCTGACTCGATGAAAATATTTCCCTTTGTTCCTTGACCTGTGCCTTGCTCACAGGTGCTATAAAAATAATGTGTTCCAGAGTGTTGTCAACAATGGATAGCGCTGCAGAGGAACAAAAGGAGGTGTGTGATGAAAAAGCAACGATGGCAAGACTGGACGAATGTCCTGTTGGGTGCATACCTTGTACTAGCACCGTTCTTTGGTGTAGGTGCTGTTGGCGATGTGGCCGCAATCAACTCCTATCTGACCGGAACGGCGGTGGCGATCTTTGCGATCGCGGCACTCGCCCGCCCGCAATTGTGGGAGGAGTATACCAACATGGTGCTGGGACTCTGGTTGATCGCCGCACCGTTTGTCCTGGGCTTTACGAATCTGGCAGGTCCGATGTGGAACCAGATCATCGTAGGCCTTCTGATCGGTGGCGCCGCATTGGCGGTTACCTTGGAGAAGTCGGTTCCCGTGGAGGGATCCGGGCACGGGCACGGGCACGCATAGCGACTTCTTATTAACTGAGAGGAGGCAGCGATCGGCCTGGATCTGAAAGGTGCGTGCGGGTAGCGGGTTTGGCAACAGATCCGTGCCCCCACTGTCACCCGGCAGGATCCAGGCCGGCGTGGTGTGCAGCAGACTAATATATATCAGACCTGAAACATGAAAGAACGGTGGGTGGTCAATCGGCTATCTCTGAGGGTTGTTCAATGGAAAAGTCTTTTACGGGGTGTGATGGATGGTTGACCGGCATAGAAACCCTGGATGCTCAGCATGTTGAACTCGCTGCTTGCATAAGCAGGGTGGCGAATGCCTGTTGCTGTAGTGAAAATACGCAGAGCGGTGGTTCTGTATCGTGGAAGCAGAATCTGTCTGAACTGGTCGGCAATCTATACCAGGCGGTAAAAAAGCATTTTGAATATGAAGAAGCATTCATGCTGGAGGCCGAATATCCGGATTACGCTGCGCACAGACGAGAACATATTATGTTGCTGGCCGAATTGAAACTGGCCATCAACGTGGAGCGTGAATCCGGGGACATTAAACTGGGTTCAGAGATGGCCAGGGGGCTTAAAATCTGGTTTATGGCCCATATCAAACATAGTGACTGCAGGTTCTCCGCCTATATTTCCAGTCGCAGGATGGTTGCTGAATAAAATGTCACAGGGCTAGATAAAAACACTTGACCTGTAAGTTGCACCCAGGTTCTACAGTATATTCAGTGATAGAAGGTGCGTTCCGAACCATTGTAGTTGCGTTTGCCGATTAACGCAGCGATGCCGGAAAAGGAGGTGGATTATGAACACCAAAAATTTAACCCGTAATCTTATTGCTGAAACACTTACACCAGTGCCTGTCGATCATTCCACTCGGCCAGAGAGGGCTGTGGAAGCGGGAAAGCGCATCGTGCAGGGACTGATGAAGGATTACTCCGGGCCGGTCGCCGTGCGCCTCTGGAACGGGGAGACCGTCATCGGTGAACCTGGTGCGTACTGCACAGTGGTTTTCAATCATCCCCGGGCATTGCGCGATCTGGTTCTGCATCAGGATCTGGTTCGCCTGGCTGAAGACCATCTGGCAGGCGCCATCGATATCGAGGGTGACATGGAGTCGCTGTTCAGTCTGACGGAGTTTTTACAGCACGCCAGCTGGTCGTTAAAACAACGTCTTGCTGTCCTCTGGAATGCGTTGCGGTTGCCATCTGATCATGTCCACGACGGCTCACGTGAAGTGCGCGCCGGTCGCAGGGCCAGGCGAAACTCCAGGAGCAGCATTGCCCACCACTACGATGTCAGTAATGATTTCTATCGCCTGTGGCTGGATCCGGAAATGGTCTATTCCTGCGCCTACTTCAAGGATAGTAAACAGAGCCTCGCCAGGGCGCAGCAGGCCAAGCTCGACTATATCTGTCGCAAGTTGCGCCTGGAGCCGGGCCAGACACTGCTGGATATCGGTTGTGGCTGGGGTGCGCTGATACTGTGGGCGGCACGCCATTATGGCGTTCGGGCACACGGCATCACGCTCAGTGAAGAACAGTACCGGTATACCTTGCGGCGTATTCGCGCCGAGGGGCTTGGGGACCAGGTTACGGTGGAACTGCGTGATTACCGGGATCTTCCCGACCAGGCGCAGTATGATCGTGTCGTCAGCGTCGGTATGTTCGAACACATCGGACGCAAGAATTTCGACCGCTACTTTGCAATCGCGAAGCGGGCGCTTAAACCTGGCGGATTATTTCTCAACCACGGCATTACCAATGACACCGGCTGGCGGCGAACCTCGGTCAGGCGTTTCATTAACCGCTATGTTTTCCCGGATGGCGAACTGGCGCGCATCAGCGATGTCAGTGACGCCATGGAAAAGGCGGGCTTCGAGCTGCTCGACGTGGAAAGTCTGAGGCGCCACTACGCACTGACCCTGCGACGTTGGGTAAAATCGCTCGAGATGCACAGAAATCTCGCGGTCCGTGCAGCTGGTGACAAGATATACCGGCTGTGGCGGCTGTATATGGCCGGTTCGGCTTACTACTTCGAGCAAGGCAGTATCAACGTCTACCAGGTACTGGTCGGTCACGTTGGAGAGCCCTTGCCGATACCGCTGCGACGGGATGATATTTACCGGGACAGGGTGCACCATCCAGCCCTGTTAACAGGGCTCCCCGCATTGACGGCACCCAGACGACGGTAAGCGATCAGCATCGGTGGTGATTACTGTTTAACTGATGGATAACTGAAAGGAGATTGAACATGGCTAAAGATCCAGTATGCGGTATGGAAATCTCTGCGGATACAGCAGCGGCACAGGAAACGTATCAGGGGACAAGCTGGTATTTTTGTTCCGAGAGCTGTCACGGCAAATTTCAGGCGGATCCGGCACAGTATGCGGGATCAGAAACCCTGGTTGATCCGGTGTGTGGTATGGAGGTATCGAAAGATTCCGGTTATCACACAGAGTACGCCGGCCGGAACTATTATTTCTGCAGTGAGTCCTGCCTCGGCAAATTCAAGGCGGAACCCGGACACTATACATAGTCTGGCAATGTCGACCTGGTTGGCTATTTTCTTCCGGGTGCAGGTTTGCGGTGATTATGTCTTCGGAACAGATAGACGCTTAACGCGAGGACTATAAGTCCTGTAGCAACCCAGGTATAAGGTGCAACAGACTCGAAAACCTGCGCAATGATGTGAATATGCTGGCCAAGGTAATAGCTGCCGAGCCCCCAGAATCCAACCCATAGTACCGCCCCAGCGCTGGTTGCCAGGAGAAACAGAGTTACCGGCATTTTCAGACTGCCGACGAAGATACCGGTGAGTTGCCGGGGGCCGTCGATGAAGCGCGACAGGATCACGAGTAGCGTGCCATGGCGTTGACAGAAAGCGTCCATACGTTCCAGTCGGGAGGGGCTGAGCGGCAGACGGAGAAGCAGTTTTCTACCGCCGAGTCTGCCGATAATATAACCCAGCGCGCTCCCGGCTGACGCAGCAAACCAAGCTGATAACAATAACAGGCGGATATCGAACTCGCCACGTGTACTTAGCAGCGCACCCGCGATAAGCAGGCTTTGACCCGGGGCTGGTATTCCGAAGCCCTCTATGGCGATGGAAGCGAGGATGATAAGCAGACCATACTCTGCGAGCACGGGTTCATAGTTGTTCGCCGCTGTCAGCAGGGATTGTACCATCTCGGGCACTTTGCCATCCTTTTATGGGTGGCACACCTGGAGGCATATGTAACGCCGTCTACCAGGGAGCACACCAGGCGCTCCTGATAGATGGCCGACCGAAATCAGAACTCCAGACTCACCCGGTCACGAGCGGTGGCACCAGCCCCCGGTGGAAGAGGTACGCCACGCCGTAGCCGATCGGTGCAATGATCAGGAACAAG
>BTRG01000048.1:0-18681 GCA_036986275.1 Gammaproteobacteria bacterium | reverse complement strand
ACCTCCTTTCATTGCTTCAGTTCACCGTCACCTGGAAAGTAATCGTGGCCGATCCAGCCTCGGCTATATCGCCACTGGCGGCGACTCCGGCCCCACGTGCGAGGTTGTCATCAATAAGCAAACCCCCTGCAAGTGGTGAAGTTGCTCCATCCCCGGCAACAGTAATACCGTTAAGGCGTGTCGAATTAGCCACATAGGTGGTGTAATTCGGTATTGCATCCGTAATCGTGGTATTGCTGGCAGTGCCGACACCATTATTAGTTACCGATATGGTGTAGGTGATCGTGTCACCCGGGGCTGCCGTTGCGCCGCTGGCGGACTTGAGTATGGTGATGGATGGGTAACCCACCATAATCGGGGCAGACCACGTATGCGTGACCGTTCCTTCTGACCCTTCAAAAGTCGTTACGCGGACCGCCCATATGCCCTGAGGACCCGCACCGGGTATGGTGAAGGCCTGCTCGAAAATAGCGATACCGCTATCGTCAGACGGTAGCTCTGTAACCGGTGTGATTACCGTAGATGTTGAAACAATAGAGCCACTGAGATTAATCAGATCAAAACGTGCACTGGTGATATCGTAATCACCAAAGGGGTCGCTGATAGTGGCACGGGTATAAAATGTCGACCCCGGTGCAGTACCGGTGATGGCTGAGCCACCGTTATAGGTCGCGTCATAATGTGTGACGTTATCGACACTGATTACTGTAGTGGCATCAAGTACAAACCGGGAATAGGAATTTATGGTATCAGTATCCTCAACTCGCAACCTCCTGTTATTCAGAGTTTCGATGGTAAGCGTGATTTGTGATCCGGCTGCCAGATTGGTCAATCCCGTAACAGGGATACTATAGGAGTATTCCTGATAGCTATTGGTGAGGTTCTGGTTTATTGTCCCCGTCGTGCCTATCAATCCGACTGTGCTGCCGGCAGAAGCCAGGGTGAATGAAAAACGTCTGGGATTACCGCCTCCCTGACGACGCATACGTACCGTGATGGGTATTGTAGTTGTGTTAAAACTAAGTGCGCCAGTCAATGCCGGTGATAATGTCCAGGTATATGAACTGTTTCCATTGACTAAGATATTGTTTGAGACGGTAGGCTGGCTACGACTAAGCGCTGGTGTTGCATTGTCGAGATAGAGCGGTTTATTGCCATTCGCTGGGGGGGGAGTACTGGATACTGTAACGGTTGAAACCGTTTGCGCGACCAGTGGAAACCCTGGGGCAGCCCCTGTAGCAGTTGCCTGAGCATTGTGACTGGTGGTGCCTAACGGATATTCCGCCCCTCCAGCAACATATGGACCCGTATAAACGACCTGTGTGTCGGCTGCATTATATGTCCCCGCCAGACCAGACAGATCCGCGCCCAAATCTTCAAACACATCCGATGCAGCGACATTGAATGTCTCTGACCCTGAATTCGTGAGAATAAAGCAGTTAAATACATTTGTACCGTTAGGCACGGTCAGACTGGTTTGCTGTTCGGGACAGGCAGCGGTGGTGGACACATAGTGCACCAACGTGATCGCCGCAGCCTGAATATTGACACATACGTTATCGACTGATCCCTGGTCCTGAGTTGCATTATCGGCAACAGCGACATTCCAGACACCATTGACGCTGCCATTGTCAATATCCGCCAGCGGGTTGCCGGCCAGGTCCTGGGGCTCATAGGTCCCCGATATGGTGGGGACGCCACCCCCACATAAACCGTCTATGTTTCCGGTACCGGCCTCATCATCAAGCACGACTTGCAAATTATTGCCGCCACAGCCCCAGAACCATGGCGGTTTCATGGGACGGTTAAACAGCTCGGAGGACGCGCCATCGGGACTGGTGACCGTGGCATCCAGGTCGCCCACCCAGGTATGGGTAATGTCCGTGGTGACGTTTACATCCAGTATGGGCCCGGTAGCACTGCCCATATTGACGGTCACCGGCGCATTAGTAGTACTGTTATCTGTAATCGACCAGCCGGCGCTATTGTTGGTATTGCAAAACTGGACGGCATAGACCGGCATCACCGCAAGACACAGCAATGCCACAGCTATTTGTTTTGTTGACTGCAACAGTCGTGTAACCATATTTACTCTTGCCTTCACTTAAATTATGCCGATTCGAGCCACTGCCCATTTAATGGACAGTCAATAAATTGTATGGAGTAAGCTCATGCCGGCTTGGCGATGTTTTCTTCAAACTCATTTCATTCAATCACTTACAATGATTTATTGATCTTACTTAATAGATAATAGTAGTAGGTATTTCGCCAATTACCGTAATTTCTAAATCCATACGAAAAATCAGCTCAGCAAGGGCCGTGCCAGCCTGGAAGGAGGTATCAAATATCTGATTTACAATGAAGTTTTCTTAACCCTGAACCATTTTGGTGCATACAAAGTGTTCCTACACCAAGGACAAAAGGAGGAGGGAAAAGTGATCTATAGCCAGGATTACGTAACTATATGAATATATAGATATTTCATCGATTTTCCATATGGAGACAGGCACTGATTGCATGCCTGGCCAAAACCCCCTGGATTGGAAGCAGATCATAGAATGGGGATACGGAAAGGTGTCAGCCCATCAGAGAATCAATATTCAGATTATATTGACCATTTTTGTCAATGAAATTGACGAAAATCCGCCTAATTACTCTATAAAAAAGAAGGATTTACGAGATTCGCTTGGTAGCGAAAACCAGGCTCTGAAACACTTCTAGTGAGATTATTTTGGATTAGCGAGGACTTACTCTGAGCGGGATTCGCGCGCCAGCAAGGCCTCGACAGCCTGACGGGCGGGCACGCCTTCGTACAACACGCGGTACACCTGCTCGGTGATAGGCAACTCAATGTCCTGTGATTGTGACAACCTGTACAGCTCCTGGGCAGTGGCCACACCTTCGGCCTCCTGGCCCAATTCAGCCAATATGGCGGCCAAGGTGCGTCCCTGGCCCAGCGCCAGTCCGACCCGACGATTACGTGAACTGTCATCCGTGCAAGTCAGAATGAGATCACCGGCCCCGGTCAGACCCATAAAGGTCTCTATCTTACCCCCCATGGCCGTCCCCAGGCGCGTGAGTTCCGCCAGACCACGTGTAATCAACGCTGCACGGGCATTGGCGCCGAAACCCAGGCCATCGCTGATGCCAGCCGCGATGGCCATGACATTCTTAATGGCCGCACCCAATTGCACCCCGGCCAAGTCATCGTTGGTATAAACGCGTACCACGGGATTGCTCAACCACTGGGCCACCTCCCCGGCCACTTCCCTATCTCGAGAAGCGACGGTCAGCGCCGTGGGCAGACCTGCGGCCACTTCACGGGCAAAGGTCGGTCCGGAAATCATGGCCGACTTGATTGTCTCCCCGGCCACTTCCGTCACTACCTCGCTGAGCAACTTGCCACTGCCTTGCTCCAGGCCCTTGGTGGCCCAGGCAATGACACTATTTTCTGATAGATGAGGTTGTAACGCAGTCATGATATTGCGAAAGGCATGACTGGGCACGGCGACAATATATTTGTCGATCTCTTTTGCAAGCTGCTGTAAATCACTGCTGGTGGAAAGCAACTCAGGAAAGGCCTTGCCAGGAAGATAGCTGGCATTTTCGCGCTCATGGGCCATGCGCGCCATGCGTGTGGCATCACGGCCCCAAAGTACAGTGGGATAACCATTACGGGCGGTGAGTATTGCCAATGCCGTGCCCCAGGAGCCCCCTCCCAGTACAGCAATATCAGACTTAGCCGTGAATGACATGGCCTGTCCCTAACATATGATGCAACGCACTAGTGTTTAACGGTTTTATCAACCTTGGCATGTTTCTGCTGATACAGGGCTTCGAAATTGACAGGATTGATGAGTAACTGTGGGAACCCACCCTTGCCAACAAAATCATTAATAACCTCACGAGCGAAGGGCAACAGGATGGTCGAGCAGGCAATCTCCAGCACTTTTAGCATCTCGTCATCTGCAATGCCTTGCAGCACAAACAGACCTGCTTGCTGCACTTCCACCAGAAAGACGGTCTTGTCGTCAGTCTTGGCGTTGGCGGTAATCGCCAACACCACTTCGTAATAACCGCCGTCCCCTTCAAGTTTCTGATGGCTCACTTCCAGATGAATATTAATTTCAGGTGCTTTTTGCTCAAGGAACATATGCGGCACATTCGGGGCCTCATATGACGCGTCTTTGAGGTAGACGCGCTCCATACTGAAGCCGACATTTTGTTGCGGTGCATTGGTCATAATTCTTGTCTATTCAATGAGATAGGTTTGTCAGGTGCCCAACATGGGCACCAGTCGGTCATCCAAATCCAGCTCGGCCAGTTCGCTATAACCACCCACATGGGTGTCGCCGATGAAGATCTGTGGCACGGTAGTGCGGCCCGTGATCTGTGTCATTTCGTCGCGCTTCTCAGGTGTCTGGTCAACCTGAATTTTACGAATCGCAGCGCCTCGCTTCTCCAGCAACTTGATAGCCATACGGCAATACGGGCAGGTACTTGTGCAATACATTTTCACGCTGGCCATTATTTTTCCACCGGTAAACTGTCTCGTTGCCAGGCCATCATGCCTCCCGAGAGAGCACAAACTTGCTCAAAACCGTTCTTTTTGAGACGGATGGCGCCCTTGGTAGAACTCTGGCCGCTGCGACAACTGACAATAATCGGCTTGGCCTTATGCTTGCTCAAACCAGTGATGTGATCGCCTAATTTCCCCAGTGGTGCATTAATGGCATTAACAATGTGGCCCTGTTGAAATTCCTGTGGCTCACCCACGTCGACCACGATGGCATTATCCTGGTTAATCATGCGTATGGCCTCAGCCGTATTGACCGCTTTTATACCATTCATGGCCAGCATGAGTGGTCCGCCATAGAGCAAAAAGAGCACGACTACTAAGGCGATAAAGAGATACCAGTTATTAATCACAAAATCCATAGCAATATGTCTTTGGTTGAGAGGAATCAGAGGGTGACGCGGATAAATCGCAAACCAACCCTGTTGGACCTGTTTATCTGGAAGAAAATATCAGTAATGTTCAGAGGAACAGAAGGCTTCACGCAAGGAACCGATGAGCTTCACAATCTTGGGATCGGCAATACGATAATACACCTTATTGGCATCTTTGCGTGAGGTCAGTATGCCTTTGTCACGCAAAATGGAGAGATGCTGCGAAATATTGCTCTGCGATGTACCCACTTGCTCGACAATATCCTGGACACTGGTCTCGGAAGTACCGCCCAGGATGCACAAGATCTTCAAACGCAGGGGATGAGCCATGGCCTTCATGGATCGGGCAGCGAGGTTGATATCCTCCTCGTTGCTGATCAACAACGCTGACATGTTTTCTACAATTGCACTCATCATAATAATCCACCTCTTGGCTCGCCCCTGCACCCAGCAACTTCCATTTGTGGCGACTGAAGCAAAAAAATTCCATAAAGACCATCAGATTGCTGCTTTGCCTGCTGCCTTTATAATAGAAACATTATACAATTATATGTGCATGGATAAAGACCCCAATAGATTCCGGAAATAGAGTAGTCCTTCATGTCAGCTGTCCCCCGACCCCTGGTCCTGTTAATTCTGGACGGCTGGGGTTATCGAGAAGAAACAGAATATAATGCCATTGCAGCGGCCAACACACCCAATTGGGACAGGCTGTGGCAACAGTATCCTCATACCCTGGTCCATGCCTCGGAAGCCGCCGTGGGCCTGCCCTCGGCACAAATGGGCAATTCGGAAGTGGGCCATCTGAATCTGGGCGCCGGCCGCGTAGTCTATCAGGAATATACGCGCATCAACCGGGCCATTACGACTGGTGATTTCTTTACCAACAAGACCCTGACTGACGCCGTCGATACTGTCAAAGCACAGGGCAAGGCAGTCCATATCCTGGGTTTATTGTCGCCAGGTGGCGTCCATAGCCATGAAGACCACATGCATGCTATGGCAGAACTGGCCGTCAAACGGGGTGCGGCCAGGGTCTATCTCCATGCCTTCCTGGATGGCCGTGACACCCCGCCCCGAAGTGCGGCCAAATCTATTAAAGAGATGGAGGAAAAGTTCCAGACACTGGGAAATTCGCGCTTCGCATCCATCATTGGTCGCCACTATGCCATGGATCGTGATCATCGTTGGCCACGCATCCAGACTACTTACGAACTCATCACCGAAGGCAGGGGCCAGTACCAGGCCAACTCTGCCTCCGAGGCCCTGAAAATGGCCTATGAACGGGGAGAAACGGACGAGTTTGTCGAATCCACCGTTATCGTTCCAGACGGTTCCAGGGCCGCCCATATCCGCGATGGCGATGCCGTTATTTTTATGAACTTTCGCTCCGACCGCGCCCGTCAAATTACACGCCCGTTCATAGAACCGGACTTTGATGCCTTTGAGCGCAACAAGCCACTTAATCTCAGCGCCTTTGTCAGCCTGACGGAATACAACTCCGACTTTCATGTGCCCGTCGCCTTCCCTCCCGAGCGCCTGCAAAATGTCTTCGGAGAATACATTTCCAAGCTGGGTAAACATCAGCTACGCATCGCCGAGACTGAAAAATATGCCCACGTGACCTTTTTCTTTAATGGTGGCGTGGAAACCCCGTTTGAAGGCGAAGATCGCAAGCTCATCCCTTCACCCACGGATGTGGCCACCTACAACCTGAAACCGGAAATGAGTGCACTGACCCTGACCCATGAACTTACCGATGCCATTCAAAGCGACAAATACGACGTCATCATCTGTAACTACGCCAACCCCGATATGGTGGGTCACACCGGTGATTTCGGCGCCACGGTACGCGCCATAGAAGTTCTCGATGAAGTGCTGGGTAAACTGGAACGTGTACTCAAAGATGTGGGCGGTGAAATGATAATCACTGCCGATCACGGCAACGCCGAACTGATGTTCGATATTGAAACCGGCCAGGCCCATACGGCGCACACCACCAACCCCGTGCCCTTTATCTATGTCGGACGTGACGCCACACTAGCCAAAAACGGCTCACTGGAAGACGTCAGCCCTACAATATTGCGCCTGATAAACATCCCGCCACCGCCCGAAATGACCGGTCGACCTCTGGTATCATTTGCCGATAGCGAATAGACATACCCCCTGTGCTACGCAGCATCCGCCATGAACGGCTATCGCCATAAGGTCTCCATCAAGAAACACCGACTCTTCGCCTGCGCCCTGCTGGTGACCGGATTTGCTTGCCTGCCACTTGCCTTTGCTGACAAGCAAGAAGCCACGCGCAAACGTGAGCTGACGCAATTGCGCTATAAAATTGAGTCCCTGCAACAGGAGCTGAATCAGACGCGTGGGAATCGCGATGAGCAGCGCGTCAAGCTGCGCCAGCTGGATGAAAAAGTCGACAAACAATTACGCAAGCTGCGGCAAACGCAAGGTGACATCAACAAGACACGCAAGCAATTACAGAGATTACAGCGGCAACAACAACTCCGTCGCAACGAACTGGACAAACATACAGCTTATCTGGAACGACAAATCCAGGCAGCCTATGCCATGGGCCGGCAGGAGTACTTGAAACTGCTACTGAATCAGCGTGACCCGGCCGAACTCAGCCGCTTACTGGTGTATTACCAATACATGAACCGGGCCCGCGGCAAGAGTATTGAGCAAGCGAAATCCACGCTGAACCGGTTAAAAACACTGCAACGTGAAATCAAACAGCGAGAGAACCGCCTACAAAACCTGAAAACCGGACAATCTGAACAGCAGAAACGCTTACAGGCACAACAGGCCGAACGCCGGATAGTGCTGGCCACACTGAACCAACGGGTGCAGAACCAGTCGCAACAACTAGAGGCCCTGCGCGAAGACCAGCGCAGACTGGAAATATTACTGCAACGCCTGCAGGGTTACTTGGCCGACATTCCACAGGCCGAGACCTTTAGTGACCGATTCAGCAAACACCGGGGGCGCCTGCGTCTTCCGGTAAAGGGTAGCATTGGAGCCAATTATGGCAGCCCACGGGGACTGGGCAAGCTGCGCTGGAAGGGGTTATTTATCAACGCGCCGGAAGGCAGGGACGTACGCGGCGTGTTTCGTGGTCGCGTAGCCTATGCCAACTGGCTGCGAGGATTTGGGCTACTATTGATTGTAGATCACGGTAATGGCTATATGAGTCTTTACGGACATAATCGAAGCCTGTACAAGGAAGTCGGAGACTGGATCGAAACAGGGCAGGTCATCGCCAGTTCAGGAAATACCGGCAACCCGCCACGACCCGGCCTTTACTTCGAGATCCGGAAAGACGGCCGGCCCCGCGATCCACTCGTCTGGTGCAAACGCCGCTGAGATAGACAATGATTAAGCCATGAAAATTCTGGCTGCTGGAGAAATGGAACTATGAAGTGCACGACTCGTTATATCTTGATTCTAACACTGGGCATATTTATCGGCGCAGGCATCACCCTGGAACGCGCCGTTATGGCCACGCGCGAGAGTGCCGACAAAATCACCACCCCGCTGCCACTGGCGGAACTGCGCACCCTGACTGAAGTTTTCAGCCGTATTAAATCCGACTATGTTGAAGACGTTGAAGACAAAAAACTGATCAACGATGCCATACATGGCATGCTGTCGCGGCTGGATCCGCACTCCACCTACCTGAGCAAGGAAAGTTACAGTGAGATGCGCATAGGCACCGAGGGGCAATTCGGTGGCCTGGGCATAGAGGTCTCCATGGAAAACGGGTTCGTCAAAGTCGTCTCCCCGATCGAAGACACCCCCGCCGCCAAGGCCGGCATTGAGACCGGCGACCTCATTGTCAAGCTCAATGATAAACCCGTAAAGGGCATGACGCTGACCGATGCCGTCAAACTGATGCGCGGCAAACCCGGCTCCGATATTGATCTGACCATAGTCCGTGAAGGCGCCAACAAGACACTGGAGATCACGGTCACCCGTGCCATTATCAAAATCAAGAGCGTCAAACAGCGCATACTGGAGCCCGGTTACGGCTACATACGCGTCACCCAGTTCCAGGGCAACTCGGGTAAGGGCTTAAAGAAGGCGGCAGAAAAACTCAAGAAGAAAAACAAAGGAAAAAAACTCAAGGGCCTGATTCTTGATCTGCGCAATAACCCCGGCGGCGTACTCACGGCAGCCGTTTCTATCAGCGATGCCTTTCTCAGCGAGGGCCTGATAGTCTACACCGAAGGCCGCGCGGAAGACTCCAGACTGAAATATACTGCCACACCGGCAGATATTCTGGATGGCGCGCCTATGGTCGTATTAATCAATGGCGGCTCGGCCTCGGCTTCAGAGATTGTTGCCGGTGCCCTGCAAGACCATAAACGCGCCGTAATTCTCGGTACCAAGTCTTTTGGCAAGGGATCGGTACAAACCATTCTACCTATGAGCGGTGGTACAGCATTGAAATTAACCACAGCCCGTTACTACACACCCAGCGGTCGCTCCATACAGGCCAAAGGTATCGAACCAGACATTATTGTCGAAGACGCCAAAGTGACGCGTACCGAAAAGGGCAAGCATATTTCGGAGGCTGATCTCGCCGGTCACCTAATAAACAACAAACTGGAAAAAACTAAAAAGTCTGGCAAGAAATCCAGGAAGATTGATCGCAAATCCGGCGCCAAGGGCCAGGACTACCAGCTCAATGAAGCACTAAATCTATTAAAAGGTGTGAATATCTTTGGTGCCAAACAATAAATAACCAACACTCTATTTATCATCTGACAGGAATTGCCTGGGTCTTTGCGGGGTTTTTATTCGCGCCTTCGGGATGGGCCAACGACAGCAGCAATAACGAAGCGCCACGCATAGCAATCATTGTTGACGACCTGGGGCATAACCTAAGGGAAGGGAAACGAGCCATCGCACTACCCGGTGCTGTTGCTTATGCCATCCTGCCGCACACACGTTTTTCTGTAACACTGGCCAATATGGCCCATCACTACAAGAAAGAGGTCATGCTGCACTTCCCCATGACACCCATCCTGACGGACAAGGATCCGGGGCCCGGCAAGATTGAATCTGTCATGCCGGCTTTGGAAGTGGCTCTCACATTATCCTACAATCTTGAGACCGTACCGCATGTTACCGGTATTAATAATCACATGGGTAGCCAGCTTACACAGGATCGCGACGCCATGGACGCACTGATGCAGGCCCTGCAACAACAGGGTGATTTGTTTTTTGTCGACTCATTGACTACCCCGCATAGTGTCGCCGCACTGTCGGCACAACAACACAACATCCCGTATCTAATACGGGATGTTTTTCTCGATAGCCAACCCAACGAAGCATTTATCGAAAAACAATTTGATCACTTACTTAAGCTGGCCAGGCGTAACGGGCAGGCGGTAGCAATTGGCCATCCCTACCAAGAAACCCTGACCGTACTCGAACGACGCTTGCCACAATTATCAACCAGCGATATAACACTGGTCAGCCCATCAGATTTGATTGCCGCCAACACATCGGAGAACGGCCCATGACATCTGTTCTAGTGCCTCTGGCAGAAGGCTTTGAAGATCTGGAGGCTGTTACCATCACCGACTTGCTGACACGGGCCGGTATTGAGACCGTTACGGCGGGATTGCTGGCCGGTCCAGTGCGAGGCAGCCGCGGCACAATTATTGTGCCGAGCTGCCAACTGGATGAAGCCATGGATAAGGACTTTGAGATGATAGTCCTACCGGGTGGTCAGCCAGGCGCGACACATCTTGAACAGGACAAGCGCATCATCAGTTTAATACAAACTATGTACAATAAAGGTAAATTTGTCACTGCTATCTGCGCGGCACCCAAAGTACTGGCGCTAGCGGGTGTATTGAACAACAAGCAAACCACTTGCTATCCTGGTACATTTACAGAGAAAGATTTTCCCAAGATCGCACTCAGTAACGATCCTGTTGTTGTTGCCGACACGGTCATTACTTCGCGTAGCCCGGGTACTGCTATGGATTTTACTCTAACGCTTATTGAAGTACTATGTGGAAAGAAGGAGCGCGGCCTGGTGGAACAGGGACTTGTCAGACCCGCGTATGAATAAGGACCTAATATTATGACTGAAAGTGATATCACCATCAGACCACTGGAACAAGATGACATCGATGCTATTATGCGCCTGCATCGCGAACTGGGCTGGAACCCCGCCTTTCAATCGGACGGCACCACGCTGCGTCAGAGACTCACCGCACTTACCAGTGAAGAAAACACTTTGCTACGGGTGGCCGTGCTGGATAATAAAGTCATGGGATATATTCATGGTGAAATCATGGCCTACTTGCTATTCGCCGGCAGAGAAATGATGATTACCGAAGTCTTTGTACGCGAGAAGGCACGTGGCATGGGCGTAGGCAAGGCCTTAATGGCCGCCATGGAAATCCAGGCGGTGGAAAATAAATGCTTCCGAATCAGTGTAATGAATAGCCGCGAACGAGAGTCTTACAAGCGTGGATTCTACCCATCATTGAGCTATGAAGAACGCAATCAAACGGCGTTCTTCAGTAAACGACTGGATTGGGGTTAACTCAGGCTTACAAAAGGACGAGTGGATACGACTAGCGAAAGTCGTAACGGGTGCCAAAAAACAGCTTGCTGCTATTCAGACGTGAAGCCCACTCACTATCGGTATATGTGTAATTGGCCTCAGCCTGCACACTCCAGTTGGGTTTTACTTGCCAACTCCAGCCTGCCACCAGGCGTGAAAAATAATCTGGCTCCAGCCCCTGTACATACAAAGGATCTTCGCTAACGTAACTGCTCTTTTGCATCTTCAGCGACAGGTAAGGTGTATGGGCCTCAAACACATTCAGGCGACCCCCTATGGAAAACCCATAAAACTGACGCTCGAGACTCCCTTCTTGCTGTTCGCGCTCGGCCTCATCGCCTACGAAGATACTGCCTGTCAGACTTGTTTTGCCGCGCTGGGTGAAATAACTGGTCCAGGACATTGAGGCCATGGTACTGGTTGTATTGCGCAATAACTTATTCGCGTACTCACTCACGCCCCGGTGGGCAGCCAGTTCAAAACTGCTATCGGCATCGATCTTATGCTGCCAGCTGAGCCCCCAGGCATCCAGACGGGTATAGGGCTGATTTCCGTCCTGCGCTTGCTGGCGGTAATGAGGGAGTTTGATCTGATTATATTCACTGTGATACTGCAATACACGATATTCGTGCTCGACTTTTACATCGGGCTCGACAGGAAGATTCAGACTCTCGAAGCCCATACGGTCATCGGCCAGAAAATCCGAACCCGCGCCCAGGGATGAAAAACCTTGCGATGAGTAATTGGAAGCGGAATAACCGGTGGCCGTACTGAGGACACTGAAGGAAGGATTGCCAGCCAATGCCACAACAGAAAAACCCGTTTGCGCCTGTACAATCACAGGCGACCCACTCAGTAGCCCTGCCAGCAGACACGTAATTGTTTTGTGTGACCGATATTTCATATCAATAAAGTCCGTCCCGAACCTTAATACTACTTCCACAAGTAACCAGTATAACATAGCGGTCTCCAGGGAGAGTGCCACCTTTCATCGGCTAAACACTTACTTTTAAACCATTTTTCTATTGTTTACGTGGCCAGGCCGCCAATAACAGCATAGCACCCAGACTCACGGCCCCTATCGCCAACCCACTTAATACGACATCATTTCCATAAAAACGTGCAAAACTGTACAGCACCGTAGCGGAAACCAGGGCCGTGCTCCCGATCCAGATAAAATATTGTCGTCGCTGCTGTGCCTTTAAAACAGTCGTCAATTCCTTCAATTCTGGCGCAGACCAATGGTGTATGGCCTCCCCCTCGCGTTCGCGGTGCATCAATTCATACACGAGACCCGGCAATTCTGGCAACACCTGCCAGAGCTTGGGAAACTCACGTTTTGCCGTACGAATAAACGCACGCGGCCCCATCTGCTCGCGCATCCAGCGCTCGAGATAAGGTTTGGCCGTGACCCATAAATCCAGATCCGGATACAGGCGCCGCCCCAGACCTTCTATCTGAAACATGGTCTTTTGCAGCAACACCAATTGTGGCTGAATTTCCATTTGAAATTGTCGCGCGGTTTGAAACAGATTGAGCAGAAGTTGACCAAAGGAAATATCTTTGATCGGTTTAGCAAATACGGGTTCACAAACTGCGCGTATGGCGGCCTCAAATTCCTCGACCCGTGTCTCCCGCGGTATCCAGCCGGCGCGAAGATGGGCCTCTGCCACGGCACGATAATTCCGATTAAAAAAACCAATAAAGTTTTCTGCCAGGTAACGCTTATCCTGCTCTCCCAAGGTACCCATGATGCCGAAATCCACGGCCTGGTATTGGCCATCCGGGGCGACAAAAATATTTCCCGGGTGCATATCGGCATGAAAGAAGCCGTCGCGAAAGGCCTGAGTGAAAAAGATCTCGACGCCATTATGGGCCAACTGACGCATATCGATGTTGGCCCTTTTCAAGGCATCGATATCGCTGATTTGTATGCCATATATACGCTCCATGACCAGTACATCCCGCCGACAATAGTCCCAATAGACCTTGGGAACATGCAGCAGACTGGAGCCTTCAAAGTTGGCCGCCAACTGGCTGGCATTGGCCGCTTCACGCATCATGTCTAACTCGTTATGCACTGTACGACGGAATTCCTCCACCACTTCCTTGGGCCGCAAGCGACGCATCTCGGCAGAGTAGCGATGCGCCAGCGATGCCAGTGTGTCCAGCAATGCCAGGTCGCGCTCTATAACGGGCCAAATCCCTGGCCGTAAAACCTTCACCGCCACCTCGGTGCCATCATGCAGACAGGCGAAATGGACTTGCGCAACAGACGCCGATGCCACCGGCTTACGATCAAACTCACTGAAGACCTCATGCAAACGCTTGCCATAGGCCTGTTCAATCAAAGCCACGGCTTCATCCCCGGCAAAGGGTGGTACCTGATCCTGTAGCCTGCTCAACTCCTCAGCAATATCTTCAGGCAAGAGATCAGGGCGTGTAGACATGACCTGACCGAACTTGACGAAAATCGGGCCCAGTTCCTCCAGGGCCTGGCGCAACCTTACCGCTCTGGGCTTGCTGGAACGGCGACGCCAATTCCACGGAAACAGGCGCAGCCAGTATCGATACGGCCGAAAGAGATGAATGGCCTGAACAAATTCATCCAGGTCGTGTTTTATAAACATGCGACTGATGTACATCAATCTGCGCAGGCGAGGGCTAAACACCGTGACTGTCCTTCAAGTGCTGGATGCGTTGTGCCAAGCGATCGGCATCATTGCGCACTGTATCAACTCCTTGCAGATACTCTTCCACCTCGCTAATAAAGGGGCTCAAACGACTTTCTTGCTGCAAGAATTCAACAGCGGTTTGGGCCATATTTTCATGCGCCTGGACGCGCCAATCGTGCACTGTGTGCGCCACATTTCCCAATTTATGCGCCAGCACATCACCCAGGTATCGAGAGGCATGCTCCTCCCAATCAATCTCAATATCATCCAATATGCCTTTGATGTGTTGCCCCAATTCCATGTCACCCTTGATCTGCATATCAGCCGCCGCCATGACGCCAGGAGCGATCTCACCCATCAACATACGGGCAAATGCCGGCAGATTGCCGCTAATGGTGACATCGGGTTCACCGTCTATCTCATTTCGCAAACGCAGACCGCCCTCAAAGGGCAAGACATAGACACTCAAGACCCCGTCGTAACAAAGCCGGATGGATTTACCATCAAGATCACCCAATCGACACAAGGTCCGGGTATCGAGCCGCAGGAAACGATTGGCGATCTCTTCCAGCACAGCCGTTGTCGCACGAGCAAAATTCATAATATTATTAAGTGATGGATGGATGATTAAAGCTTGTGGCCCTTGTGCAATGCAACAATACCACCACTCAGATTAAAGTAATGCGTACGTTCAAAGCCGGCCGTTTCCATCATGCCTTTGAGTGTTTCCTGGTCGGGGTGCTTACGTATGGATTCCGCGAGATAACGATAGCTGTCTTCATCATCAACTATCACTCGGCCCATGAACGGCAGGGCTGTAAAAGAATAGAAATCGTAGATTTTATTAAGCCCTGGCAAAGCAGGTTTGGAGAACTCCAGTATCATGGCGACCCCACCGGGACGTAATACTCTATACATACTCTCCAGCGCACGCTGTTTGCGCGTCACATTACGCAGGCCAAAGGCAATCACCACGCAATCGAAACTGTTTTCCACAAAAGGCAAACTCTCTGCATCACATTGAACAAAGAAAATTCCTTTCACCAATCCTTGGTCGATAAGTCGCTCGCGGCCTACTTCCAGCATGGAGTTATTGATGTCAGCAGTCACGATTTCACCATCAGCACCGACACGCTTTGAAAACAGACGGGTCAGGTCGCCGGTACCGCCGGCGAGGTCCAGTACGCGCTGACCGGCACGCACACCACTTTGACCTACAGCAAACCGTTTCCATAAACGATGAGCGCCAAAAGACATCACATCATTCATAACGTCATACTTGCGCGCGACAGAATGAAATACGTCCGCCACCAGACCCGCCTTCTCGGACTCGGATACGTCGCGGTATCCAAAGTGCGTAGTCTTGTCTTTTTTGCTGTCAGCCGTGCTCATAACAATAATTGAATATTAGTCCCTGTGTTTATGTCCAGCCGCTTGCAGGCGCTCGAGATACCGCGGCCAGTATATGTCTTTATTCTTACCGAGATCGTACAAGTGTTCCCAGGAATAAATGCCGGTGTTGTGCTCATCATCAAAATGCAGCACAACAGCGTAATTCCCCACCGGTTCGATATGGGTGATACTGACGTCTTCCTTCCCGACTTGCAGCACTTCCTGCCCGGGTCCATGGCCCTGCACTTCCGCCGAGGGCGAGTGCGTACGCAAATATTCGCAACTCAACTCGAACCGGCTACCGTCATTAAAAGTGATTTCCAGTACTCGTGATTGCTGGTGTAGTTTGATATCTGTAGGTATCGGTTTATCTGTGCGCATCATTCCTGTCCCCGGGGCCCTCATTAGTTCGTAAAGTGCCGGCATTATAACGGTGCCCGCGGGTGCGTCATGGGAAAAATACCGGGTATCTATAGGGGTATCGCGCCATCATAGCCGTTTCGGGGCCGGGACAAAACCCGGCCCCCGAGTCGATCTGGAACAGCCGGCCGATCGTCGCTCAGAGCGCGGCTCCCGGCAATAACTGCCGATATCCATGCAGGTAGGAAAAGGTAGCCGGGCTTTCTATCCGACTCACGGAGAAAATAACCGAGGATGGCAAGGCCGCACCGGCCTTGCTGATTTCCTTTATCGCCGCCTTGTCACCCACTACATGCACACCGGCAAGGTCGGCGCGACTCTGCGCCATCTCAATGGCTGTTTGCCCCTGAATATGGGATGCCGTCATCTGGATATCGGACCGTATGACTTGCAACGCCGTGCCCTTGCTGCGCAGTCGCAGGTTTTCCAGTTCCGCACTGGAGTCTCGTATTACCAGCTGTCCGATATGACCATTGCGCACCAACACGTCCTGGCAATTGTCTATGATCAACAGGGCATAATCACCTTCGAACACGCGGCCACGTGTATCGCGACACTGACCACGACGCACCGTTTTCTTTGGCATCTGTACCGCCAGCGCATAACGCTCAGACCGCTGTGCCTGCCGCAAGGCGTCATCAGACATGGAGAGATGCTTCAACACCAAAGCGGTAAATCGCTCCGGGCGCTCTTTCATCGGTACATGTCCGGAACGATCCAGCACCACGAGGCGCGCATTGGGCAGATTAAATCCCAATAGCTTGGCCGTGCGCAGCGGAGCGATATTGTCGTCCTCACCCCAGATAATGAGTGTAGGCGCCTGCACCTTGGGTATAAACGCACTGACATCATCAACAATCATGGCATAGCCGGCAATCTTGCTGGCCTCGCCATTAAACAACTTTTGTCTTGTCACCGGTGTCAGTAATACCAGCTCATCCGGCAAGCGCCTGGCGGCCAGCTTGTCCATCATATGATTAACCATACCGGAAATGCGCTGGCCCAGAGACCCCAACTGCGAGACTTGACCCAGCCCCAGAGCCACCAGGTGTTTGGAATAACTGACCCTGTGCAAGACACCGGCAACGCTAACCAGAATCAAACGCGACACCTCGTTATGATAAGTAGCGGCATAGCGCAGTGCAATCAGCCCGCCCATGGAATGTCCTAACAAATATATTGATCCCTTTGCGCGCTGTTTTACGACATAGCGTATGAACTGCACATACTTTTCCGGGCTGTACAATTTATTACCGGCATCGGACTGACCAAAACCCGGCAGATCAAAAGTCAGCACATGGAAGTGTTTGGCCAGATACGGAATAATCTCGCGCATGTCCCCGGCACCGGTGCCACCCAAGCCGTGCACCAGCACCACGGTTTGACGCTGCTTTAAACCGGCTTCATAGATTTGCGCCTTACCCTGAAAGACAGGTTCGTTGATTTTTTCTTTACGACTATCAGTGAGCTTGAGCCAGGTATCTGCCTGAGCCGGTAATACGAAACAACTCGCCACCAGGCAAAGCCAAGATAATAGCGTTAGTCTTGCAACCACTCCGCAACCTGATGCGCATAATACGTCAGTATGCCGTCGGCACCGGCACGTTTAAAGGACAACAGGGCCTCCAACACTACAGCGCGCTCATCCAGCCAGCCGTTTTGTGAGACCGCCTTGAGCATGGCGTACTCACCACTGACATGGTAGGCAAAGGTCGGTACACCAAATTCCTGTTTAATACGACAGATGATATCCAGATAGGGCATACCCGGTTTGACCATGACCATGTCGGCACCCTCGGCAATATCCAGAGCTACCTCGTGAATGGCCTCATCACTATTGGCCGGGTCCATCTGATAACTGATTTTATTGCCACCACCGAGATTGGCAGCGGAACCCACGGCATCGCGGAAGGGACCGTAAAAACTGGAGGCGTATTTGGCGGAATAGGCCAATATACGTGTATGGATATGACCTTCTGCTTCCAGGGCATCGCGTACGGCTCCTATACGACCATCCATCATATCGGAAGGGGCTACGACATCAGCGCCGGCCTCGGCATGGGACACGGCCTGCTTGACCAGTACCCGAACGGTCTCGTCATTGATCACATAACCACTATCGTCAATCAAACCATCCTGACCGTGAGAAGTAAATGGGTCCAGTGCGACATCAGTAATTACCCCCATCTCCGGAACCGCTGCCTTCACGGCCTTGACAGCACGTTGCGCCAGACCCTCAGAATTGTAAGCCTCTTCCGCCTGGTCTGACTTCCTGTCTTCTCCCACCACAGGGAACAGCGCCATGGCCGGCACGGCCAGTACTTTTAAGGCCTCAGCCTCTTTGCATAACAAGTCTATACTCATACGCCGCACACCCGGCATGGAAGGCACATCTTCAGCCATATTGTCACCTTCAATGACAAATACCGGTTGTATCAAATCATCGCTGTGCAGATGATGCTCCCGCATAAGATCACGCGAAAACCCATCGCGTCTCATACGCCGCATGCGGGTAGTGGGGTAATGGCCTTGCCTGGGTTTGATGGAACTCATGGTTGGACTCCAGCTGATACAGTCGATATCGGACTCAGGCCCGCTGAAACTTCAATGTAATGTCACTGCTGTCCCGTTAACTCCCTCTCCTTCAGG